>NZ_JBAHWD010000007.1:0-408478 GCF_037044575.1 Nonomuraea sp. LPB2021202275-12-8 | reverse complement strand
GTGCCCCCTGTAGGATTCGAACCTACGCACCCGGCTCCGGAGGCCGGTGCTCTATCCCCTGAGCTAAGGGGGCTCAACGTGTGACTAGGCTACCAGCATCCCGGAGCCACTCGGCACCAGATAACCGTCCATGAACACATCGCGCGAAAACCGCACGTGACCGCCCTGCTACAGGTAGCTTTGCCGCCGTGGGCGAGGTTCTTGGCAAAGTACTGGTCGTAGACGATGACGAGGTCATTCGTCAGCTCATCGCGGTCAATCTCAATCTTGAGGGTTTCGAGGTGGCGACCGCCACCGACGGGCAGGACTGCCTTGAGCGGGTGCTGGATGTGATGCCGGACGTCATCACGCTGGATGTGATGATGCCGTGCCTCGACGGCTGGGCGACTGCGCAGAGGCTGCGCACCGAGGAAGCCACCAGCCACATCAAGGTGGTGCTGATCACGGCGCGGGCTCAGGATGACGACAAGCGGCGAGGCCGGGGCATCGGGGTCGACGCCTATCTGACCAAGCCGTTCGATCCCGCGGAGCTGATCCAGGTGGTGCGGGACCTGGCCGGCCGATAGTCAGGCGAGCAGGCCGCGGCTGCGGGCTGCGGCGGCCGCCTGGGTGCGGGTGGAGACGTCCAGTTTGGCGAGGATGTTGGACACGTGCACGCTCGCCGTCTTGGGTGCGATGAACAGCCGCTCGGCGATGGCCCGGTTGGTCAGGCCGTCAGCGACCAGTCGCAGGACCTCCACCTCCCTGGCCGTCAGGCCGCCGTCGCCGTCTGAGGCTCCGGGGCCGAAGCGGGCTCTTCTGCCGAATTCCGCGAGGGCTGTTTCGAGGGGTGCGGCGCGTAGTTTGCCCGCCTGCTCTCTGGCCAGCTCCCACTCGGTCTGTGCGCCTTCGCGGTCGCCGGCCGCCAGCAGTGCCTCCGCCAGGCGCAGTCGGGCCCGCGCCTGTTCGTAGACGAACCCGTAGGAGAACGTGTCGACGACTTCGCGCCACAGGTCGACGTCCAGGCGGCCGTGGACGCGGTGCCACTCGGCCTCCATGCGTAGTGCCCAGGCCTGGCCTTCGGGGCCCAGCCGGCCTCCCTCGCCGACGGGGCCGGTGGTGACGGCGAAGCGGGCGCGGGTCAGGAGGTCGTCGGCGCCTTCGGTGATGCCGAGCTCGGCCATGGCCCACAGGCCGATGGCGGCGATGCGGATGGCGCCGGAGTCGCCTGGGTCCAGGGCGTCGAAGGTGGCGTGGATGTGGTCGAGGGCGGTGGCCGGGTCACCGCGCCAGAGGGCGTGCTCGGCCGCCAGGCCGCGGGATATGTAGGCGACCAGGGAGTCGTTCCAGAAGGGGCGCAGCCAGGAAAGGCGGCTTTCGACGGCGGGCAGGCCGCGGGCGACCTCGATGAACAGGGCGTAGGACGACAGGGTGGCCTCGGGGGCGGTGCCCACGCGGGCGCCGAAGCTGGCGGCCACCGCCTCGGCCTGGTCCCAGTCGCCTGCCACGTAGTGGATGAGGAAGCGCAGGAAGCGCAGGTCGGTGCCGTAGGTGCTCCACTTGAGGCCGGTTTCGTTGGCGAGCCGGATGCCTTCGTCGGCCACCTGCGCCGCCTCGTCGAGCAGGCCCTGCTCGTAGTGGATGCGGGCGTGGTGATAGCGGGCGCGCAGGTCCATGGCCAGGTCGCCGGTGCTCTCGGCGGAGGCGGTCTCGACCAGGTCGTGGGCCGCGGCCATGTCGTGGCGGACCTCGGTGAAGGTGGCCAGGGTGAGCAGGGCGCCGACCTCCGCGTCCTTGGCTCCGGCGGCGCGGGCGGTCTCGAGTGCGCGGTGGGCGAGCTCTTCGACCTCGGCGTGACGGGGGCTCCACAGGAGGGTGCGGGCATAGGTGGCCAGGGCTCTGGCCAGGGCGATCTGGTCGAAGGCGGTCTGCACGGCGTGCTCGGCGGCGGCGATGGCGCCCTCGGTGTCATCCGTCTCGAACAGGTAGTAGGCCAGGCGCTCGCTGACCTCGGAGGTGGGCGGCAGGGCGCGCAGGGCGGTGACGGCGCGGTGGTTGTCACCGCTGTCGGCGGCCATCACGGCGCTGCGGAAGGCCAGCGCGACGCGGGTCTCGCCGGCGAGGTCGGCGGCGCCTTCGACCCGGTCCCACAGGCTGAGGACCTGGTCGTAGTGGCTGTGGGCCTCGGCGGGGGCGCCGAGGCGCTCGGCCAGGCGCCCTGCCTCGGCGGAGGCGGTCAGGGCTCCGGCGAGGTTGTGGCTGGCGAGGTGGTGGTGGGCGAGCTCGGCGGGCACGGTGAGCAGGCGGGTGAAGGCGGCGTGCAGGCGGGTGCGCTCGCCGGGCAGCAGGTCGGTGTAGACGGCCTCCTGGAGGAGGGCGTGGCGGAAGGCGTAGCCGTAGCCGTGCACGCGCAGCAGGCCGCGCGAGACGATCTCGCGCACCGCCTCCTCGAAGTCGGCCAGCGGCAGGCCGGAGACCTCGCGCAGCAGCTCGTCCTCGACGCGGCGGCCGGCCACGGCGGCGGCGCGCAGCACCTGCTGGCCCGCCGCGGAAAGGATCTCGACCCTGGACATGAGCAGGCTGGCCAGGCCGTCGGGCAGGGTTTCGCCCTCGGCCACGGCGGCGAACAGCTCTTCGGCGTAGAAGGGATTGCCGTCGGCCCGGGTGACGATCATGCCGAGCTCGCGGGCGTTCACCTGGCCGAGCGTCGTCACGTAATCAGACATCTCGCCGGTGCCCAGCGGGCCCAGCTCCACGTTCGTCACCGTGGGGAGGCGCTTGAGCTCGGCGAGGACCGAGCGCAGCGGGTGGCGCCGGTGGAGGTCGTCGGTGCGGTAGGTGCCGACGACGCACACCCGCTCGGACTGCACCATGCGGCTGAGGAAGACCAGCAGGTCGCGGGTCGAGCGGTCGGCCCAGTGCAGGTCCTCGATCACGAACACCACCGGCTGGACCTCCGCCAGCAGCCCGAGCAGCGAGCCGAACAGCCGCTGCTGGGTGAGGCCGGCCGACGGCGCGCTCTCGGTGCCCGGCAGGAGCTGGCCGAGCATGGGATGGGCGGCGGCGGCCTCGCGCACGACGGGCTCGGCGCCGCGCAGGGCGTCGGCCAGCGGGAGGTAGGGCAGCGCGTCGCCGAGCTCGGCGCACTGGCCGACCAGCACGTGGAAGCCGCGCTGCCGGGCTTCGGCGACCAGCTCGGTGACCAGCCGGGTCTTGCCGATGCCGGCGTCACCGCCGACGAGTGCGACTCCCGCCGCGCCTTCGGCGGACGCTTCGAGCACCCGCGCGAGCCGAGCGAGCTCGGCTGAGCGCCCGACGAGAGTTCCGTTCACGCAGTTACTATGCCACGCGCCGGCGACATTCCCATTGGCCCTCGATCGGCGGCCGGAATTGGTTCTCGTGAGCGGACCAAAGCGAGCGTACGCTGTGCATTTGTGATCTCCCCGGCAACGTTCGCCTTCTTCGTGGCGGCCTCGCTCGCCCTGGTGCTCATCCCGGGCCCCAACCACCTCTACATCACCGCCAGAGGGCTGGCTCAGGGCAGGGCCGCGGCGCTGGCCAGCGCGCTCGGTGTGGAGGTGGGGACGCTCGTGCACATCGCCGCGGCCGCCGCCGGGCTGTCGTACGTCATCTCGCAGTCCGCGACCCTGTTCGCGGTCGTCAAGTGGGCCGGCGTCGCCTACCTGGTCCATCTCGGCGTGCGCGCCCTCACCGCCAAGCAGGACGCCGCCGCGCAGGCGCCGCCTCCCCAGCCGCTGCGCCAGGTGTTCCTCGAGGGTGTTCTGGTCAACGTGCTCAACCCCAAGGTGACGCTGTACTTCCTGGCGTTCCTGCCGCAGTTCGTGGAGCCGTCGGCGGGGCCGGCGGCGCTGCAGATCGTGCTGCTCGGGCTCACGTTGCTCGTGCTCGGCCTGCTGTCGGACATCGTGTACGCGCTCGCGGCCGGCGCGCTGAGCGGCCGGCTGGCCAGGAAGGCCAAGGGGCTGCGCTACTTCAGCGGGGTGGTCTATCTGGGCCTGGGCGTGGCCACGGCGTTCGCCGGGAGAAAATGACCGCATGGCGCCGAGGAAGCAGCAGGAGATCTTCGACGCGACGCTGCGGCTCGTCGCGGAGAGGGGCTACGGCGGACTCACCGTCGAGGGGGTCGCCGAGCGGTCGGGCGTGAACAAGACGACGATCTACCGCTGGTGGCCGTCGAAGGCCGCGCTGCTCGGCGCCGCCCTGGTCGAGGCGGACGTGCTCGGGTTCGAGCCGTCCGACACGGGGAGCCTGCGGGGCGATCTGGTGGCGCTGGTGGAGGGGATCGGCAGGCTCCTGACGGAGCCGCCCGCCAGGGATGTCGCGGTCGCCGCGCTGGGGGCCGCCGTGGAGCATCCGGAGCTGGACGCCCGCCGGTTCTTCACCGACCGGTTCGCGCGCGAGCGGGAGATCTTCGAGCGTGCGGTACGGCGCGGCGAGCTGGCGGAGTCGGCCGATCCGCTGCTGATCGTGGACCTGCTGGCGGGGGCGGTGTGGATCAGGTCGGTGTTCAGAGGGTTGCCGTTGCAGGAAGGGTTCGCGGCCGAAGCGGTCTCGGCTGTCCTGGACGGCGTCACGCCTCGACACGGTGAATCGCGATGACCCCGGAACCCATCTCCTGCGCGGAGTCCGTACGGGCTTACAGAGCCTCGGCGAGAGTGGCGGGGATGCGCTCCAGCACGGGATGCGGCACCAGGCCGTAGGCGTAGAAGTCGACCGCCATCGCCCCCGCCGCCTTGGCCCCGCGCGCCTTGGCCACGAGCCGGTCGGTGGAGTCGCTGTCGGGGTGGCCGGGCCGCAGCACGGCGCGCACCTCCCTGTCCTTGCCCACGGAGCGCAGGTAGGCGCCGACGTCGTCGGCCACCCGGGCGGCGTCGCGCGCGTAGGCGAGCACGCCGAAGGCGGGCACGAGGTCGCCGAGCGCCACCAGGTCCACGCCGAGCTGCCAGGCGTCGTGCGCGGCCAGGCCGGGGGTCGGCAGGCCGTCCCGGTAACCCTTGACGGCGCCGGTCGAGTCGACGAACACCAGCTTGGAGCCCTCGCCCGCGACGGCGGACGCGACCTCGGAGACTAGCGTGGTGACGGTCTCGGAGCGGGCGCGGGCGTAGGCGACGACGTCGGGACCGGCGTAGGCGGTCAGCGCCGCCCTGGTCACCTCGCCCTGCGCGGGCGGGTCGCCGTCGAGGACTCCGCCGACGATCCTGGCGCACTCCTCGCGCGCCACCTCGGCGTCGACGCCCAGGTCGGTGGCTCTGCGCATGCAGTAGTCGCAGAAGCACAGGCCGAACAGGTAGGTGTCCATCGGCCCGAGCGGCACGAACGAGCGCTCGGCCTTGAGCGGCCGGAAGTGCAGCGACTCGGCGACCACGCTGTCGACGCCGAGCCTGGCGACCGCTCTGGCGAGCGAGACGGCGTAGTCGCGCACGTCGGGATGGGCGGGGCACAGGTCGGACGGCGAGCCGCGGTCGCCGAAGCAGTCGCGCACGGTCACGTCGGGGTGCGCCGCCCCGATCGTGGCGTTGCGCAGGAAGACGGTCCAGCCGTGGAGCCTGAGCCCTCGCTTCGTGCACGCTTCGCGCAGGCCGTCGAGCGCGTCCTGGTGTCCGGCCGTCGGCTTGAGCCGCCGGCCGGAGAACAGGTCGGGCGGCGGGGGGAAGTGGGCCCCGTCGCGGCGGATGGTCAGTCTGGACAGTCCGTGCGGGGTGATGTCGCGGGAGGCGTGGTGGACGGCCCCGACGGTGACGCCCGCCACACCGTACGCGCTGATCCTGTCGAGCACCCGCTCGACGCCCTCGCCGCGCAGGTCCTCGACGAAGACGTACACCGAACTGTCCACGAGGCGACCTTACGCGCTCTTGTGGGCGACGAAGTCGATCTCCACCAGGATGTCCAGCAGCTCGGAGCCGACCGTGGTGCGGACGGGGTACGGCTGGGTGAAGTAGGACTTGTAGACCTCGTTGTAGGCGGCGAAGTCGCGCTTGAGGTGCTGCAGGTGGACGGTGGCCTTGACCACGTCGTCGAAGCCGAGGCCGTGGGCGGCGAGGATGGCGCCGAGGTTGCGCATGACCTGGTGGGTCTGGGCGGTCACGTCGTCGCCGACGAGCTCGCCGCTCTGCGGGTCTAGCGGGCCCATGCCGGAGGTGTAGACGAAGTCGCCGACGACGAGCCCCTGCGAGTAGGCGCCTATCGGGGCCGCGCCCTCGGTCGTTCTCAGCTCTTTCTTCATGGCTGCTCCTAGAAGTGGGTGGTTACGGTGCCGACGACCCGGTAGTCCTGGTCGACCAGGGGAAGCGACCGCCACTTGTCGAAGGCGGTGCAGGGGTGGGAGATGCCGAAGGCCAGCAGGTCGCCCGGCGCGAGCCCGTCGGCGTGCACGACCGTGTGCTGGTCCTGCATCTTCACGACGGTGACGCCGGCGCGCCTGGGGACGGGCAGGCCCTCGTCGTAGGGGGCGTCGCGCTTGCCCATGCCGACGATCGCGAGGCCGGGCTCGGGGGTGGACAGCACGTGCGCCCAGACCTCGAGGGCGGGCCGCAGCTCGCCCGGGATGCGGTTGAACGGCGTGCGCTCGCGGTAGTAGCCGTCGTCGTGGGTGACGTAGGCGCCGCTGCGCAGCAGGATCCTGGCCTGGGTCGCGACGAGGTGGCGGCCGATCACGTCGAACCACTGGCTGCCGCCCACGCTCAGGATCGGGGTCCTGACGCGCAGGTAGTCGACGGCGTCCTGCAGCGAGTCCAGATATTTCCGGACCTCGTCCGCGGACTGGAGCCCGCCCTCGTACCCGGCGACCCCGGCCAGCTCGACCCCGTCGGTCCGCTGCGCGTGCGCGGCCACGGCGAGCAGCTCGTCCAGCGTCCGGCACCCGGCCCTGCCTCCCGCGTGCCCCAGCTCGGCCAGCACCGTGAAGGGCCGCGAGCCGGCGTGCCGGGCCAGGATGTCCACCCCCTCCACCGAGTCGGCGAACGTCAGGAACTCGAAGCCCGGGTCGCGCTCCAGCTCCGCCGCCGCCCACCGCAGCCCCGCGGGGTCCACGACCTGGTTGGCCACCATGATCCGGCTCGCGCCGAACCCGCGCACGGCCATCGCCTGCCGCGGCGTGGCGACGGTCAGCCCCCAGGCCCCTGCCCCCAGCTGCATCGCGGAGATCTCCGGCGACAGGTGCGTCTTGGCATGCGGCGCCAGCTCCAGCCCGTGGTCGCGGACGAAGGCGGCCATGGTCGCGATGTTGTGCTCCAGCGCGTCGCGGTGCACCACCATCAGCGGGAAGCCGAGCTCACCGTCGAGCACGGAACGTCCAAGGATCTCCTGCACGGCACCCCCCTTGCGCGCCTCCGACCCTATCCTGAGGATCTTGTACGGTCAGCGCGGGCGTAGCGCCCGGCCGGGAGTCGCCCCGGTCAGCTCGCCGGCCGCCAGCACCCGGCTGCCGGACACCAGCACGTCGTCGACCCCGGTGGCCAGTGCGCGAGGCCGGTCGTAGGTGGCCTGGTCCCCCACCGTCAGAGGGTCGAACACCACCACGTCGGCGGCGAACCCGGCACGCAGCAGCCCGCGGTCGGCCATCCCGAAGCGCCTGGCCGGATGCGAGGCCAGGTGCACCACGGCCTGCTCCCACGTCCAGTCGCCGAGCTCGCGCACGTGCCGGCCGAGGAATCGGGCGAAGGCCCCGAACCCGCGGGGGTGCGGATGACCGCCCACGTAGATGCCGTCGGAGCCGCCGGTCTGCGACGGATGGCGCAGGACGCGGCGTACGGACTCCTCCCCCGCCGGGCCCTCGTCGGGGCGGGCCGACACGCAGCCCGCCTCCAGCCTGGTCTCGATGAGCAGGCGGCGGCAGAACTCGGCCGGCTCCACGCCCGCCTGCTCGGCCGCGGCGACCATGGTCAGGCCCTCCGCCCACTCCAGCCCCGGCGCGTGCGAGACGGTAAGGCGCGGCCAGGTCTGGGCCAGCCCCTCCCACCAGCCGTCGAGCTCGGGCGAGGCGATCATCTCCAGCGCCCTGTCCGTCTCGGCGGCGGGCACCGCAGGCGGCAGCACCACCATCGCCAGGATCGTGCTGCTGCGCAGGTAGGGGTAGGTGTCGAAGGTCAGGTCGACGCCCTTGCCGAGCGCCTCGTCCAGAAGCGGCAGCAGCACGTCGGCCGGGCCGTGCAGGTGGGAGACGTGCGCGGCGGCGCCGGACGCCTGGGCGATCTCCACCACCTCCGCGATGCCCACCCGGGCCCTGGCGCCGTAGGCCCGCATGTGGGTGACGTACGGCAGGCCGCCGAGCGGGCGGCAGAGCTCGGCCAGCTCGCCGGCGGTGGCGTAGCGGCCCGGCAGGTATTCCAGGCCGGTGGACAGTCCGGAGGCGCCCTCGGCCAGGCCACGTTCCACATGGGCCAGCATCAGGTCCAGGTCGTCACGGGCGGCACGGCGGGGGGAGGCGCCCATGACGTCGTAGCGGATCGTGCCGTGCGGGAGCAGGTAGGCGGTGTTCAGAGCCACCGAACGGTCGTAGCCGTCGAGCAGCTCGGCCACGGTGAGCGGCCCCTCCGTCAGATGGCCGTTGACGGCGGCGAAGTAGCGGGAGGCGTAGGCGACCGTCTCGGCCGAGCCGGGGGCGAACGACAGCCCGTCCTGGCCGAGCACGAACGTCGTCACGCCCTGCCGCAGCGCCGCGAGCTGCACGCCGCGGTCGAAGACGGCCGCGTCACCGTGCGCGTGGCAGTCGACGAACCCCGGCGCCACCAGCCGGCCGCCGGCGTCGATCACCGACACCGCCTGTGCCCCGTCGAGGCGGCCCACCGCCGCGATCCTGTCGCCGGAGATCGCCACGTCGGCCCGGAAAGGCGGGGCGCCCGTGCCGTCGAGCACCCGCCCACCGCTGATGACTACGTCGAACATCACCCCAAGATTCAACCATCAGGAGCTACGCATGGGCACGGCCTCGCACCGGGCGGCGATGTCGATGGGGCGCTCGGCCAGCAGGGCGCGGGCTTCGGCCCTGGCCAGATTCCAGCCGTTCCAGGGGTCGGGCCGGTCCAGGTCGTTGGTGTCGACCACGTTCGCGAGCACACAGCTGCGCTGCGGCTCCGGCAGCCGGTCCAGCGCCGGGACGGCCTCGGCTCCCAGATCACGCAGGTAGTCGAAGTCCAGCTTGTCCACCCCGCGAACCAGGACCTGCGACTCGGCCACCCGAAGGTCCGGGTTGACGACGGCGAATGCGCCCAGCCCGACCGCGCTGACCAGGACGATCGTGCGCGGCAGCCAGCCCGAGCCGCGCCCGGCCAGCCGCACCGCCCCGGCGAACAGCACGAGTGCGAACAGCGCGCCCAGCCACCAGACAGTGGCCTGCACCGACAGGCGCAGCCGGGACAGGCCGTACGCGTCGGTGTAGAGGTTCATCCGGTGCAGCGCCGAGAAGAGCACCACCATGGTGAGCCCGCACAGCAGGCCGAGCAGCCCGGCCAGCACCCAGCGCTCCCGTCGCCCGGTACGCAGCACGCCGGCGGCCACCGCGACGACGCCGAGCACGAACACGCTGACCACCACGAGCTGGAAGAACCCCTGCCTGGCGTACTCGGCGTAGGTGAGGCCGGCCGTCTCCAGCACCCAGGCGTCGCCGCCGAACAGCGCGGTGATCTGGACCGCGACGAACGCCGCGAACAGCAGGTTCACCGAGATGAGCGGCACCAGCCAGACGGTCCTGCTCACGCTGACCTTGACCTCGGGGCCGACCGGGTCGGCGACGGGCCGCAGCGCGACCAGCACCACGGCGGCCAGCAGCGCCGCGAACAAGACGAACAGGAAGATCCGCAGGGGCGCGGAGTCGGCCCAGTCGGGCGTGGCGGTCAGGCGCTCCACGTAGGTGGCGAACACCGCGTCCGCCGAGGCGAACAGCAGCCCGAACACCAGCAGTAGCACCGCCGTGATGCCCAGCGCCGCCAGCGTGGGAAGGATGTTCTTCCTGGCCCGCAGACCCCTGAGCGGCTTGGCCAGCAGCCAGGGCACAGGCCCGAGCGCGAGCAGCACCGAGGCGCCGCCCCTGATCACACCCAGCCATCCGAGCCCGGCCCCCGACACGGCCAGCGCGCCGAGCCCCGCCCCCGCGAGGAGCAGGATCGCCACCAGCCAGTCGGCGTCCCTGATGGCGGCCATCGAGATCAGCCAGTACGCCACCAGCCCGAACGTCACCGTCCACGGCGTCATCCGGCGGATCACCGCGGGCAGCGCCGCCGCTCCCAGCACCATCGCCACCAGTCCGATCCCCAGCCCGGCCTGCGCGTCGGGCAGCGCGACCGCCGCGAACACGCCGGCGCCCACCGCCGCCGGCAGCAGCCACCGCGGCGTCTCGGGCAGCTCCGGCCGGGGGAACAGCGGCGGCGGCACGTACGCGGGAGGCGGGGGTTGCGCCCCGCGCGCCTGCCCCTGCACTGCCCCCACCTGCTGGTCGGGCTGGTAGGGCTGGTACGGCGCACTCGCCTGATGGATCTCGCCGGTGCCGCGGCGGCCGGCCTGGAGGACCGCCCCGATGGCGCCGCAGATCACGGTGCAGAGCCCGAGCGTGACGAGTCCGAACCCGTCCCCCGCCAGGAAGACGGTCAATACGGCGCCGAACATCCCGATCACGAAGCCGGCCAGCGATCCGATGATCACCCCCGCGGCCATCCTGGCCAGCCGCTCACCGGGCGTCATGCCCGGCCCTGCTACCCGAGCCGCGACGCCCACCGGCGCCACCCGGGGGTCGACGGCCGTGCTGCGGCGCGGCGGGTCAGCGCGTGCGGCCAACTCCTTGAGCGCTCCGGCCGCGTCGTCCGCGTCGGATGCGGTCAGCTCGGTGGCAGGGCCCGGCCCCACGCCGGCGGGCGCCGTCGCGGCGACCCCGCCTGTTGCCCCGGACCGGTCTGCCACGACCTCGGCCGAGCCCTCCGCGCCTCCGGCGCGACCGCCTGCGGCGGGCATCATCGCCTGTGGGAGCCAGGCGGGGAACGCCTCCCGTTTGCGTGACTCCGTCCCCACCGGCTCCGCCTTCCGCGGCGTATCCGCCATGGTGGTCCTCCCTGGTAAGTCGATGATCATTCGGCACCCCGCGCAGTCGTCGATGCGGACCGAACCGCCGTGGAGTTCGACGATCTCCTTCACGATGGCCAGCCCGAGCCCGGCGCCCCCGGCGTCCGCCGCCCGGCCGGCGTCGAGCCTGGAGAAGCGCTCGAAGACCCGGCCTCTGGCCGACTCCGGGATGCCCGGCCCCTGGTCGGCGACCACGAGACGGATCCCGGCGCCGTCGCGGGCGGCGGTCACGGTGACCGCGCCTTCGGCCGGGCTGTGCCGTACGGCGTTGTCGAGCAGGTTGGCCAGGACCTGCGCCAGCAGGTCGGGGTCGGCGCGCACGGCGAGCCCGCCGGCGACCTCGGGCACGAGCCGGACGTCCTCACGCGACAGGGACGCCTCGCGCACCGCCTGTTCCACCAGCGGCCCGAGCTCGACCGCCTCCGGCTCGATCAGCCGCGTGCCCGAGTCCAGCCGCGACAGGTCGAGGAGCTGGGCCACCAGCCGGCCGAGCCGTTCGGTCTGGGCGAGCGCGGTGCGCATGGTGACGGGATCGGGCGCGGAGACGCCGTCGACGACGTTCTCCAGCACGGCGCGCAGGCCGGTTATCGGCGTGCGGAGCTCGTGGCTGACGTTGGCGACGAGCTCGCGCCGCTGCCTGTCGACCGCGCCCAGGTCGTCGGCCATCGCGTTGAACGCCCTGGCCAGCTCGCCGACCTCGTCGCGCGAGGTGGCCCGCACGCGCAGCGTGTAGCGGCCCTTGGCGATGGTCTGCGCGGCTCTGGCCATCTCGCGCAGCGGTTTTGTCATGCCGGTGGCGAGCAGCTGCACCATGATCAGGGCGAGCGCCACGGCCACGGCGATGCGGATCTCGCGCGAGAGCCCGGCGTTGATGCCGACCTCGTTGACGACGAACGCGGTCGCCACGGCCAGCACGATGACGATGCCGAGCTTGACCTTGATCCGGCCCAGGAAGTCCAGGGGCCTCATCGGCGCACCAGCGCGTAGCCGACGCCGTGCACGGTCCGCACCACGTCGGAGCCCAGTTTGCGGCGCAGCGCCCGCACGTGGCTGTCGACGGTCCTGGTGGCGGCGGCCTCGGAGAAGCCCCACACGTCCGACAGCAGCCGCTCGCGCTCGAACACCTGGCCGGGCCGCTCGGCCAGGCGGCGCAGCAGGTCGAACTCGGTCCTGGTGAGCTGCGCCTCGACGCCGCGCACGAACACCCTCCGGGCGGCGGTGTCGATCTCCACCTCGCCCACCCTGATCACGGTGACCTCGGCGGCGAGCTGGACGGCCCGCTCGACCCGGCGCAGCAGCGCGTGGATCCTGGCCACCAGCTCCCGCATGCTGAACGGCTTGGCGAGGTAGTCGTCGGCGCCCACACCGAGCCCGACCAGCACGTCGGTCTCCTCGCCCAGCGCGGTCAGCATCAGCACGGGCACCGGCCGGGCCGCCTGCATCCTGCGGCACACCTCCAGCCCGTCGAGCCCGGGCAGCAACCGGTCCAGGATGACCAGGTCGGGCTCCGCCTTGCCGTACTCGACCAGGGCGGAGTGCCCGTCGGCGGCCACCTGGACGCCGAACCCCTCCGCGGCCAGCCTGTCGCGGACGGCCAGCGCGATGGTGGCGTCGTCCTCGACCACGAGGATGCGTCGCTGCTCTGTCACGCTCGAAGCCTAGAAGCGGCCTGTGCAGACGGCACTCCCCAATTCGTGCACATCCGGTGCAGACTTGGGCGGTGAACACCGCCGGCTACCTCCGCCGTCTCGGCGTCGAGCAGGCTCCCCCCACCGCGGCCAACCTGCGGGCGCTGCACGTCGCGCACGTAGAGCGCGTTCCCTACGAGGCACTGGAGATCTGGCTGGACCGGCCCACGACCGTCGACCCGATGGAGTCGGCGGCCCGCATCATCGGCGGCCGAGGCGGCTACTGCTACCACCTGAACGGCGCGTTCTCCCAGCTCGCCCTGGCCCTCGGTTACCAGGTGACCAGGCACGTGGGCGGCGTGCACAAGCGGGGCGGCGAGTCCGGCATCAGCGGCGACCACCTGGTGCTCACCGTGCGCGGCCTGCCCGACGAGACCAATCCAGGCGGCGAGTGGCTGGTCGACCCCGGACTCGGCGACGCCCTGCACGAGCCGCTCCCGCTGGTGGCGGGCACCTACAGGCAGGGCCCTTTCGAGTACGGCCTGCGCCCGTCACAGGTCGCGCCCGGCGGCTGGCGGTTCGACCACGATCCAAGCGGATCGTTCGTCGGCATGGACTTCGGGCTCGCCGCCACGGACATGTCCGCCTTCGCCGCCATGCACCGGCATCTGACCACCTCGCCGGAGTCCGGTTTCGTGCGGTGGGCGACCGTGCACAGGAGGGACGCCAGGGGCGTGGACAGTCTGCGCGGGCCGGTGCTGTCGCGGATCGGCGCCGGTGCCGGCTCCATCACGCTGCCCACCTCCCGCGACTACTTCGCGGCGCTCGACGACGTCTTCCGGCTGCCGCTCGACGACGTCGGCCCCGAGGACAGGGACCGGCTGTGGCGCCGGGTCCAGGCGGCGCACGAGGCGTGGCTGACGAGTGCCTGAGACGGGTACATGGTCAGTGGTAACCGCTGGCCTTGAGCAAGCTGGCCATGTCCGGAGGCGTGAAGCTATCGTGCACCTCGCTATGGGAGAGACCGGGAAGCTGGCCGGACGCTACCGGCTGCTCAACCCCCTGGGTGGGGGCGAGCTCCTGCTGGCCTTCGACGAGCAGGATCACCGTGACGTCGTGGTCAGGCGGCTGCGCGTCCCCGCCGAACTGCGTGACCTCGCGGTGCTGGAGGCGCGCCGCGCCACAGGGCTGGCGCACGGCTGCGTCGTGCCGCTGCTCGACGTGCCGGTCGAGGGCGGCGAGCCGTGGCTGGTCATGGAGTTCGTCTCGGGCGCCTCGCTGGAGCAGAGCGTGCGCGCGCGCCGCCCGCTGCCGGTGCAGCAGGCGGCCCGCGTGGGCGTCCACGTGCTGTCCGCGCTGGAGGCCGCGCACGCCGCCGGGATCGTGCACGGCCGGGTCAACCCGGCCAACGTGCTGCTCACCAGCACCGGCCGGGCGCTGCTGACCGGGTTCGGGCTGCCGGCGCTGGGCATGCGGCCGTCGGCGGACCTGTGGTCGCTGGCCGCCACGCTGCACTTCGCCGTCGAGGGCCGTCCTCCGGGTCAGGCCCCGGTGGAGGGCACCGACCCGCTCCGATCGCTGATCAGGGCCATGCTGCGCCCTTCGGACATCCCGCCGGTGGCGACGGTGGCGTGGACGCTGCGCCGGCTGGCCGTGGACCGATCCCTCGACCAGGTCGTCGCGGCGGGCGGGCCGCTGTCGCCGGCCGAGGTGGCCGCGATCGGGGTGTCGGTCCTGGATCAGCTCGCGGAGCTGCACGGGCGCGGCGAGCACCACGGCGGCGTGCAGCCCGGCAGCGTCCTGGTCGACGAGTGGGGCCACGCGACGCTCGCTCCTCGCCTGGCGCCCTCCCAGCTCGCCGCGTTCACGGCGCCCGAGGGCACGGGGAGCCCGGAGGCGGATCTGTGGTCGCTCGGCGCCACGCTGTTCGCCGCCGTCCAGGGGCGGCCGCCCGCTCCGGGCGCGCCGCTGGGCAGGGCGGGGGCGCTGGCTCCGGTGCTGTTCGATCTGCTGTCGGGTGACCCCGGCCGGCGCCCCGCTCCCGACGTGCTGCGCCGCCGGCTCGTGGGGGTGCTGGAGCACAACGGTTGAGATACATCGCGACACGGAACCCAGACGGGGGCTCCACTCGTTGGACGGACGACGCACAATGTGGGAGAGGCGGGGCGCGCGCTCCGCGTTCGGAGGAAGTTGAGGATGTCGCCAGTCCAGAAGTACGCCATCGGCGCAGGCGCCGCAGTGTTGCTCTCGCTGATGATTTTTGGGGCCGGGTTCGTGACTCTGCTCGTCATCCTCGGTGTGGTCGCCGCTCCGGTGATCGGCTACCTGATGCTGGACCCGTCGCAGCGCGAGCGGCTCAAGCGATCCCGCAAGCGCGGCATCGGCCGTTGATCCGGCACGGCGGGGGCCCTCAGGCCTCCGCCGTGGTCTGGCTCCCCACACGCCCGGTCACCCGCACGGTCACCCGGCGCTCGACGTAGAACGACAGGAACGGCACGGTGCCGCCGAGCATCACGCCGAGCATGTACGGCCAGCTCCAGCGTGCCTTCATGCCCAGGTTCATCACCGCGACCAGATAGAGCATGTAGAGGCCGCCGTGTATCGGCGCGATCACCTTCGACAGGCCGGCGAGGCCGAAGCCGTAGCGCATCACCATGGCGACACAGAGCACGAGCAGCATCACGCCGACCACGTAGGCGAGCACTCGGAAGGGCTTGAGAGCCGATTCCACCGTTAACCTTCCAGAACCATCTCGGGGGACCTGCCACGGTCCCGATCCGTTCGCACGGCGTCGCGTACGAAGTGGAACCACATGAACACGGCGAATCCGGCGAAGATCCACCAGTTGGCGGCGTAAGCGAGGTTACGCCACGTCAGCTCGCCGCCCACGATCGGCGGCGCGACCCTGACCTGCGTCAGGGAGCCTGAGGGCGGCTGCGCGACGACGTAGCCGTTGCGCACCTTCTGCCCGGCCCACAGGTTGATCAGCTCTCCGGTCGACACCGTCTGCACCTGGCCGGCGGGCACTCCCTCCGGCCGGCGTTGCACGCTGTCGGTGCCCTGCGCGGGCCGCAACCGCCCCTGCACCGTGGCCCGGCCGGCGGGCACGACCGTGGCCGGGTCGTCGGCCCCGGCCACCCAGCCGCGCACGACCGGCATCAGCGTGCCGTCGTCGAGCTGGAGCGGGGTGAGCACCCAGTAGCCCTCGCCGCGCGAGACGTTGCCGCCCGGCGCGTCCACGTCGGGCGGCCGGTCGGCGACCAGGAGCTGGCGCCCGGCGTCGTAGACGCCTTCGGCCGTGACCCGGCGTCCCACTGCGGGAGCCTGCATGTGCGCGCCCACCTGGGCGAGGGTGGTGACGCTCACCGGCTCGGGGTCGGTCGTCGCCTGAGGCTTGCCGGAGTCCTGGAACACCCCGAGCTGCCAGCGCCCGAGGAAGATGAACGCGATCACGACCCCGATCGTGAGGATGTGCAGCCCCATGACACGTGGGGAGAACAGGGTCCTGAGCATGCGTCCAAGCTATCCGCCCACTGGACCGGTCCCCTAATCAGCCCACCCCATGGATCACGCAAAATAGTGCAAATGCGGCAGACGATCCCGCTAGGCTGCTGGGCATGTCTGACCAGCATATCGACCCCGCGGGCAACACCCAGCAGTTCCGCGCCTTCGCGCAGCGGTCCGAGCAGGAGTCCAAGCCCAAGAAGTCGCCGCTGCTGCCGATCATCGCGGTGGTCGTGGTGATCGCCGTCATCGGCGTGGCCGCGTTCCTCCTCCTGCGCTGACCGCCCCATAGCGACCGACCCCCACCCGCCGCGGACCCGTGGCGGGCTGTTGTCGTGGGCGGATTGCGGGGATTATGTTGGACCGTACGTCCAACAGCGTGCGGAGGGTTCCTGTGGGTGATCCGGGGATGGTGATCGTCGGCGCGGGGTTCTCCGGAATCGGGATGGCGATCAAGCTCAAGGAAGCCGGATACCACGACTTCGTCGTGCTGGAGAAGGGCGACGAGCTCGGCGGGACGTGGCGGGACAACACCTATCCGGGGTGCGCGTGCGACGTGCCCTCGCCCATGTACTCCTACTCCTACGAGCTCAACCCCGGCTGGTCGCGGATGTTCTCGCCGCAGGAGGAGATCTGGGCCTACCTGCGCCACTGCGTCGACAAGTACGGGATCGGGCCGCATCTGCGGCTGGGCACGCGGGTCGTCTCACTGGAGTACGACGACGCGGCGCACCGGTGGGAGGTGGCCGTGGAGGGCGGCCGGACCCTGCGGGCCAACGCGGTGGTCTCCGGAGTGGGGGCGCTGCACGTTCCGGCGTTCCCCGAGATCCCGGGGCGTGAGAGGTTCTCGGGCGCCTCGTTCCACTCCGCCGAGTGGGACCACTCGGTCGAGCTGGGCGGGAAGCGGGTGGCGGTGATCGGGACCGGGGCCTCGGCCGTGCAGTTCGTGCCGCGGATCGCGCCCGAGGCGGACCGGTTGACCGTGTTCCAGCGGACGCCTCCGTGGATCCATCCGAAGCCGGACTTCGCCTTCTCGCCGCGGGCCGGCCGGGTGCTGCGGCTGCCGGGGGCCGCCAGGGCGGTGCGCTACGGGATCTACTGGCTGCTGGAGAGCAGGGCGCTGGGCTTCACCGTCGACCCGCGGCTGATGAAGGTGCACGAGAGGCTGGCGATCAAGCACCTGGAGAGCCAGGTGAGCGATCCCGCCCTGCGGCGCGAACTCACGCCCGGCTACACGATCGGGTGCAAGCGGATGCTCGTCTCCAGCGACTACTATCCGGCGCTGACCAGGGACAACGTCTCCCTCGTCACCGGCGGGATCGCGGAGATCAGGGAGCGGTCGGTCGTCGACGCCGCCGGGGTCGAGCACGACACCGACGTGATCATCTACGGGACCGGGTTCAAGGTGACCGAGGCGCTGTCGGAGCAGCGGATCGTCGGCAGGGGCGGCGTGAAGATCCAGGACGCCTGGCGGGACGGGATCGAGACCTATTACGGGATCGCCACGGCCGGGTTTCCCAACCTGTTCTTCCTGCTCGGGCCGAACACGGGGCTCGGCCACAACTCGGTCGTGTTCATGATCGAGTCGCAGGTGCGTTACGTCGTGGAGTGCCTGCGACTGCTGTCCAGGACCGGGGCCAGGGCGCTCGACGTCAGGCCGGAGCGGCAGCGGGCGTTCAACAGACGGCTGCGCGAGCGGCTGGACCCGCTGGTGTGGAACGCGGGCGGCTGCACATCCTGGTATCTGGACGAGCACGGAGTGAACCGGACGATCTGGCCGGGCTTCACCTTCGAGTACTGGGCGCGTACCCGCAAGGTGAAGCCCGAGGCCTACGAGCTGATCTACTGAGTCGGATCCACGGGGCTACCTCCTGGAGGAGACCACCAGCGCGCTGCCTCCGCCGCGCCTGGTGGGCTCGGCGACCGCCTGGATCCGGCCGCGGCCGAGGAACTCCAGCGCGGTGGCCGCGCCGATCTCCGGGTTCAGCACCAGGTCGTGCCCTCTCGCCTCCAGCTCCTGCTCGTAGCGGCTGAGGAAGCCCGGCTCGGCCTGCGTCTGCGCGGTGTTGCGCTGCGTCGCCCGGGGAGCGGCCAGCGCCTCGGGCAGCGCCATGCCGAACTCGTAGCGGTTGACCAGGATCTGCAGGACCGTCGTGATGATCGTCGAGCCGCCGGGCGAGCCGAGCGCCAGCACCGGCTTGCCATGGTCGAACACCAGCGTCGGCGCCATCGAGGAGCGGGGACGCTTGCCCGGGGCGGGCAGGTTGGGGTCGCCGGGGGCGGGGCCGGGGGTGAAGTCGGTGAGCTCGTTGTTGAGCAGCACGCCGCGGCCCGGCACGACGATGCCGTTGCCGCCGGTGGACTCGATCGTCAGGTTGTAGGCGACCACGTTGCCCCAGCGGTCGGTCACGACCAGGTGTGTGGTCTCCGGCCCCTCGTCCGCCGTCGGGGTGGCGGTGCCCGTCGGCGCGGCGCAGGGCTCGTAGAAGCCGTCCGGGTTGCCGGGGGCGGCGGGGTGCTTGATCGCCCGGTCACCGACCAGGCAGGCACGCTCCTTGGCGAAGCCGTCCGACAGCAGCTCCTTCAGCGGCACGCCCGGCACGTCGCCCACGTAGGCGTTCCTGTCGGCGAAGGCCAGCCGGGACGCCTCGAGGTATTCGTGCACGCCCACCTCGGGCAGCGCGTCCAGGATGTTCAGCGCCTCGCCCACGGTCGAGCCGCCGGACGACGGCGGCGCCATGCCGTAGACCTTCAGCCCTCGGTAGTCGACGCGCGTCGGCTCGCGCATCAGCGCGCGGTAGTCGCGCAGGTCCCGCACCTCCATGAGGCCCGGCCGGACGTTGCGGGTGGCGCCGGGGGTGACCGGCGGCTGCTTGACCGTGGCCACGACCTCACTGCCGAGCTGCCCGCCGTACAGCCAGCCTGGACCGCGCCTGCCCAGCTCGCGGTAGGTGGCGGCGAGTTCGGGGTTTCTGAAGACCGAGCCGACGGCAGGCGGCGCGCCGCCCGGGAGGTAGAGCTTCGCCGTGGAGGTGAAGTCCTTGAAGCGGGCGGCGTTCTGGGCGGTCTGGTCGTAGAAGGTCTGGTCGACGACGAAGCCCTTGGCCGCCACCTCGATCGCCGGCTGCAGCGCCTGCTTCAGCGACAGCGTGCCGAACCTGCGCAGGGCGAGGTCCCACTGGGCGACGGTGCCGGGGACGCCGGCCGACAGGCCGCTGGTGACGGCCTCCTCGAACGGGATGCCCTCCAGGCTGGTCGCGGTCATGGCCCTGGGGGCGGTCTCGCGGCCGTCGATGGTGTGGACCTCGCGCCTCCTGGCGTCGTAGTAGACGATGAAGCCGCCGCCGGCCAGTCCGGCGGAGTAGGGCTCGGTCACGCCGAGCACCGCTCCGGCGGCGACCGCGGCGTCGATGGCGTTGCCGCCCTTCCTGAGCACGGCGATGGCCGCCTGGCTCGCGTCGAGGTCGACGGTGGCGACGGCGCCTCCGTAACCCTCGGCGACGGGGACTTTCTGCTCTGGCGTGGCCAGCGCCGGGACGGCGGTGGCCAGCGAGACGAGGACTGCTGCTGCAGGAACGATCACTCGGCGCATGGTGTCCACGATGGACCAGGTACGCCCGTCGCGGTAGGGCCCCCTGCCACTTCCGGTGGATGCGCTGGTCGAACAGTGGGCCTAGCGTGGGGCCGTGCGTAAGTCCGGTTTCGATCCATACCTGGCGTTGATCGTCGCGGTCGCCCAGGTGGTGCTGTCGCAGGGCGCGGCGTGGGGGCAGCGGGCGTTCAGGGAGCCGCTCGACGCGAAGGCCTACGTGCTGCTGCTCGTCGGGCCGGCGGCGATCCTGTTCCGACGGAAGTATCCGATCACGGCCGCGGTCGTCACGCTGCTGGCGACATACGTCTACACGTGGCTGGGGTATGCGTACGGGCCGGTCTACCTGGCTCCGATCATCATGCTCTTCGCCCTGGTCACGCAGGGGCTGCGGGTCGTCGCCTGGAGCATGGCGGGGATCACGCTGGCGGCCTTCCTCGCCTACGGCTACCTGCGGGCGGGCGCGGCCGCGGGGCTGTTCCACGACCTGGCGATCACCGCGTTCGTGCTGCTCGTCATGGTGGTCGCCGAGCTCACCAGGATCCTGCGCGAGCGCCGCGCCCAGCAGCAGCGGGCAGCCGAGGAGGAGACCCGGCGGCAGGCCAGCGAGGAGCGCCTGACCATGGCCCAGGAGCTGCACGACGTGCTCGCGCACAACATCTCGCTCATCCACGTCCAGGCCTCGACCGCGTTGCACCTCATGGACGACAACCCCGAGCAGGCCCGCACCGCGCTGTCCACGATCAAGACCGCCTCCAAGGAGGTGCTCGGCGAGATGCGCTCGGTGCTGAACGTGCTGCGCGAGGGCGCCCCCCGCTCCCCCACCGCCGGTCTCGACCGCCTGGACGAGCTGGCCGAGCGCTCCGGCCTCGACGTGACGCTCGAACGCGTCGGCTCGCGCCCGCTGCCGCCCCAGGTGGAGCGGGCCGCCTACCGCATCGTCCAGGAGTCGCTCACCAACGCCGCCCGCCACGCGCCGGGGGCCAAGGTCACGGTCCGGCTCGAATACGGCCCGGCCGAACTCGCCGTCCACATCGCCGACACCGGCGCGACGGCCCCCGCCGTGCTGTCCGGGGAGGGCAGCGGCAACGGCATCCCCGGCATGCGCGAGCGCGCCGCCGCCCTGGGCGGCACCCTGGCCGCCGGCCCGTCGGGCGCCGGCTTCCAGGTCTCGGCCCGGCTGCCCCTACCTGAGGAGAACGCATGATCAAGCTGCTGCTGGCCGACGACCAGGCCCTGGTGCGCGCCGGATTCAAGGCCCTGCTCGACGCCCAGCCCGACATGAGCGTGGTGGCCGAGGCCGCCGACGGCGCCGAGGCGGTGCGCCTGGCCCGCGAGCACCAGCCCGACGTGGTGCTGATGGACATCCGGATGCCCGGCACCGACGGCCTCACCGCCACCCGCCAGATGCCCGAGGGGCCGCGCATCGTCATCCTGACGACCTTCGAGCTGGACGAGTACGTCTTCGAGGCCCTGCGGGGCGGCGCGAGCGGCTTCCTGGTGAAGGACACCGAGCCGGCGGAGCTCATCCAGGCGGTCCGCGTGGTGGCGGCCGGCGAGGCCCTGCTCTCGCCGAGCGTGACCCGCCGCCTGATCGCCGAGTACGCCACCCGCGCCAAGGAGCCGCTCGCCGCCGACGGCCTGGACCAGCTCACCGACCGCGAGCGCGAGGTGCTGGCGCTGGTCGGCACCGGGATGACGAACGACGAGATCGCGGCGAAGCTGTTCATGTCACCGGCGACGGCCAAGACCCACGTGAGCAGGGCCATGATGAAGCTGCACGCCCGCGACCGGGCCCAGCTCGTGGTGATCGCCTACGAGTCGGGCCTGGTCAAGCCGGGCTGGCTCTGAAACCTGGCCGCCTTCAGGACGCCCACGCCGCGGCCGCCTCCCGCAGTCCGGCCGTCCCCGCCCAGGCCACCTGGCCGTCGGGGCGGATGAGCAGGGCGTCCGCGGGCGGGGCGTCACACCTGGCGTCGACCACGCGGATCCAGTCGCCGTCGACCGTCGCGCCGCCGCCCAGGTCCAGGAGCACCGGCCTGCCCTCGCGCATGAGCTCGGCCACCCGGGTCTCCCCCTCCGCCGTGGTCAGCCTGAGGTCGGGAGCCAGGCTGCCGACCATGTCCCCCGAGGACGCGCCGTACCCGGTGTCGGAGCCGTGCAGCAGGGTCGCCAGGTGGCGGGCGGGCTGCTCGAAGGCGAAGACCTCCGCCAGGAGGTCGCGCAGCGCCGCGCCGTCCTCGCCGGACAGCCGCTCCAGGGCTGCCTGGGCCCGGGTGTGGGCCAGCGTGCGCTCGCCGACCGGGCGGCGTTCGGCCTCGTAGGTGTCCAGCAGCCCGGCCGCGGTCCGGCCGGTCAGCACGGCGGCCAGCTTCCAGCCGAGGTTGACCGCGTCCATCAGCCCGACGTTCAGCGCCGAGCCGCCCGCCGGGAACAGGTGCGCCGCGTCCCCGGCCAGGAACACCCGGTCCGCCCGGTAGCGCTCGGCCAGCCGGGCCTGCGAGACCGTGCTGGACAGCCAGATCGGCTCGCCGAGCGGCAGGGCGGCGCCGATCACCCGGCGGAGCGCGGCCTGGAAGTCGGCCTCTGTCACCGGACCCGTGGCGCCCTTCTCGCGGACGCCCACGATGTGCACCCCGGGGCGCAGCGAGGTGAGCAGCAGGCGTCCGCGCGGCGTGTGGTTCCAGCCCGGCTCCAGGCCCATGGCCCGCGTCTCCTCGGCCAGGTCGGCGGCCTGGCCGGTCTTGAAGTGGCCCAGGCGCAGCACCTCGTCGTCGGTGGTGCCGGGGAAGGCGATCCCGGCCTGCTCCCGGATCAGGCTGTGGCCGCCGTCGCAGCCCACCGCGTAGCGGGCGCGCAGCCGCTGCCCCGCCAGTTCGAGTGTGACGCCGTCGTCGTCCTGGGTGAGCGCGAGCACCTCGGTCCCGCGCCTGATCTCCACGCCCAGCTCGGCGGCGCGCTCGGCCAGCAGCCGCTCTATGCGTGGCTGCTGGATCATCACCACCCGCAGCGGGATGCCGTCCAGCCCGGCGAGGCGTAAGGGCACCGAGCCGAACGGGAAGCCGGGCGGCTGCCCCGCGAACGTGCCGCCTTCGGTGAAGCGCTCCAGCAGCCCCCGGTAGTCGAGCATCCGCACGATCTGCCCGACGAGCCCGTTGGCCCTGGGCAGGTCGCCGGGTTCGGGTCTCTTGTCCAGCACGGTCGGGCGCACGCCGGCCAGGGCCAGCTCGCACGCCAGCATGAGCCCCACGGGGCCCGCTCCTACGATGATCACTTCGTCCATACCTGTCAGGCTAGATTGACAGAATTCGCGCTGTCAAGCTATCCTGACGACGTGGACATGGGAGAACTGTCTGAGCGCATCAAGTCCAACGACCCCGCCGTCGGGCTGCGCGCGGTGGGCGCACTGCACCGGCTGGCCGAGCAGGTCGAGGCCGTCTCGGTCTCCCTCGCCCGCGAGCAGGGCTGGACGTGGGAGCAGATCGGCGACGCGCTCGGCATGTCGCGGCAGTCGGTGCACGCCAAGTACGGGAAGTGAGGCTCGTCATGTTCGGGATGGACAAGAGCCCGTTCGCGGTCGCCATCAAGGCGGCCATGGACGAGGCGAGGCAGCGCGGCGATCGGCGCATGGGCACCGAGCACCTGCTGCTCGGGCTGCTGCGCGACCCGTCCGGGCCGCCGGCCCGCGCCCTCGGGGTCGACGCGCGCACCGCGCGGGCCGCCCTGGAGGCGCTCGACCAGGCCGCGCTGCGGGCGATCGGCCTCGACGTCGGCGACACGCCCCTGGGCGGGCCGCGCAAGCACCCGCCGATCCCCGGCACGGCGCTGACGTCGAGCGCGCGTGCGGTCATCAACCAGGCGGTCAGGGCCACCAGCCGCAAGAGCAGGGACCACACCGGGCCGGGCCAGGTGCTGCTGGAGCTGCTGGAGCAGCGGCACCCCGACCCGGTGGCCGCGCTCATCGACAGGCTCGGCGTCGACCGCGCCGCCGTCCGCGCCCGCCTGGAGACGTGAAAAACCGGGTGCGGCGGGCGCGCGCGAGATGGTCCACTGCCCGCAATACGCTCACGAGCGAGGGATGAGATGGCCAGATTCCACGACGTCGTGTTCGACTGCGCCCACCCCGCCTCCCTGGCCAGGTTCTGGGCCGCCGCCGTCGACGGCTACGCGGTGGCCCCCTACGACGAGGCCGAGCTCGCCCGGCTGCGCGCGAACGGCGTCGACGACCCGGAGGACGACCCCACGGTCCTGGTGGAGGGTGGCGGGCCCCGGCTGTGGTTCCAGCGCGTCCCCGAGCCCAAGGCGGTGAAGAACCGCGTCCACCTCGACCTGCTCGCCGACGACCTCGACGCCGAGGTGGCGCGGCTGCTCGCCCTGGGCGCCACGGTGGTGAGCAGGCACGAGGACCGGACCGTGCTGGCCGACCCGGAGGGCAACGAGTTCTGCCTGGCCTGAGGCGCTACCTCCCACGACGTACGGCGGGCGGGCGCGGGCACTCCCCGGGGCGGATCCCAGGACGCGCCCTGCGCCCGATTCGCCATGCCGCTCCCGCGACGACCCTGGAGGTACGTCAAGGAGGAGACATGAACACATTCGCACACACGGGTTTCTGGCCCGCCGTCCCGCTCGTCTGGGGCCTGTTCTGGGTCGGGCTCATCGCGCTGGCCGTCTGGATCCGGCGCAGGGCGGGCTCCGAGGCGGGGGCTCGTAAACGGCACGCAGGGTGAAACAACTGTTACTGGTCGCGTTCGGCACGGGCCGTTACGTTCCTTACAGGACCTTCATCAGAAGTGGGGACGAGGATGCGGTCAATCGCCAGGTTCTGCGGCCAGTGCAGTTGTGGCTGCCCCGAACTGTTCGTCGACCATGAGGCGCCCGAGGAGCGCCAGGTCGTCATCACCGACGACTTCGGGCAGCGGGTCGAGATGAGCCTCGACCAGTTCAGCTCGATCGTCGAGGCGGCGAAGGCAGGCTCCCTGGACGACCTGGCACTCGTCCACTGAGCATGCAGGCGACGGCCCTGCTCGCCAGCGGCCTCGCGGCCGGACTGGTGGCGGGGACCGCGTCGTGCACGGCCGTTCAGGGCGGCCTGCTCGTGGGGCTGGTCCGCCGGGCGGAGGGCCGCGAGCGTGATCCGGCCGTGCTGTCCTGGTTCCTCGCGGGCAGGCTCGCCTCCTACTCCGCCGCAGGCGCCCTGCTGGGCCTGCTGGGTTCGGCCGTCAAGCCGCCGCCCGCGCTCCGGGCGCTGCTCCTGGTGGCGGCGGGTGTCACGGTGATCGCCTTCGCGATCGGGATGCTGCGCCGCGAGGGGTGCGCCGCCCCCGGGCGCGAGCCGCCGCGCCTGGCCGCCCCGCTGCTGGGAGCGGCCACGATCCTGGTGCCGTGCGGGGTGACGATCGGCATGGAGCTGATCGCGATCTCCAGCGGTTCGCCCCTGGCGGGAGCGGCCGTGATGGCCGGGTTCGTGCTCGGCACCACCCCCGCCTTCGCGCTGCTCGGTTACCTGCTGCGGCACGTCTCGCGTACCCGATTGTCAAAGGTGGCGGCCGTGGCCGCCATCGCGGCCGGGTTGTGGACCATCGGGTCGGGGATCAGCCTGGGCGGCTGGATGCCCGCCACCGCCACGACGGAGGCGAGCGGCCCGCCGAGCCCCACCGTCACGATCTGGGCCACCGACGACGGCTACCGGCCCGCGGCCGTGGAGGCGCCCGCGGGGGTGCCGATCGAGGTGGTGTTCAAGGTCGTGGACCGGGGGTGCACGGACACGGTCGCGATCGCCGGGCGGGACGTCGCCCTGCCGGCCACCGTGCGGCTGCCCCCGCAGCCCCCCGGGTCGCTGCGTTACGCCTGCGGGATGGGCATGTTCACCGGGTTCATCAAGTTCTCCTGACCGGCTCGGCGATTACGGTTCGCGACCGGGTGATTACATGCCACCCTGTGGCCATGGCCTGGTGGAAAGGTGAGATGGCGATGCCGGCCGTTCCGGCGCCACGCGTGGGAGACGAGGCCGAGCTGCTGATGTCGGCGCAGGCCGGCGACGCGCAGGCCGCGCACCGGCTCGGCAGGCTCTACGCCCAGCGCGGCGACCGTGCGGCCGCCAGACACTGGTGGGAGCGGGCCGCGGCCGGCGGCAACATCGACAGCGCCTTCAACCTGGGCGTCTGGCACGAGAAGCACGGCAGCCTGGACGAGGCCGTCACCTGGTACGAGCTCGCCGCGGGCACCGGCGACGCCGAGGCGGCGGTCAACCTCGGCACCCTCCTGCTGGAGCAGCGCGGAGACCTGGCGCAGGCCAGGGGCTGGTACGAGATCGCCGCCCACGCGGGTTCGCGGGCCGGAGCGCGCAGGCTCGCGCTGATGTGCGAGGACGCCGGGGAGATCACGGCCGCGCGGGAGTGGCACCGCAAGTCGGCCGTCGCCGGTGACGCCGCCTCCGCGCACGACGCGGGCTTCCTGGCCTACTGCTCCGGCGACGAGGAGGAGACCGTCCGCTGGTGGGAGTGCGCCGCCCAGGCGAGCCACGCCGACTCGGCCTACTGCCTGGGCCTGTTCCTGCAGGCCAGCCGCGACCCCGAGGGCGCGGAGGCCTACTACCGGCTGGCCGCCAAGAGCGAGCATCCGGGCGCGGCGTCCCAGCTCGGCGGCATCGCGCTGTCCCGCCGCGACCTGCGCACCGCGCGCGGCTGGTACGAGCAGGCCGCCAACGCGGGGCGGCTGGACGACCAGCGGATGGCCGGGTTCGTCTGCGTGGAACTGGGCGACCCCAAGGGCGCGAGCCACTGGTTCGGCAGGGGCGCGGCCAGCGGCGACGCCGAGTCGGCGTTCAACTTCGGGCTGCTGCTCATCGCCGAGTTCGGCGATCTGGCGGGCGGCCAGCACTGGTTCCGCCAGGCGGCGCTGGCGGGGCACCACAGGGCCGCCGTGGAGCTGGGCGGACTGCTGTCGGCGGCCGGCCGGCGCGGCGAGGCGGAGGAGTGGCTGACAGATCCGCCGCCGCCCGTCTGGGACCGGCCCGCGGAGCCGGAGCTGGCCGCGCGGGCCGAGCTGGCCTCGGTCGCGACCGGCCGCCGGGGCGGCGTCCCGCTGGCCGTGCCGGAGCTGACCGAGATCCTCGGCACCTGGGACCTGGTGACCAGACCCCTGCACGACCACGCCGACGTCATCGACTGGCTGGTCGAGCGGAGCCGGCTGCACGCCAGCGCGGTCGAGCATCTCGCCTCGGTGCGCGGCACCCTGCTGCGGCCCGGCAGCGGGCCGTGGCCGAGCTCCGGCGAGGTCGAGCACGTGCTGGCCACGGCCCGCGAGCTGCGCCGCCGCCTCGGACTGTCCGGCGCGGGCCGGGGCGTCCCGTCTCCGGCGCAGGCGCGCGGCGTCAGACCGCCAGGAGGTCGGCCACCGGCGTGAACGGAAGCTGGAGCGCCTGCGCGACCGGCTCGTTGGTGAGCGCGCCGTCGTGGGTGTTGAGGCCGCCGGCGAGGCCGGCGTCACCCTTGAGCGCCTCCCGCCAGCCCAGGTTGGCCAGCTTGAGCACGTACGGCAGGGTCGCGTTCGTCAGCGCGTAGGTGGAGGTGTTGGGCACCGAGCCGGGCATGTTCGCCACGCAGTAGAAGACCGACTCGTGCACCCGGTAGGTGGGCTGGGCGTGCGTGGTGGGGCGCGAGTCCTCGAAGCAGCCGCCCTGGTCGATGGCGATGTCGACGAGCACGGAGCCCGGCTTCATCCGCGCGACCAGATCGTTGCTGACCAGCGTCGGGGCCTTGGCGCCGGGGATCAGCACCGCGCCGATCACCAGGTCCGCCTGCAGCACCTCCTGCTCGATCGCGTACGCGGTGGACACCAGCGTCTTGAGGCGGCCCTGATAGATGGCGTCGATGAAGCGCAGCCGGTCGACGTTGGTGTCGAGCACGGTGACCTGGGCGCCCATGCCGACCGCGATCTGCGCCGCGTTCAGGCCCGAGACGCCGCCGCCGATCACGACCACCCTGGCCGGGGCGACGCCGGGGACGCCGCCGGGCAGCACGCCGCGGCCGCCGTTGAAGCGCATCAGGTTGTAGGCGCCGACCTGCGGAGCCAGCCGGCCCGCCACCTCCGACATCGGAGCGAGCAGCGGCAGCGAGCCGCCCACCTGCACGGTCTCGTAGGCGATGCCGGTGGTCCGCGCGGCGAGCAGGGCGTCGGTGCACGGGCGGGAGGCGGCCAGGTGGAGGTAGGTGAAGAGCACCAGCCCCTCGCGCAGCCGGTGGTACTCCTCGGCGATCGGCTCCTTGACCTTGAGCACGAGGTCGGCCTCGGCCCAGACGGCGTCGGCGCTGTCGCGGATCTTCGCTCCGGCCGCGAGATACTCCTCGTCGGTGATGTGCGAGCCGAGGCCGGCCCCTCGCTGGACGGTGACGTCGTGGCCACGGCTGACCAGCTCGTGCACGCCCGCCGGGGTGGCCGCGACGCGGTATTCGTGGTTCTTGACCTCGGCAGGCACGCCGATCTTCATTGCGGTGGTCCTTTCGGCGAAAAAATATCCGGTACGGCGTGCCGTACCGGATAGGTGTTCAGAGGCGTGCCCAGGCTTCGGTGAGCACGTTGCGGAGGATCGACCCGATCTCGTCGAACTCCTTCGGTCCGGCGATCAGCGGGGGCGCGAGCTGGATGACGGGGTCGCCGCGGTCGTCGGCACGGCAGTAGAGGCCGGCTTCGTACAGCGCCTGCGACAGGAAGCCGCGCAGCAGCCGCTCGGACTCCTCCGCGTCGAACGTCTCCTTGGTGGCCTTGTCCTTGACCAGCTCGATGCCCCAGAAGTAGCCGGAGCCGCGGACGTCGCCGACGATCGGCAGGTCCTTCAGGCCGTCGAGGGTGGCCTGGAAGATCGGCTCGTTCTTGGTGACGTGGCCGAGCAGGTCCTCGCGGTCGAAGATGTCGAGGTTGGCCAGCGCCACGGCGGCGGAGACCGGGTGGCCGCCGAAGGTGTAGCCGTGGGCGAACATCTCGTCGCCGTTCTTGAACGGCTCGAACAGCCGCTCGTGCGCGATCATCGCCCCGATCGGGGAGTAGCCGCTGGTCATGCCCTTGGCGCAGGTGATGATGTCCGGCACGTAGTCGAACTTCTCGCCGCCGAACATGGTGCCGAGACGGCCGAAGGCGCAGATGACCTCGTCGGAGACGAGCAGCACGTCGTAGGTGTCGCAGATCTCGCGCAGCCGCTGCCAGTAGCCGGGAGGCGGCGGGAAGCAGCCGCCCGCGTTCTGCACCGGCTCGGCGAAGACGGCGGCCACCGTGTCGGGGCCCTCCATCTCGATGGCGCGGGCCACCCGGTCCGCCGCCCAGATGCCGTACTGCTCGGGCGTCATGCCGGGGACGCCGGTGATCTCGTCGGCGCGGTAGTGGTTGGTGTTGGGCACCCGGACCGAGCCGGGGACGAGCGGCTCGAACATCTGCTTGAACGCCGGGATGCCGGTGATCGACAGGGCGCCCTGCGGGGTGCCGTGGTAGGCGATCTGGCGGCTGATGACCTTGTGCTTGAGCGGCTTGCCGATCAGCTTGTAGTACTGCTTGGCCAGCTTCCAGGCGGACTCGACCGCCTCGCCGCCGCCGGTGGTGAAGAACACGCGGTTGAGGTCGCCGGGCGCCAGGTTCGCCAGCCGCTGCGCCAGCTCGGCGGCCTTGGGGTGGGCGTAGGACCACAAGGGGAAGAAGGCCAGCTCCTGCGCCTGCTTGGCGGCGGCCTCGGCCAGCTCGGCGCGCCCGTGACCGACCTGGACCACGAAGAGCCCGGCCAGGCCGTCGAGATAGCGCTTGCCGTGGATGTCGTAGATGTAGGCGCCCTCGCCCCGGACGATGGTCGGGATCTCGGACTGCTGATAGCCGCTATGCCTGGTGAAGTGCAACCACAGGTTGTCCTGAGCTGCCTTCAGGACGTCGTTTTCGGCCTGCGTCATATCTATCTTCCCTTGCGTCTGATCTGTTCACAGTCTGCATGTTCACCTGCGCTTTGCCAAGCGAAAGCGTCGTGACACTCTGCAAGAAAACCGAGATCCGCAGAACCCATATGTAACGGCTACGAAATCCGCAGGTAGATTAGCTTGCGGGTCATGCCGTTTCACGCGCTGTGAAGCCTTCTGTGATCCAATGAGACGTTAACTATCGAGAACAACCCCGGGGGACCTTCCCGTGACTCCTGACCAGATCGAGAGCGCCGTCGCGGCCGTGATGCCGCAGTCCGTGGAGGAGCTGAAGCGCCTGGCCGCCATCCCCTCCGTGGCCTTCCCCGGGCACCCCGAGGAGCCCGTTTACGCCGCCGCTGCGGCGACCGAGGAGTTGCTGCGCAGCACGGGTCTGACGCGTGTCCAGCAGATTCCCGTCGAGGGCAGCTTCCCGGCCGTCTACGGCGAGGCGCCGGCTCCGCCCGGCATGCCGACCGTCCTGTTGTACGCCCACTACGACGTGCAGCCCGCCGGCGATCCCGCCGCCTGGCGCACCCCGCCGTTCGAGCCCACGCTGATCGACGGCCGGCTCTACGGCCGCGGCGTGGCCGACGACAAGTCCGGCATCATCTCCCACGTGACCGCGCTGCGCGCCTTCCAGGGTCGGTTCCCCGTCGGCATCAAGGTCATCATCGAGGGCCAGGAGGAGTACGCGGGCGAGCGGCTCGAAGGCTTCGTCGAGCGCAACCCCGACCTGCTCCGGGCCGACGCCATCGTGGTGGCCGACACCGGCAACCCGCGCGTCGGCGATCCGGCCGTCACCACCTCCCTGCGCGGCATGGCGGGCTTCACCCTGGAGGTGCGCTCCCTGCGGGAGTCGCTGCACAGCGGCTCCTTCGGCGGTGCCGCCCCCGACGCGCTGTCCGCGCTGATGCGCATGGTGACCGCGCTGCACGACGACAACGGCGACATCCGCGTCCCCGGCCTGCCGCGCGGCAGCTTCCTCGGCCAGGGGCCGTCGGAGGAGGAGTTCCGCAAGACGGCGGGCGTCCTGGACGGCGTCTCGCTGGTCGGCTCCGGCTCGCTGGCCGACCGCCTCTGGGCCTCCTACGCGATCACCGTCACCGGGCTGGACGTGCCGTCGGTCTCCGGCGCTGTCAACGCCGTGCAGCCGGTGGCCCGCGCCCGCGTCACGGTCCGGGTGCCTCCCGCCGGCGACCCCAAGACCACGGTCAACGCGGTGGTGGAGTTCCTGCGCCAGGTCGCGCCCTGGGGCGTGCAGGTGTCGTTCGGCGATTTCACGGTCGGCTCCGGCTTCCAGGCCGACTCCGGCGGCAAGGCCCGCGCCGCGCTCAACCGCGCCATGGAGCGCGCCTTCGGCCGCCCGCCGAGGGACGTCGGCGCGGGCGGCTCGATCCCGCTGGTCAACACGCTGCTCAAGCAGTTCCCCGCGGCGGAGATTCTACTGTTCGGCGCGGAGGACGAGGACGCCTCCATCCACGCCCCCAACGAGCGGGTGGACCTGGAGGAGCTGCGCCGGGTCGCCACCACCGAGGCGCTGTTCCTGCGCGAGCTCAGCCTGCCCTCGGCACTGGGAGTCTGACCCTTCAGAGGTGGGCGGCTTTCGCAGCGGTCAGAAATGCCAGCGGGTCTGGCTGTATCGGCCCTTGCGAAAGCCGAACACCCTGTCCGGGGCCACCTCGAACACCAGCGCCTGGCCGCCCTCCCTGTTGTGGAAGGCCTCGTCGCGCACCTCGAACCGCCACTCCAAGCCGTACTTGGCCTCGTAGGCGTCGGCGAGGGCGGTGAGCCTGCCATGGTCGGTGACCTGCTGGGCGGTGCCCTCGACCACCAGGTCCAGGCCCTCGTGCAGGGAGTTGACGCCGGTCGTGAGCGTGCAGCTCCGGTTGGACTCCAGGTTTCTGGCCTTCTGCTCCTCTGGGCCGGTGCAGAAGTAGATCGCGTCGTCCCGCCAGACGGCGAGCAGTGGCGTGACGTGCGGGCGGCCGTCCGGGCGGACGGTGGACAGCCAGAACGTCTCCGCCCGGTCCAGCTGGGTGCGGGCCTCGGCCCACGTGGTCGCGGTCGCTCCCTCTGCGCTGAAGCGCGGGTCCAGCTCCGTGACGGGTTCCATGGTCGTTCCTTTCCGATGGTCTGCTATTGAGTAGACCGGGCCGCGGTCAGGAACTCATCGCGGGGCAGGGGAAGAGTGTCACGAATCGCTCCACCAGCCGCCGCCATGGTCCCGGTGCACGGGGAGCCTCCGGCGGACTGGTGGGACAACACCGGCTTCGGGATGAAGGACATCGACGACGCGGTGGCGCTGTTTATGCACGACGTGCCGGCCGCGCTGGCGGCCGAGGAGTCGCGGCGGGGACGCGAGCACACCGAGAAGGCCCTGGTGGAGCCGTGACCGCTGGACAGGTGGCCGGACGTGCCGACCAGGTTCCTGCTCTGCCGCGACGACCGCTGGTTCCCCGCCGGTTTCATGCGCGAGATGGTGCGCGAGCGGCTGGGCGTCGAGCCGGACGAGATCGACGGCAGCCACTCCGTGATGCTCTCCCGGGCTCGAGAGCTGGCCGATCGGCTGGAGAGCTATCTGCTGTGAGCGCCGCCTGCCCCTAGCGGGAGGGGCGCACGGGCAGGTCGTACACGCGGCGGACGCTGCTGCCGAGCCTGCGCAGGTCGGCGCCGTAGACGTGCACCGAGACCCCGGTCTCCGCGCTGGTGTTGCGCACCTTGTGGATGTCGCCGGGCGGCGCGAACCCGCTGACCTCGCCCGGCCGGTTGTCCGCCCGCCCGATCTCCACGAGGTGGTCGCCCCGGTCGCGGTAGAGCGTCTCGTGCTCGATGCCGCTGAGGATGCCGAACGTGCACCACGACACGTGGTCGTGGATCACGGTGTCCTGGCCGGGGCGCCAGACGACCGCGGCGATCGAGAAGTCGTCCTGCGCGTGCAGCCCGTGGGAGACGTAACCGTCGGGCGAGCCCGCGCGCTCCTCCTCCGTGAGGATGTCCCGCGAAGGGAGCCGCTCGCGCAGCAGGTCCGCAACGGCGAACGCGGCTTCCTGGAGGCCTGGGCGCCGGGCCGTGATCTCGGCGATGCCCGATACGAGCTCGTCGAGGCCGGGCCTCAAAGTAGAAGCGACCATATTCATGGTATTCCTCCAGGGAATGCAGCAAAACGTCTCTTCCCCTTCCACGGTGCTCCTTTCTCATCGATAGGTCCAACAGAAGTTGTTTTGCTCATCGATAGATATGCTTGATGAGTGCTCGATGTCGTACGGCTCCGCGTCCTGCTCGCCGTCGCCCGCAGGGGCTCGCTCACCGCCGCCGCCCGGGAGCTGCACTACTCCCAGCCGTCGGTCAGCCACCACCTCGCCCGCCTGGAGGCGGAGACCGGCGCCAAGCTGATCCAGCGCGCCGGTCGCGGCATCCGGCTGACCGAGGCGGGCAAGCTGCTAGCCGAGCGGGCGGCGGACATCGTCGGCCGGCTCGACGCCGCCGCCGACGAGCTCGCCTCTCACGTCGGCCTCCGCTCGGGACGGGTACGGCTCGCGGCCTTCCCCTCGGCGCTGGGCACGTTCATCCCCAAGGCGGTCATGCGGCTCGACCAGGCGCATCCCGGCCTGCGGCTGCACCTCACGGAGACCGAGCCGCCCGAGGCGCTCAAGCTGCTGCGGGCCGGGCGGGTGGACGTGGCCGTCATGTTCCGCTACGACGACACGGCGCCGGAGGACAGCGGGATCCAGATGATCCATCTCCTCGACGACCCCAGCTACCTGCTCTCCCCCCGGCCGGGCGGCACGGCGGGCGAGCCGGACGAGCATGCGGAGCTGGCACCGCACGCGGAGGCCGCCTGGATCGCCGGCTGCGACCGGTGCCGCAGCCACCTGCTCGACATCTGCGCCAAGGCCGGATTCCAGCCGCGGATCACCTTCACCAGCGACGACATCGTGGCCGTGCAGGCGCTGGTCGCGGCCGGGATGGGGATCACCGTGCTACCGGGGCTGGCGCTCCGCGCGCACCGCCACCCGGACGTGGCGGCGGCGCCGATCCCCGGTTCCACCAGGCACGTGCACGCCGCCGTCTACGGCGAACCGCCCCACCCGCCGGCCACCCAGGCGCTGCTGACGGCATTGCGGGAGAGCCTCAAAAGCCTTTGACACCGTTCCTACGATGGCCCCATGCCGGATCTCGCGACACTCGCCCTCTTCTGCGTGGCCACCCTCACCCTGCTCCTCGTGCCGGGGCCCGCGGTGCTCTTCATCGTCACCCGCAGCGTCGCCCAGGGCAGGTCGGCGGGGCTGATCTCGGTGCTCGGGGTGCACGCGGGATCGCTGGTCCACGTGGCCGCCGCGACGCTCGGCATCAGCGCCCTGCTCGCGGCGTCGGCGACGGCGTTCACCGTTGTCAAGTACGCGGGCGTCGCCTACCTGGTCTGGCTCGGCGTGCGCAAGCTGGTGCGGCGGGGCGGCGGTGACGAGGAGGCCGTCGAGGTGCCCGTGCACTCCCGGCGGCGCATGTTCTGGGAGGGGTTCGTGGTCAACGTGCTCAACCCCAAGACGGCGATCTTCTTCCTGGCGTTCCTGCCGCAGTTCGCCGACGCCGGGGCCGGGCCCATCGGCCCGCAGATGCTGGTGCTCGGCCTGCTCTGGCTCGTGCTCGGCATGGCCAGCGACGGCACGTACGCGATGCTCGCCTCGGCGCTGGCCGGGCGCGTCCGCCACTCCGCCCGGGCCCGGCGGCGGCTCGACGTCGGGAGCGGCCTGATCTATCTCGGCCTGGCCGCCTGGCTCACTGGGGAGAAGGCCTAACAAGCCGGGAAATTTCACGGCCGGAGTGCAATAGTGAGCGGGTGGCGGAAATCTTCCTGGCTCACGCCATTTCCACACCGCATGCCGCACTGCGACCGGTCCGCACCGAAGGCCGGTCACCCACGCGCACACCGAAGCCGCACCTCCGGTTGGGTGACTCGCCCGCCGGGGACGAAACACCGGGACGCGGCACATAGGCGGACCGCATGGACACCGCATCGCACCGCCCCGGCCTCGATCGGGTCGTCGAGGTCTACTCCGGTCATGACGAGCTCGTCGGGACGACCGGCTCCGGATACGTGATCGGCTCCGACCTGGTGCTGACCACCGGGCAGGTGATCGATCCCGAGGCCCCGCGCCGCGTCCGCTCGCCGGCGAGCTCCGGCTGGGCCGAGGCCGAGCAGGTGTGGCGCGGGCGTGGCACGGTCAACGCGGCGCTGCTGCGCGTCACCGACCCGCCGTGGCCGGACGCCCCCGACCTGGCACACGTCCGCTGGGCCCGCTTGGCGGGAGACCACCTGCGTTGCGTGGCCGGCGGCTTCCCGCAGGCGCGCTCGCGGCGCGAGCCGGACGAGCCGTCCGGCGTGGAACCACGCGCGCGGCGCGAGGTGGAGACGGTGTCCGGCGTGGTCGACGCCCCCGTGGGCGCGGCGTCCGGAACCCTGGCCGTCAACGTGCTCGGCTCCGAGCCGGACTCCATCTCCCTGCCGCTGTGGCTCGGCCTGTCGGGCGCGGCCCTGCTGGCCCGGCCCGGCGGCCAGATCCTCGGCGTGATCGACGCCGCCCGGCCCGGCTTCGCCGAGGGCCGCCTGGACGTGGTGCCGGTCGGGGCGCTGCTGTCGGACGAACGGTTCCGCGAGCTGACAGGTGTACGGCCCCGCCAGGTGGAGACGGTGACCGGCGACGACCGCGTCCTTCTGCTGCCCGACCTGCTCATGCCGGCCCGCGAGGAACCGCCGGCCGGCGGCGCCGACTGGTCGCTGCTGCTGCCGAGGCATGCCGTGGTGCCCTTCCTCGGGCGCGGCGGCGAGCTCGCGGACCTGCGCGCCTGGGCCGCCGGGCCCGAGCGGCTGTCGGTCGCGGCGGTCACCGGCCAGGGCGGGGCGGGCAAGACCAGGCTGGCCGTCGAGTTGTGCGAGGAGCTGTCCACTGCCGGCTGGGACGCCGGATTCCTCCAGCTCGGCTCCATCAGCGGGCCACTCGGCGACGGCCACACCCGCTTCGACGCGCTGCGCCCCACGCTCCTCGTCGCCGACTGCCCCGAGCCGTCGGCCGCCCTGCTGACCGAGCTGGTCAGGCGGCTGGCCGGGCACCGGCACAACCCCCGGCTGCGCATCCTGCTGCTGGCCCGCACGCACAGCGAGGCCGAGTGGTGGCGGCATCTCGGCGGCCGGCTCCAACAGCTGAACCGTGTGGCCATCCGCCTCGACGACCACCGCCTCGGCCTCACCGAGCGCGCCGAACACGCGGCTGCCGCCATGCGAGCGTTCTCCTCCCGGCGTGCCGCGCCGGCCATCGAGGCCGTCTCCGATACCGGCCCGCCCACCCTCGACGACCCCGAATACGGCCAGCCGCTGCATGTGCACGTGGCGGCCCTGACGCGGCTACGGGGTGACGGGGCCGCCGCGGAGCCGGCCGGGCGGTTTCTGGCACACGAGCAGGAGGAGTGGGCCAGGACGTGGCCCGGCGGGCAGGTGCCGGGTGAAGAGGTGACAGTGCGGCAGGCGGTGGCGGTGCTCACGTTGACGGCGCCCGACCCGGCCGAGCTGCGGGCGTTGCTGTCGGCGGTGCCCGGACTGGACGAGCCCGACCGGCGGGTGGCCGTGGCCGACTGGCTGGCGACGGCCTTCCCCGGAAGGGAGCGCCCGTCGCCGCTGGGGCCGGACCTCCTCGCGGAGCGGCTGCTGGGCGAGACGGAAGAGCTCGACACGCTGGTGCTGGCCGTACACGATCATGCGGGGCGGACGGCGGCGCACCTGTCGCGCATGCTCGACATCCTGCGGCGGTCGAGCGGACAGGATCAGGTCAGGTCCGCGCTGCGGTCCCTGGTCGTGAACCGGCTGGACCGGATGCTGTGCGAGGCGGCGACCGGGCCGGCCGAGCAGCTCGGCGACCTGCTCGACGCCGCACTCCGGCTCCTGCGCGACGAGCCCGAGCCTGCCGGGACGGTCGCGGCGCTGCCACCGTGGCAGGGCGGGCGCCTGGGGTCGCGCGCACTGAAGGTCACGCTGGACGAGATCCTGGTCGGGCACCTGCGTGGCGGAAAGGGACGGGCGGACCTGGCCACCGCGCTGACCGGGCTGTCGGCACGGCTGGCGGCTGTCGGCAGGCTGGACGAGGCCGCGGCCGCTGCCGGGGAGGCGGTCGAGATCTTCGCCGCGGCCCCGCCGTACGAGGCGGCGGAGGGACAGGCCGAGGCGCTGTTCGCCCAGGCCGCGTGCCTGCTGCTCGCCGCGTTCAGCGGCGACGCGCGGCTCCCTCTCGCGGCGAGCGCGGGCAGGCCCGCCCAGGAGTCGGCGGCCCGGTTCCGCATCCTCGCCGAGGACGACCCGCGCTACGCGGCGCACGCGGAGCGGGCGCACTACAACCTGGCGTGCGCGCTGATCGCGACCGGGCGCCCGCACGAGGCTGTGGCGGCGTTCGTGGCGGCGGGCGGCGACGCGGAGCTCGCCCGGAACGTGCGAGACGTGCTCGCCGTCCTCCCCGAGCCGGGCACTCCGGTCACCTGGGCCTCCCTCCCCAGTGACGCCCGCAGCTCGGCCGGGTCGGGCGCCGTCAACGTGAGCACTGCCGGGCCGGCCTGGGTCTTCGGTCCGTTGGCGCCGCTCGACGAGCTGGAGGAGGAGGGGCTGCTGGCGCTCGGAGCCGGGCTCGCGGTGGCCGCCACCGAGGCTGTGGGCGGTGTGGCCGGACACGATCAGGAGGTGTGCCACCACCTGCACCGGCTGGCGGTGCGACTGGATCGGCGAGGCCGGGGGGACGAGGCCGTCGTTCCGGCGGCCGAGGCGGTGGCACGGCTGCGGGGGCTGGCCCGGGAGGAGCCTTCGCTGCGTTCGGCGCTGGCCGCCGCCGCGGGGGTGCTCGCCCGGCCGCACGCTGATCGCGGCGAGGTCGGCGACGCCGTGCGATCCGCGGCCGAGGCGGCGGGCGATCTGCGTGCGCTCGTCGTGCTGGAGCCGGGCGAGCATCGCCACGAGCTCGTCCGGCAACTTCTCGACCTGGGCGAGTTCCTGCTGATCGGCGGCCGGGCGGCCGACGCACTGGATCCGCTGGAGCAGTCGGCGAGCCTCGCGGCGGAGCTCGGCGACGGTGACGAGCGCGCCCGCGCCAGGAGCCGGCACCTGCTGGGGCTCTGCTCGCTGGAGCTCGGACGACCGGCCGACAGCCTGGCGCACCTGGAGGCGGCGGCCGGGCTGTACCAGGAGCTCGGCGAGCACGACGAGCACGTCCGGCGGCTGTGCCTGGAGGTGCTGGCGAGGGTCGGCCGGCTTCGGGCAGCCGGCCCGGAGGCGTCGCGAACGCACGCGCGCGGGGCCGGGACGGCGGCTCTGATCAGCCTGGTGCCCCCCGTGCGCCCGGAGGAGGACGTGGCCACGGCCGAGCAGGCGCCGGCCCTGCGCCGGGGAGAGGCCGGAAAGCCGGCGGCCGAGGACCCGCGCGGCCACGTCTCGGCGCTGGCCCGGCTCGCCTGGGTGCTGGCCGCGGCGGGACGCGCCGCCGACGGTGTGGTACTCGCGACGCGGGCCGCCGAGCTGCTCCAGGATCATGCCGCCGACGATCCGCGCCATGGGCCGCTGGCCGGCGAGGTGGCTGCCGCGATGGGACGGTCGCTGGTGGCGGTGGGCCGATGCGAGGAGGCGGTGGCTCATCTGACGGCGAGCGTGGATGCCTCTGAGGGGCACGTCGACGCGGTGCCTGCGGTCCGGATCGACCTGGTGGAGCGGCTGGTGCTGCTCGCCGTGGCGCTGGCGAGGACCGGACGGCTCGAGGAGGCGGCCGGGGCGGCCGACCGGGTGGTCGAGCTGCACGGAGAGCTCCGGCGTCCCTCACCGCTCGCACTCGCCGGCGCGCTGCGCCTGCAGGGCGGCGTCCGCCTCGCCAGGGGGGATCGGAAGGGGGCGCTGGAATCGGCCGGTCAGGCCCTCGCCCTGCTGCCGCCCGAGCCGACGCCCTACCGCCGGCTCCTGTCCGGGACGTGCCTGCAGCTCAGCGGGCTGTGCCGGGACGGAGACGGCGAGCTCGCGGCCGTGGAGCTGGTGCGGGGCACCACGCAGCTCGCAGGGCTGCGCGACGAGCACGGCCCGCTGCCTCCCGACGCCGACGCCACCCACCTGCTCGCGCTGCTGCGCCTGGGCAGGTTGCAGATGGAGCGGGGAGAGACGGCCGGGGCCGCGACGTTCTACGCCAAGGCGCTGGAGATCGCGCCCGCCGGGCCCGTCGGGCCGCTGCTCGACGAGCTGTCCGCCTACCTGGCCGGGGCGTCCGCCGCCTTGCGGGACGGATCCGGCAGGCGCCCGCCCGCCGCCTCCCGGGACGAGCCCGGCGAACGTCCGCCCGCCCCCTCCGAAGGCAGGCTCCGCGGCCGGGCGCGGCTGGCCGAGGCGGTGGCCGAGCTGCTCCCGCCGCTGGCGGACTTCACCGACGCGCTGGCCCGCGAGGTGCCTGTGAGCGGCGGTACGGGGACGTACGAGCCGCTCGGTGAGTGTCTCGGCGCGTACGCGGCCGTCGCGGGAGCCGCCGGGGACGACGAGAGCGCGGCCGCGGGGGCGGAGCTGGCCGTGCGGGTGTTCCAGGGGCTGGCCGCGGCCGACCCCGGCCGTCACCGGACGCGCCTCGGCGTGGCGCTGAGCACCCTCGGCCAGATCCACCACGACCTGGCCCGGCCGGACCTGGCCGTCCTGGAGCGGGCCGCCGACCTGCTGGGCGAGCCCGCCGGCAAGCCGACCAGGGCCATGCTGGCCCGGACCCTGTCGGTGTACGGGGACGCACTGCTCGGCGCCGACCGCCCGGTGGAGGCGCTGATCCACCTGGAGCGGGCCGGTGACCTGTGCGACGAGCTGGACGCGCCGGACGTCGCGGCGATGGCGTACGCCGGCCTCGCCTCCGCGCTGGCCGCGCTGGACCGGCCGCAGGCGGCGCTGGAGGCGGTCAACTGGTCGCTGGCCGAGCAGGAACGGGTGCCGCCCGAGCTGGCGGCCGCGATGCTGCCGCTGCGCGCCAAGGCCTGCCACGTGCGCGGGATGGTGCTGCGTGTCTCCGGCAGGAAGCCGGAGGCGCTGGCCCACCTCGTGCAGGCGGTGAACCTCTTCGGCCGGCCGCCGCGCACCGCCGCCCAGCGGCTCGCGCAGGCCGAGATCGCGGTCGTGGTCGTGGACGACCTGCTGGCCGAGGGCCGCGCGGAGGAGGCCATCGGCTACGCGGAGACCGCCGTGGCCGGCTTCGCGGAGTCGGCACACCTCAAGCAGACGCTGGCCAAGCAGCGGCTGGTCAGGTGCCACCTGATGGCAGGCGAGCTGGGCGAGGCCAACCCGCTGGTGGAGGAGCTCATCGTGGTGGCCCGGCGGTCGGGCGTTCTGACGTACAAGGCGGTGCTCGCCGACTCGCTCGCGCAGAGCGCCGAGCTGCTGACCATGCTGCATCTGGACGACGGGCCTGAGGCGGAGGCCAGGGCCAGGGAGGCCATCGCACTGTACGACGAGCTGGTCGCCGCGGGTGTGGACGCGGCGGGCGTGCGCACCGGGCGGGCCGGCGCCCACCTGTCGCTCGCCGCCGCCCTGGCCGCCCAGGGGCGGGCCGCGGACGAGGTCGGCCCGCTGCGCGAGGCGGTGGCGGCGCTGGAGCTGCACGCGCCGGGCGATCCGCTGCTGACCGGGTACCTGGCCAGGGCGATGCTCATGCTGGGCGACGCGCTCGTGGCCGCGGGCAGGGCGCTGGAGGCGAGCGCCGTGCTGCACCGGGGCACGCAGGTGATCGAGGACGGCTATCTGAGTGCCGTGGCCCACGCGCAGCTCGGCCTCTGCCAGCGGGAGCTGGGCCGCGACGACGCGGCCGAGGCCGCGCTGCGGGTGTCGGACCGGCTGCTGCGCGACCTGCTCGCCGAGGAGGACGACGACGAGGAGCTGGTCGAGATGCTCCGTGACGTGCTGCGCAGCAGGCTGGCGCTGCTGGAGAAGGGGGGCCAGGCCGATGAGGTCGCGCTGCTGGAGCACGACCTCAACAACCTGCGCTGGTTCACCCCTCGCGAGAGATGACCGTCTCCCTGGCCCACCGGTAGTCGGCCTTGCCCGCCGGGGAGCGGACCATCTCGGTCACGAAGGCGTACGTGCGCGGCACCTTGTAGCCGGACAGCAGCTGCCTGCAGTGCGCGTCGAGCTCGGCCTCGGTGACGTCGGTGCCGGGCCGCGCCTCGACCACGGCCGCCACCCTGCTCCCCCACCGCTCGTCCGGCACGCCGGTCACCACGGCGTCGAAGACGGCGGGATGGCCCTTGAGCACCGCCTCCACCTCCTCGGGGAAGACCTTCTCGCCGCCGGTGTTGATGCACTGGGAGCCCCTGCCGAACACGGTGACGGTGCCGTCCTCCTCGACGGTCGCGAGGTCGCCGGTGAGCAGCCAGCGGGTGCCGTCGTCGGTGGTGACGAAGGTGCGGGCGGTCTTGTCCGGGTCGTTGTAGTAGCCCAACGCGATCCGCCCCGCCTTCGCCACCGTCCCCAGCTCGCCGGAGCCGGGCGTGACGGGCCGTAGCTTCTCGTCGAGCACGGCCAGGTTGGCCGTGGCGTTCGGCTGGTAGCGCAGGCCCTTCTCCGGCGTGGAGCCGGCCACGCCGGAGGCGGTGTAGCCGGACTCGGTGGAGCCGAAGCTGTCCAGGATCATCACGTTGGGCAGCAGCTCCTGCAGCCGGTCGCGGACCGCGCCGGACAGGATGGCGCCGGTCGAGCTGACCACGAACAGCGAGGAGACGTCGTAGGAGCCCTTCGCCAGGGCCTCGGCCAGGGGCCTGGCCATGGCGTCGCCGGTGATGTTCAGGGTGAAGACCCGTTCGCGCTCGACGGTCCGCCACACCTCGTCGGCCTCGAACTTGCGTACGTAGACCATGGTCGAGCCCATGCACCAGGCGATGAACGTGGCCATCTGCGCGGCGCCGTGCATCAACGGCGGGGCGGCCATCATCACCATCGGCCCGGCCTTGACCGCCTCGTCGATCACCTCCTGCGGGGTGGCGCGCGGCTCGCCGTACGGGTTGCCGCCGCCGAAGGCCATGAACAGGTCCTCGACGTGCCACATGGCGCCCTTGGGCATGCCGGTGGTGCCGCCGGTGTAGATGATGTAGATGTCCTGGCCCGACCGCGGCCCGAAGCCGCGCTCCGCGCTCCCGGCCTCCAGCGCCCGCTCGTACGGCGTCGCGGCGGGGATGGCCGAGCTGCCGCCCACCGAGATGAGGTGTTCGAGGGTGGGAGCCTCCTTCACGACGGCGGACACCCGGGCGTCGAACTCCACGTCGTAGAGCAGGGCCCGGATGCCGGCGTCGCGGTAGAGGTAGAGCAGCTCGGCCTCCACGTAGCGGTAGTTGACGTTGATCGGCACCGCCCGGATCTTCAGCGCGGCCAGCAGCCCGGTGACGTACTCGATGCCGTTGTAGAGGTGGATGCCCACGTGGTCGCCGGGCCGGATGCCCCGGTCCAGCAGGTAGTGGGCGAGCCGGTTGGACTCGGCGTCCAGCTCGGCGTAGGTGCGGCGCTCGGGACCGCAGACCACGGCCACGCGCTCCCCGATCGCGTCCGCGAGCCCTTCGAACAGGTCAGCGTGGTTGAACTCCATGAAGACCCTTCCATTGTTCGGGGTGAGCGGGGTGACCCCGCAGGTCAGGGTTTGTCCCGCCCGACGATCCACATCGCGAAGAACTGGGCTCCCCCGCCGTACGCGTGGCCGAGCGCGAGTCGCGCGCCGTCCACCTGGTGCTCCCCCGCCATCCCACGCACCTGGAGCGCGGCCTCGGCGAACCTGATCAGTCCCGACGCGCCGATCGGGTTGCTCGACAGCACCCCGCCCGAGGCGTTCCACGGAGTGTCGCCGTCGAGCGCGGTGGCTCCCGACTCGGTGAGCTTCCACCCCTCGCCTTCGGCGGCGAATCCCAGGTTCTCCAGCCACATCGGCTCATACCAGGAGAAGGGCACGTACACCTCGGCCACGTCGATCTGCCGCCGCGGGTCGGTGACGCCCGCCTGCCGGTAGACGTCGGCCGCGCAGTCCTTGCCCGCCTGCGGGTTCACCGTGTCGCGCCCGGCCCGGAAGATCGGCTCGGACCGCATGGCGGTGCCGTGCAACCAGGCGGGGGTGCCGGTGACGGCCCGCTCGGAGGACAGGACCATCGCGCAGGCGCCGTCGCTGGACGGGCAGGTCTCCAGATAGCGGATCGGCTCCCAGAGCATGGGGGTCGACTCGACCATCTTCCGGTCGATGCCGGGGATCCTCAGGTGGGCGTAGGGGTTCTTCAGCGCGTTGAGCCGGTCCTTGACCGCCACCAGCGTGCCGACGTGCTCGGGCGCGCCCGTCCTGCGCATGTACTCCCTGATGTGCGGCGCGAAGTAGCCGCCCGCGCCCACGACCAGCGACGAGCTGAACGGCAGGTGTGTCGACAGGGCCCAGGTGGCGTTGGACTCCGACTGCTTCTCGAACGCCACCACCAGCACCCGATCGTGCACGCCGCCCTGGATGAGCCCGGCGCCGACCAGGGCGGTGGATCCGCCGACGCTGCCGGCGGTGTGCACCCGCATCATCGGCTTGCCGGCCGCGCCGAGCGCGTCGGCCAGGTAGGACTCGGGCATCATGACGCCCTCGAACAGGTCGGGGGCCTTGCCGATGACGACCGCGTCGATGTCCTTGAAGGTGAGCCCGGCGTCGTCGAGCGCGCGCTGGGCGGCCTCGCGGACGAGCCCGGCGATCGAGACGTCCCTGCGCTTGGTCGTGTAGTGGGTCTGCCCGACCCCGATCACGGCGCAGCGGTCAGCCATCATGCCTCCAGTACGGTGACGAGGTTGTGCTGCAGGCAGGGGCCGCTGCTGGCGTGGCCGACGGTGCGCCGGGCCGTGCCGTCGTGGATGTGGCGGGCAGCCTCGCCGATGCGGATGAGGCCGGTGGCCATCACCGGGTTGGCCGCCAGCGGGCCGCCCGAGGGGTTGATCACCGTGTCGCCCGGCAGCTCCATGGCCTGGCGCAGGATCACCTCCTCGTGGGCGAACTGGGCGTGCAGCTCGGCGACCTCGACGGGCCCCTTGCCGACCCCGGCGGCCCGCGCGGCGTCGGCCGTGGACGCCGACCGGGCCAGGTCCCGCATGCCCAGGTAGTGGGGTTCGATGCGGTGGGCGATGCCGGCGATGTAGGCGGGGTTGGCGCACAGCTCCCTGGCCCGGTCTCCGGCCGCGAGCACGACCGCCGCCGCGCCGTCGGTGATCGGGGCGACGTCCGACGCCTTGAGCGGCTCGACGGCGAACCCGTCCGGGATCTCGTCGGGCAGGTCGAGCGCGTGCGGGTTGCGCCTGCCGTCGGCCCGGCTGCGCCGGACGATCTCGTCCAGCTCCGCGCGGTCCGCCCCGGCGGCCGAGGCCTGCAGGGCGGCGAAGGAGAGCTGGTCGAGGCCGAGCGGCGCCAGGTAGTACGGGTCGAGCTGGAGCGTCATGATCGCGCGCAGGTCGCCGAGCGTCGACTTGCCGAAGCCGTACACCAGGGCGGTGTCCACGTCGCCATGTTGCAGCCGCACCCAGGCCTCGTACAGGGCCCAGGCGCCGTCCATCTCCACGTGGCTCTCCGAGATCGGCGGCCAGGCGCCGAGCGCGTCGAGCGCGGAGACGAACGAGAACGGCGCGCCGGCCAGGTAGTCGCAGCTCCCCGAGCAGGTGAAGCCGAACCTTTTCAGCCCGGTGCGCTCCTTGACCTCGGTGATCACCGGCAGGATCAGCTCGACCTCGCCGACGCCGGTGTCGTGGCCGGTGTGCTCGGTCTGGGCGAAGGCGACGATCGCCACCTGTCTCATCACAGCTCCACGTCAGGCTCGCCGGTGGGTGCGAACCACCGGATGTTCGCCATGGACAGCGTCCGCTCGCTCTCGGGCACCCATTCCGCCTTCACCCGCATGCCCTGCCGTACCTCGTGCGCCGGCATGCCGCCCACCAGGGTGATCATCGGCACATCGGCGCCGTCGAGCAGGATGTAGCCGGAGACGAAGGGCACTTCGGGGGCACGCGGGTCGGGCAGGTTGTTGATCGCGAAGGTGGTGATGGTGCCCGTGTCGGGCAGCTCGACCTGCTCGCCGATGGGGATGCCGCATTCGGGGCAGGAGAGCCGGTAGGGCACGTACACCTTGCCGCAGCGACCGCAGCGGCCTCCCACGAAGACGCCGCGCCTGACGCCTTCGAGGAAGACCTGCAGCGCCCCGCCCGCCTGCAGCCGGTACGTGGTCCGCACGGGCGACACGATCTTGGTGACCTCAGGAGCGAAATAGGAAATATCCGTTATGTGGCCTGTGCGCTGCCCCCGCCACACCGGCCACACCCGCGTCCCCGCGGCCAGCGCCTTGGCGTTGCCCGCGTCCACCGCGTGCACCAGCGCCGTGTCGGCCCCGTCCAGCTCGATCAGCGCCCAGGCGAAGGGGCGGTCCAGCGGATGCGTCTCCCGCGGCTCGGCCACCCAGGCCCAGGCCTTCACCGTCCCGGCCGGCCCGACCTCGACGTACTCCCCGGTCACCGGCTCGCCGGTCGCGGGATCGTACTCCAGCGGCGGGACCAGCACCCTGCCCTCGGCCGTGCGCACCCCGACGATGCGGCCGGCCCGCAGCTCGGTCAGGAACCTGCCGATCACCGGCCCGGTCGTGCGCGTGTAGCCGCCGGGGAACTCCAGCACATGCTCCGCGGTCAGCCCTCCTTCAGATGGCACGGTCACGACCTTCCCAGTAGGGGGCGCGGAGCTTGCGTTTGAGCAGCTTGCCGTTGGGCTCGCGGGGCATCTCCGCGATGAAGTCGATCGTCCGCGGCCACTTCATCCTCGACAGCCGTCCCTCCAGCGAGGCGAGGATCTCCGCGGCGAGCTCCGGCCCCGGCTCGGAGCCGGCGGCGGGCTCCACGACCGCCTTGATCTGCTCGCCCCACTCCTCGTCCGGGATGCCGAACACCGCCACGTCCGCGACCTTGGGGTGGATCATGATCTCGTTCTCGATCTCGGCCGGGTAGATGTTCGCGCCGCCCGAGATGATCATGTCGGCCTTGCGGTCGCAGAGGAACAGGAACCCGTCCTCGTCCAGATAGCCGATGTCGCCGACGGTGAAGAAGTCCTTGAGCCGGTTCGCCTCGGTCTTGGCCGGGTCCCCCTTGTACTCGAACCGGGCGCCCATCATCTTCATGTAGATCGTCCCGGGGGTGCGGACCGGCACGGGCTCGCCCGCGTCGTCCACGATGAGCAGCTCGCTGATCGGCCAGGCCTCGCCGACCGTGCCCGGATGCGACTTCCACCCGTCGGGCGTGGCCAGGGTGCCGCCGCCCTCGGTGGCCGCGTAGTACTCGTACACGCAGTCGCCCCACCACTCGAACATGGCCCACTTGACCGGCACCGGACAGGGCGCCGCGGCGTGGATCATCCACCTGAGCGAGGACAGGTCGTACCTGCCCCGGGTCTCCTCCGGCAGCGACAGCAGGCGCTTGAAGTGGGTCGGGACCATGTGCGAGTTGGTGATCCGGTGGCGCTCGCAGAGCCGGAGCATGTCCTCGGCGTCCCACCTGTCCATATAGACGAGGGTGTGTCCCATGTGCAGGGCCGTGCCGCCGAACTGCGTCACCGCCGTGTGGTAACTCGGCGAGGTGACCAGGTGGGCGTTCGGCCGGCCAGGCGTGATGCCGAACAGGCCGGGCAGGAACGCCATCAGCTCGGCCGAGTCGTCCGGGTCCAGTCCGCTCAGCGGGCGCCTGACACCCTTGGGCTTGCCGGTCGTGCCGGAGGTGTAGTGCATGGCCGCCCCCGCCGTGCGGTCCGCGGGGGTGGTGTCCGGCTGCCCGTCGGTGAGCTCGCGCAGCGGCCTGAACCCCGGGAGATCACCGTCCGGTACGGCGAAGCGCCGGTCCGGGGCGATGGCCTCGGCGCCCCTGACCCCCTCGACCGCGTACCGCGGATGCACGAAGAAGGCCTTGGCCTCGCTGTCGGCGACGATGTAGGCGATCTCCGGGCCGGTCAGGTGCCAGTTGATCGGCGTGTAGTACCAGCCGGCCTGGAGCGCGGCCAGATAGAGCACCAGCCCGTCGGCGCCGTTCGGCGCCAGGCCGCAGATGCCGTCACCCGGTTTCAGCCCCAGCTCGCGCAGGCCGTGCACGAGACGGTTGGCGCGGGCGAGTAACTCGCCTGCCCGGTGCTCCGTGCCGTCCGGATCCACGGCCGCGATCCACTCGGGATCCGCTTGCGCCAGTCTCCAGAAGCCGAGCGTGCCCATCGGAACTCCTCACCAGGTGTTCGGGCCCCGAGTCGCCGAAGTGAATCATGCGCGTCCCCCGCGACACAAGGCTCCCGGCGGCGACAAATGAGAACCTGTTCTCGTTTGTCTTCGGCAGCGTAACCCGGCGACAGGTGGCGAGCAAGCGCTTGGCTGTAGCCAGGTGCGGCACGCTAGGATCATGATGTTGAACAAGCGCTTGGCCTGGAGGTCGTCCATGGAGATCCTGCCGATCAGCACCCCCCACTGCCGGGTCGAGCGCGACGGCCACGTCGTGATCGTCACCATGAACCGCCCCGAGGCACGCAACGCCCTGTCATCGGACATGCTGATCGGCCTGGCCAGCGCCTGGGCGTACGTCTCACAGGAGCCGGAGGTCCGGGTCGCCGTCCTTACGGGCGCCGACGGCACCTTCTGCGCCGGCGCCGACCTCAAGGCCATGGGCCAGCCGTCGGCCGACCCCGAGGTACAGGCCCGCGCCGCCCAGATCGTCGACTTCCACTGGAAGGGCCTGCTGCGCGAGGACCTCCCCACCAAGCCGATCATCAGCGCGGTGGAGGGCTACGCGGTGGCCGGCGGCACCGAGCTCCTGGTCGGCACCGACCTGCGCGTCGTGGCCGAGTCGGCCACGCTCGGCCTGTTCGAGGCCAAGCGCGCCCTGTTCCCGATGGGCGGCAGCGCCGTGCGGCTGCCCCGCCAGATCCCGTACTGCCACGCCATGGACCTGCTGCTGACCGGCCGGGCCGTCACCGCCGCCGAGGCCCTGTCGATGGGCCTGGTCAACCGCGTCGTCCCCGACGGCCAGGCCCTGGCGGCGGCCCGGGAGCTGGCCGACGACGTGGCCGCCTCCGGCCCCCTCGCCGTCCAGGCCATCCTGCGCACCTACCGCGACACGCTGGGCATGCCGGAGCCGGCGGCCCTGAAGGTGTCGGACGAGCTCGGCTGGCCGGTCATCGGCTCCGAGGACGCCAAGGAGGGCACCCGCGCCTTCCGCGAGAAGCGCCCGCCCACCTACGAAGGACGATGATCCCGTAGCACCCTGAGCTACACAGAGCTACACTTGAGGCATGATGAAAATCATCACGCAGCGAGAGTTTCGCAACAACTCCGCTGCCGTCATGGATCAGGTCGAGGCGGGTGAGATCTTCCACATCACCCGCAATGGCATCGAGGTGGCAGAGCTCCGGCCGCTTCCACGCAAGCGCCGTCTGAGCGCCCAGGAACTCGTCGAACGTCACCGCCGTCTCCCTCAGGTCGACTATGACGAGATGCGCCGGGAAGCCGACGAATTCTTCGGCACCGAAGATCGTATCGACGACGATCCCTGGGAGAAGCGCCATGGGTGAACGTCACGCCGCAGGCGTTATCGACACTTGCGTCTATATCGACCTCAACAAGGTCGACCCCGACTCCCTGCCGGAAGTTCCCGACATCACGGCGATCACACTCGCCGAGCTGCACCAAGGTGTGGCGATGGCCAAGAACGAGGCCGACCGAGCTGCCCGCATGGAGAAACTGGGTGCGGCGGCGGTCGACTTCGAGCCGCTTCCCTTCGACGCCGACGCAGCGGCTCGCTATGGCAGCCTGGTCGCGCTGACACTTGCCGCGAAGCGTGATCCCCGGCCACGGCGGATGGATCTGATGATCGCCGCTGTCGCCAGCAGCCGGGGACTGCCGCTCTACACGCGCAACACCGGCGATTTCGTCGGCCTCGAAGGCATGGTCACCATCGTCCCCGTCTGAGCGTCAGTCCTCGGTGATGCGGTCCAGGCGTTCCAGGGCCTGGGCGTACTCCTCGATCATCGCGTAGATCACGTCCTTGGTGGAGCGCACCTGGTTGGTGATGCCGATGATCTGCCCCGCCGGGAAGGTGGCCAGCTCCGAGACGTCCGAGCGGCCGATGCGGCGCAGGGCGTCGGAGACCAGCATGAACTGCATGGGCATCGGGAGCGTGCCGGGCGACTCCTGCGACTCCCAGGCGTCCGTCCACTCGTTCTTGAGCAACCTGGCGGGCTTGCCGGTCCAGCTGCGGGAGCGGACCGTGTCGCGGGAGGTGGCCTCCAGGATGCGCCGCTTGGCCATGGCGGGGGTGTCGGCCTCCTCGACGGTCAGCCAGAGGGAGCCGGTCCACACGCCCTCGGCGCCCAGGGCCATGCCGGCGGCCATCTGCCGGCCGTTGCCGATGCCGCCGGCCGCCAGCACCGGGACGTCGACCGCGTCCACGACCTGGGGGATGAGGACCATGGTGGAGATCTCGCCGGTGTGGCCGCCCGCCTCGGTGCCCTGCGCGACCACGAGGTCCACGCCGACCTCCACCTGCTTGAGCGCGTGGCGCGGGGTGGAGGCGAGGGCGGCCACCTTGACGCCGCGCGCGTGCGCCAGGTCGACGACGTCGGCGGGGGGCGGGCCGAGGGCGTTGGCCAGCAGCGCGATCGGGTGCCTGAGCGCGACCTCGACCTGCGGGCGGGCGGTGGCGTCCGTCCAGCCGAGCAGCACCCGGCCGGCGTCGGCGTCCTGCGACAGGGGCGGGACGCCGTGGGAGGCCAGCAGGTCCTCGACGAACTGCCGGTGCCCTTCGGGGATCATCCCCTGCAGGCGGCCGACGAGCTCCTCGGGAGCGAAGTCGGCGCCCTCGTAGGAGGCGGGCATGACGACGTCGACGCCGTAGGGCTTGCCGTCGACGTGGTCGTCGATCCACTTGAGCTCCAGTTCGAGCTCTTCCGGGGTGAAGTAGAGGGCGCCCAGGACGCCCATCCCGCCGGCCCGGCTGACCGCGGCGACCACGTCGCGGCAGTGGCTGAAGGCGAAGATCGGGAGCTCGATACCGAACATGTCAGTGACACGGGTCCGCATGGCCCGACGATAAGCCGCGGAACCGGCAAACTGCAACGCGTTCTACTCTAGAACCTTTGGTCGGTACGGCTCATGGAACATGTTCTAACGCGGCAGCCTGCGCCAGAGGGCGCGCGGCAGCAGCCTCATCACGCCGAACACCGGTCCGAGCGCGCGCGGCACCCACACGCTCGCCGAGCCGTCGCGCAGCGCCCGAACCGTGGCCAGCGCGACCTGCCGGGGCGTCGAGGGCAGCGGCGCGGGCGTGAGCCCCTCGGTCATCCGCCCGATCACGAAGCCCGGCCGCACGATCAGCACCCTCGCGCCGGAACCGTGCAGGGCGTCGCCGAGCCCCTGCGCGAACCCGTCGAGCCCCGCCTTGGCGGAGCCGTACACGAAGTTGGCCTTGCGCACCCGCGCGCCCGCGACGGAGGAGAGCACCACGAGCGTGCCGTGTCCCTGCTTGCGCAGCACACCTGCCGCGTGCAGGCCGACGGACACGTGAGCGCCGTAGTTGACCGCCACGTCCGCCACGGCCGTCGCCGGATCGGCGTCGTAGGCGGCCTGGGCGCCGAGCACGCCGAACGCCGAGATCACCACGTCGAGATCGCCGACCAGCTCCACGGCCCTGGTGAAGGCCGCCTCGTGCGAGGCGGGGTCCAGCGCGTCGAACGGCACGACGTGCACCTCGGCGCCGAGCTCCGGCGGCGGGTCGAGCTCGCCGCGCACGGCCAGCACCACCCGGCTCGCGCCCAGCCGCACCAGCAGCCGGACGATCTCCATGCCGATCTCGCTACGGCCGCCGAGCAGCAGCACGGTGTCGACCGCGCCCAGAGAGTTCTTCACAGTCCTAGTCTCCTGGCCAGGTCGGAGCGGAACAGGCCGGTGGGGTCGGCCTCGTCCCTGATCCGCCGCCATCGCCGAAGCCGGGGATACATCGCCGCCATCATGTCGGATCGCATCCGGGAGTCCTTGGCGAGGTAGACCCGCCCGCCGACCTCCGCGACCCGCTCGTCGAAGGCGCGCAGCAGGCCGCTCAGCCCGCGCTGGCCGGTGGGGATGTCCAGGGCCAGGGTCCAGCCCGGCATGGGGAACGACAGCAGCCCGCCGGCCTCGGGGCCGAACCTCTTGAGCACGGTCAGGAACGACACCGTGCCCCGGGCCGACAGCGTCCCGACGATCTGGCGCAGCGTCTCCTCCGCCCCGAAGGGCACCACGAACTGGTACTGCACGAAGCCTCGCGAGCCGTACACGCGGTTCCAGCCCTCGACGGCGTCGAGCGGATGGAAGAACGGCGCGATGCCCTGCACGACGGTCGCGCGCCGCGGCGCCCGCCGGTACCAGGCCTCGTTGAACGCCCGCACGCTCAGCCCGTTGAGCAGCCCGCCCGGCACCCAGGCGGGGGCCCGGACCAGCGAGCGGGGCGCGAAGGCGAGCGGTTCCTTCTCCCCCTCCCGGGTCGCGTGATCGCCTCTGGTGAGCACGCTGCGGCCCATCCGGCGGCCCCGGGCGAGCAGGTCGATCCAGGCGACGCTGTAGCGGTAGCGGTCGTCGCCGCCCGCCATGGCCGCCATCGTCTCGTCCAGATCGCCGGTCCGCTCCACGTCCACCCGCATCCGGGAGGTCTCGACGGGCACGCAGCCGAAGGTCGCCTCGGCGATCACCCCGGTCAGCCCCATCCCGCCCACGGTGGCCTGGAAGAGCGGGTCCTCGGGGCGCAGCGTGCGCGCGGTCCCTCCGGCGGTCACCAGCGTCAGCGAGCGGACGTGCGCGCCGAAGGAGGAGTCCCGGTGGTGGTTCTTGCCGTGGACGTCGGCCGCGATGGCGCCGCCGACGGTGACGTGCCTGGTGCCGGGGCTGACCGGGACGAACCAGCCTCGGGGCACCAGGCACGTCATCAGATCGTGCAGGCTCACCCCGCCGGAGGCGGTCACCTCGGCGCTGTCCTCGTCGAAGGTCCACGTGTCCAGGCCGGTGCAGTCGAGGACGAGGCCGCCGGAGTTCTGCGCGGCGTCGCCGTACGCCCTGCCGAGTCCACGGGCGACGACGCCGCGGCCCGGCGCGGCGGCGACCAACTCCGACAGCTCGGCGGTGTCGCGGGGTCGCGCGAGCACGGCCGGCGTGGGCGCGGTGCGCCCCCAGCCGGTCAGGAACGTCGTCATAGGTAGATTCCCAGAGCCACGAGCACGACCAGGATGGCGAGGAAGAGGAGCGTCGGCCGGTCACGCACCGCGAGCTCTTCCGGCTCCTCCCCGATCCCGCGTTCGACGAGCAGGTTGTGCCTGAGCACGAGCAGCAGGAACGGCACGATGCTGAGCGCGTAGAACAGGCTGTTGTGCGCGTTGAGCGCCCACAGACAGTACGTCACGATCATCGCGCCTGAGCACATGACCCTCACCTGGGCCAGGTAGGCGGGGGTGTAGGCGGCCAGCGTGGCACGCGTGCCGCCGGCGCCCTGGGCGCGCAGTTCGGCCTCGCGCTTGCCCGCCACCAGCTGCAGCGCGGCCAGCGACACCACCACCAGGAACCAGCCGGTCACCGGCACGTCCACGGCCACGGCGCCGGCATAGGCCCTGATCACGTGGCATCCGGCGACCGCGATCAGGTCCACGACCTCCTGATGCTTGAGCCACAGCGTGTACGACAGCGTCAGGACCAGGTAGCCGGCGACGACGGCGGGCGACTTCCAGTCACCGGTGAGCGCGGCGACGCCGGGCGCCAGGAGCATCAGCAGGACGCCTGTCACCCGGGCCAGCCGTACGGAGACCGCGCCGGAGGCGACCGCGCGCGCCCGCTTGCGCGGGTGCAGCCGGTCGGCCTCCACGTCGGCGGCGTCGTTGAGCAGGTACGTCCCGCTCGCGGCCAGGCAGAACGCGGCGAAGACGAGCAGTGCGGCCAGCAGGCTGCGCGGCTCGCCCAGCACCCCGGCGGCCAGGGGCGCGGCCAGGACCAGCACGTTCTTCAGCCACTGGCGTGGCCGGGCCGCCCTGACCAGACCCAGGACGGGCGTGGCCGGAACCGGCCGCGCCATGGTCCCGCCCTGGCTCATGCGACCTTGCGGCGCCGGAACATCCAGATGCCCACGACGATCAGGACGATGCCGACGATCAGCAGCACCAGCGGGATGGTGGTCTTGATCAGGGTGATCTGGCTCTTGCCCGACACGGCGCTGTCGACCAGTTCCTTGATGGTCTCGTCGGTCATCTTGGCGGTGGCGACGAAGGCCTTGGAGCGCTCGATGCCGTCCTGGCTCTTCAGCACCTCGTTGCGCTGCTGCTCCTGGCGGACCGGCGCGCCGGTGGCCGGCTCGATCCAGTAGGTGTTCGTGCCGGAGTACATGCGGTCGAGCTGCACGTCGCCCGACTCACCCATGCCGAACAGCACGGCGGGAACGTTGCGGGTCTCGGTCTTGGTCTCGGGCACGACCTGCACGAACTTGTAGGTGTCGATCCCGTTGACCTTCTCCTCGCCGACGAACTTGGCGTCGAACGCCTTGCCGACCGTGGAGTTGAAGACCGGGTACGTCCGCTTCTCGACGTCGAAGGGGAACTTGTAGATCTGTCCCTGGAGCTCGACCGGCTCCTTGTCGATGCTGACGCCGCAGCAGTTGAGGCCGACCCCGGAGCGCTTGTCGAAGGCGCTGCGCCGCTCGCTGAAGTCGATGCCCGGCTTGCCGTTGGTGACGTCGTTCACCGCGGTGAACTCGTCCCACACGACCCGGTCGCCCACGGCCTCCTTGACGTCGCCGCGGGTGGTGACGGTGATGTCGAGGTCGCCCGTCAGCACCTTGCCGTCCGGGATGCTGAAGTACTGTGCGCCGGTGGCCTGGAGCTTGCTGATCCCGTACTGGTCCGCCTTGGCGGCGATCAGGGCCGGCGCGACTTGGAAGCGCGTCAAGGGTGCCAGCACGATGAGAAAGGCCCCGACGGCGATGAGAACGCTTCCAACGACCCGGTTCATGGACCCTCCATGTGCAGGTGCACGGATGCCTTTTGGGTGATTAAGTACTGAAACAGAGTTCTACTCGCCGGTATGTTATTGCGGCCAGTGACCGACGTCACCAGGGATGCGGAAACGTGACCGAAACAGGTTCTACATTGTCGGGCAGGCCGGTCGTATCCGGCCACCAGACCTCCCTCGACGGCGTGCGCGCCATCGCCGCCTTCGCCGTGCTCGCCTTCCACGTGGCGATGGAGGCGGGGACCGCGCTGGAGCCCGGATTCCTGGGCGCCCTGCTCTCCAGGGGCGAGATCGGCGTGCCCATCTTCTTCACGCTGTCCGGATTGCTGCTCTACCGCCCCTGGGCGGCGGCCCTGCTGACCGGCTCCGCGCCTCCGGACACGCGCCGCTACCTGTGGAAGCGGTTCTTCCGCATCATCCCCGCCTACTGGCTGGTGGTCGCCGTGGCGCTGCTGCTGTGGGGCGGCGCGCACCGGGACGACCTGTGGACGTGGGCGCAGATGCTGTTCCTCGTGCACACCTACGACGTGAGCCCGTGGTGGTTCGGCCTCGGCCCGAAGGGGCTCGGCCAGATGTGGAGCCTGGCGGTCGAGCTGACGTTCTACCTCACGCTGCCGCTGATGGCGGCCGCGCTGCGCGCCTTCGCGCTGCGCGCCGGACCGGACATCGGGGCCAGGGCCAAGCGCTTGCTGATCGGCCTGGCCGTCTTCGGCGCCCTCTCGTACGTGTACACGATCTTCGAGTACTTCCCTGAGTACCGGCCGTGGATGAACGTGTGGCTGCCGCGCTCGTGGACGTTCTTCGTGCCGGGAATGGCGCTGGCGGTCCTGACGGTCTGGGCCAGGGCCGAGGAGGGCCGCGCGCGCCGCCTGAGCGCCGCTCTCGCGTCCTCCTGGGGGGCGCTGTGGCTGATCGCCGCGCTGGCCTACGCGATCGCCGCCACCCCGGTCACGGGGCCGCGGTTCGTCGGCCTGGGCGGCATCTGGACCGCGCTGTACGAGCAACTGCTCTACACCGTGATCGCCTTCTGCCTCGTCGCGCCCGCCGCCCTGGAGCCGGAGCGGCCGACCCAGGTCCGCCGGTTGCTCGGCGGGCGCGTCATGAGCTATCTGGGCCAGATCTCCTACGGCGTCTTCCTCTGGCAGTTCGTGGTCCTCTACCTCTGGTACGACTTCACCGGTCAGAAACCGTGGACCGGCAACCTGGTCCTCAACCTGGTCGCGGTCACGGCCATCACCGTGCTTCTGGCTCATTTCACCTACCGCCATCTGGAAGAGCCCGCGAGAAGGCTGATCCGCCTCATCCCTCAGAACGCCGGAGGGACCGGCCCCGGCTCGCCGAAGGCCACGGCCCTCAGGCAGAACCCCTGACCCTGGTCGCCGGCCGCGGTGATCCGCATCCCCTTGCCCTGTCCGTCGTGCGGCACGTAGTAAAGCGCCCCCATGACGGACGTCGCGGGCAGGGTCGCCGCCCGCTGCGTCCCGCCCAGGTCCACCACGACCCGCACCGGCCGCGGGCTGACGTAGGCCATGGCCACCACCATGCTCGGGTCGCCGAAGGACTCGACCGGGAACACCTTGGTCGCCGGGTAGCACTTCTTGCCCTCCATCCCGTCGAAGAAGGGGACCACCCGCCCGACGGGCACCAGCTTGCCCGTGTCGTCGAAGACGTACGGCTTGGCCGACGGCCGCGGGTTGCGCATCCGGTGCCTGATCTCCTGGCCCGCCAGGGGCGCCAGCACGTAGGCGCTCAGCCGGCGCGAGCCGTTCCAGGGCAGCACGATGTGCGGCGGCACGGGACGCGAGTAGATGTCGACGTCGGGAGCCGCCCTGGCCAGCGAGTCCCGCGCGGCCTCCATGTAGGTCCTGATCCGCTCGCCGCTGAGCGTGTCGCCGAAGGAGTTGATCGAGACCAGCGAGGCGACCAGGAAGGCGGCGGTCAGGGCGCCACCGGCCAGCGACAGCGTGCCGGGCACCGGCCTGCGCTCCGTGTCGGTCTCCCCCTGGACCGTCATCACCGCGAGCGCCAGGCAGAGGGCGAAGACGACCGCGGCGTCGGCGACATAGCGGGTCTCGGCGCCGATCAGGTCCCACTGGGTCGCCCGCGCGATCACGGTCGGCACCGTGTCCGCCACGATGACGTAGGCCGCCAGGATCGCCCACGCCCGCCAGGCCCGCCTGCGGTAGAGGCAGGTGAGCACGACCAGCGCCGCGATCACCAGCCAGGAGACGATCACCGTGAGCGTCTCCGGATCGGCGAGCCCGCCGGTGGGGGTGACGCCGCCCCAGCGTAACGGCCCGCCGACGGCCCCGGTGGGGAAGGTCTCCCCCAGCAGCCTCCTGACCAGGCCGGGAACCACGTCGGCCTTCGGCCCGGTCAACGCGTCGTCGCCGGCGCTGTCGCGCCGCAGCAGGTAGAGCACCGCGTATCCGGCCAGGAGCAGGCCGTGCGCCCACCAGACGGGCCGGCGCAGCTCGGCCAGTGTCGACCTGAGCCAGGATCCCCTGCCCAGATACGCACTGGTGACGCCGAGGACCACGAAGGGGATGAACACCCCCTTGGTGGAGAAGGCCATACCGACGGCGGCCCAGATCAGGGCGTGCCAGCGGCCCTTCCCCGTCTGGACGTACCTGACGTGCGCCGCGAGCGCGCCGACGAGCGCGAGCTGGAGCGGCACCGCGTTGAGCGCGGCCGACCACCAGCTCATCGCGGGCACGGTGAGCGGCGCGAAGGCGTAGACCGCCAGCACGGCCAGCACCCCGAAGCGGTCGCCGAACAGGCGCCGCAGGAGCAGCAGGAACATGATCGAGGCCGCCGCCTGCAGCGCGATCGTCACGGCCGCGACCAGCGCCCAGCTGTAGGGCGCGAACGACGTGATCAGCCACACCAGGGCGAGCGCCCCGGGCATGAGGTGGCCCTTGTGCACCCTGGTCAGGTAGTCCCAGGTGAGGCCGCTGTCTCCGGCCGCCGCCACGAACAGGAAGTCGTCCTCGACGAAGTAGGCCTTGCTGAGGACGCTCGCCTTGAAGGCCAGCGAGACCAGGATGAGCAGCAGGCCGACACCGGTGACCTGCCCTTTCCCGAACGCGGGCAGCGTGATCTGGAAGGTCTCCGTACGCTTGCCGTCTTCAGCCATCGACGTCTCCTTCACCTGCAGTAAGCTCCGCGCCGTGGACACTCCTGAACCGTTCCGAGCGGATCTGCGTAGGTCCGTTCGGTTGCTGCGCGCCTTCCGCCTGGAGCAGACCGACCCCGACTTCTTCTACGGAACCCTGGCCGGGGACACGGTGTCCCAGCTGGCCACCTACACCGACCTGGCGGGCGCCACCGTCGTCGACGTCGGCGGCGGCCCGGGCTACTTCGCCGACGCGCTGCGGGAGGCCGGGGCGCGGACCGTCTGCGTGGACTGCGACGCCGGGGAGATGCGCCTGCGCGACGGCGAGGCGCCCCGGGACGCGGTGCTGGGCAGCGCGCTGGACCTCCCGCTCGCCACGGGCTCGGTCGACGTGTGCTTCTCGTCCAATGTGCTGGAGCATGTGCCGGATCCGCTCCGGATGGCGGACGAGATGGTCCGGGTCACCCGGCCCGGCGGGATCGTCTACCTGTCGTACACGATCTGGTTGTCTCCGTGGGGAGGCCATGAGACCTCTCCGTGGCACTACCTCGGCGGCCGTCGCGCCGCCCTGCGCTACGAGCGCAGGCACGGCAAGCCGCCCAAGAACGTCTACGGCGAGAGCATGTACGCCGTCGGGGTCGCCAGGCCGCTGGCCTGGGCGCGGGCCCGTCGCGATGTGGAGATCCTGGACTCGATTCCCCGCTACCATCCTCGCTGGGCCCGGCATGTCGTCCACCTACCTGGCATCCGCGAGCTGGTGACCTGGAACCTGCTCCTGGTCCTGCGCCGCAGGTGAGCGGCGCCGCGCGAGCCAGAGGGCGGCCACCAGGCAGCCGCCGCCGAGCAGCCCGCCGCCCACCGGCACCACCCTGTCCACCAGCAGGAACCAGCGCCGGTAGAAGGCCGCGGTCTCCAGTGCGGCGATGACGTCGCCCTCCGAGGTGCGGAAGACGGCGTCGAGGCCGGTCAGGCGGGCGCTCCCGTCGGCCGTGGTCAGCGTCTCCGTCACCCGGTCCTCGGTCCTGATGGGCTGACCGCTGACCGGTTCGACCCAGAACGTCCGCCGGATCTCGGCGTGCCGGGCCACGCCGACGTCGCCGCCGCCCGGCAGTCCGAGCAGGCTGCGCGGCAACGGCGCGGCCTCGCCCGGGACCAGCTGCCGGGGCGTGCGCTGGACGTAGCGGTAGATCTCCACCCCGCGCACCTGCTCCACCCCGTCGAACGACGCCGTCACGGGCCTGCGCAGCCGCAGGTCGAACAGCTGGTAGTCGCGGCGCCCCGCCTGGAAGGGCCAGCGGAAGGCCTGTCCGGACTGCTTGATCCTGGTGTCCTCGTCCAGATACTCGCCGCAGCAGTTGACGATGGCGCCCGTGTGGCGGTCGAAGGCCAGGCGCCGCTCGTGATAGTCCAGCCGCTGGTCGTCCGCCGTGGCCACGGAGACGGACTCGCCCCACACCGCGTGCCCGGCGCCGCCCGCCAGCACGTCCCCGATCAGCCACCGGGTCTGGGACAGGGATCCCACCTTGACCTCCATGGTGGCCGGATCCAGGTAGGTGGCGGACTCCGCGACCGAGGTGGTCATGCTCTGCTGTTCCAGCGGCGCCTTGAGCACCTGGTCGTACACGTGCAGGCGCATCAGCGGGATGAGGGTCAGCAGGAAGGCTCCGGCACCGGCCAGGACCATGGCCAGGCTCCTGCGGCTGATGTTCACGGCTGTGGCACCGCCTGTCCGGGGGTCACGGCGCCGACGCACACGCCCGCGGGCACGTCGGGCACGACGATGCGGTCGGCGCCGGGCACGGCGAGCATGAAGATCTGTCCCATGCCCGCCCGGAGTTCCACGTCGACGGGCCGATCGGCCATCCACAGGGTGACCTTGACGTCCGATCGCGCGGCGTACCCCAGGCGGACCAGCGTCCCCTCCACGCGCTCGACCGAGTTGGCCAGCGGCACCGTCACGGTCCCGCCGGTCACCGGCCAGCACCCGTCCTGCGTCCGCGGCTGGAGCGGCACCCCGGCCACCTCCACCGGCCGCAGGCGACCCCGGTCGTCGAAGACCATGCCGGCCAGGGCCGCGGGCGGCGCCTGCATCCTGGCCCTGAGCTCCGGGGTGGCCATGGCCCCCAGCACCCTGGAGGTCAGGCTGTAGTCCTGGTAGCCGCCGGGCACCACGTCGGGCGGCGCGACCCTGTCGTAGATCACGGTGCCGGCGGCGACCTTCGCCAGCTCCGCGCGCGCCGTCTCGATGTAGCCGTGCCGCCGGTCCGAGCCCAGATAGCTGCCGAAGATCGTCACCGAGACCAGCGACGCGCCCACGAACACGCCGAACACCACGCCGCAGGCCCCCGTCACGCGCTCGGTGGCGGGCAGGGCTCTCCGGTACGGCTCCGCCTCGCCGGGAAGCGGCAGCAGCACGAGCCCGACGACCAGGGCGATCACCGGGGCCGCGTCGGCGACGTACCGCGTGTCCGTGCCGGCGAACGAGCCGAGCAGGTGGACCCGGCCCCATAGGACGGGCAGCGCGTCGGCGACGACGACGTAGCCGAGCAGCAGCGTCCAGGCGAGCACGGCACGCCTGCGGTAGCGGCCGGTCACCGCCACCAGGACCACGATGGCCACGAGCGAGAGGATCACCGCCGCAGGCGGCGGCGAGGCGACCCCCCAGTCGCCGCCCGCGAACCACTTCCACGGCCCGCCGAGCACCGTGGTGGCGAAGGTCCTGCCGAGCAGCTCCCACAGGAAGCCCGCGGCCTGCTCGAAGACGGGCAGGCCGCCGGTGTTGGGCGCCGAGAGCGACCGCTGCACGTAGAGCGCGCCGAAGGCGGCCAGCACGCCCAGGTACATCAGCCAGGCCGTCCGATAGCGCCGCAGGGCGGTCCTGAGCCCGCCGAAGTAGACCGCCGTCAGGGCGAACAGCACCAGCGGCACCGCGAACCCCTTGATGAACCCGAGCAGCCCGAACAGCACCCACAGCGCCGCGGCCACGGCGTGCCGCAGCCTGCCCGTGCGCAGGTGGTGCCAGTGCGAGGCCACGGCCATCGGCAGGGCGATCTGCAGCAGGACCGTGTTGAGCGCCGCCGCCCACCAGGCGAGGGCCGGCACGGTGATCGGCGCGAGCAGGAAGACCACGAGCGGAGCGAGGATCGCCGCCCGGTTGCCGAAGACGACGCGCAGCATGCGGTAGACCGCCAGGGCGGCGAGCGCGTGCAGGATCAGCACGCCGCCTGCCGCGACCCCCCACCCGTACGGCTCCAGCCTGGACGAGAACCAGGCCAGCAGGAAGCCGCCGGGCATGAACTGGCCGAAGTGGAGCCGGGTCAGATAGTCGAAGGACAGCTCGTGCTCCATGGCCCTGGCCACGAACTCGAAGTCGTCCTCCTTGAAGTAGGCGTGCTGGACGATCGCCGCCTTCCACGCCATGGCCGCCCCGATGAACGCCAGGGCGGCCAGCAGGACGCCGTGGCGCCGCACCCCGCGCCGCAGCGCGCCGGCGACCTTCGCCATCGGCGCCGGGATGTCGATCACGATCCCGCCGCGGGCCTGCCTGCTCGTCTGGGTCATCGGACACTCGTCATGGTCGGGCCGCCCGCGGCGACGGGGACGGATGGCCTGAGCTGTTCCACAGGCCGCCGCCGTGCTGCCACCTCGACGGACAGCTGCGCCAGGAGGGGCAGGCAGAGGACCTGCGACCCCAGGCCGCCCGTGCCCACCGCCAGCCACGCCGCGGCGATCAGGTAGAGGCAGATGCCGGTGTACGGCCCGGACAGCAGGCGCAGCAGGCGCCCGCGCGTCCCGGAGCGCAGGTGCTCGGCGTCACGCAGCGGGCGGAGCCAGGCTCCCAGCAGGAAGGTGGCGCCGACCACGGCCGCGCCGACCACCCCGCCGACCCAGAAGCCCAGCACGGCGGTGAAGGGCATGACGAAGCCCGCGCGCAGCCTGGCGGGCTCGCACCGCGCCAGGCGCAGCGCCGATCGGCGATCCCGCACCAGCGCCAGCAGGACGACGAGCAGCGCGAGCGCGCCGCCGGCCGCCAGTCCGGCGCGGTAGGGCTCGTCGGGCACGTAGGTGAGGGTCACGGTGCCCGCGGTGTACGCGGGCACGAACCAGGCCTGCCGCCAGCCGTCCAACCGGACCGGCTGGAGTTCGGCGACTCCCAGCGTGGCCCGCCAGCCCTCGTTGAAGTTCTCGTTGACGACCAGGTAGGAGTCGCCGGTGACGTTGACCTTGACCACGCGCTCGCCGGCTTCCCAGGAGTCCACGGAAACCTCGCGCATCCTGGCCGGCGCGGGCGCGGGCCCGTCTCCCCCGGCGCGTCGGACGAGCGCGGACTCGATGCGGTAGGAGTCCCCGGGCGGCACGGACAGCCGGCTCTGGCCCTCCGCCATGAGGAGCCGCTCGCAGGTCTCGAACGTCACCGGCCTGCCGGTGACCACGTCGTGCAGCGTGCCCTGGGTGACCTTCGTCCGCACGCTCCGGCCGTCGACGGTGAGGGTCGGGCCGAAGCCGCAGGGCAGCCTGAGCGGGAAGGCGGTCAGCGCGCCGAGCCGGCTCACTCCCGGGATGGCGATGTCGCTGATCTCGATGGGCCGCCCGCCCGACACCCCGAACTCCAGCTGGATCTTCCTGGCCGCCATGGCGGGGAAGTCGATGAGCCCGTCCTTGCCGACCCAGCTCTGCCTGACCCCGCCTTCGGCCCGGATCGTCACCCGGATGGGCGGAGCGCCGAGGTAGGAGTCGGGAGTGATCACCCGCAGCCTGGACAGCTTGATCCGGCGGGCGAGCTCCACGGTCAGCGTGGGGCGCGGATCCAGCGGATCGGCGAACCAGACGGTCTTCGGGACTCCGTCGAACGCCCACCGCCCGCCCGCCGCGCCGTGCGCGACCGCCGTCGACGACGCCGTGACGCTCAGCGGATCGCCGGGCAGCGCACTGAGTCTCTCGATGGCGGCGCGATCGGTGAGCACCGCACGGCCGGAGACGGTGTAGTCGCCGCCCTTCCTGGTGGTGAAGGTCCGGTCGAAGCCGTTGCCGTCGTCGCCGAGGACCTCGTGGCCCTTCGAGCAGCTCCACGTGAGCGAGCCGCGGACGCATCCGGCCACGTCGCCCGTCCTGGTGAGGGCGATGGGGGCGGGCTCCTCCGGCGGGCCGGCGGGGTCGGGCACGATGATCGAGCGGCCGGGGTCGACGCCGGGCACGGTCAGCTCGTTGATCCCGACGCGGCTGCCGAGCTCGCTCTTGTAGGCCGTCCCGGTGACCTTCACCCGCAGCCGGGTGGTGGCGCCCTTCGGCAGCGTGAGCTCCTGCGGCTCGGCGCTCGGGCGCACGCTCTGGCGGAGGGCGCCGGCGTCGGTCCGCACCTCCACCTCGGTGGGCGGCGGGCCGATGGGCGCGGTCTCGAAGGACACCTTGACCGTGGCCGGCTGGACGGGCTCGGTGAAGGCGACCTCCAGCCATTCGCCCATGGCGCCGTTCCAACCGGTGGAGCGCCAGCTGGTGCGCAGGTCGCCGTCGAGTGCGGCGAAGGGCTGGTGGCCCTGCTCCCTGGCGGTGGACGAGGCGGTGACGTCCGCCTCGGAGGAGGATGCCGTGACTCCCTCGATCCCGGTGTAGCCGGCCGTGGCGAGATATCTCTCCCAGCCGGCGTCGAGCAGGTCGTTCGACGGCGAGTTGCCTCGGAACGGCTCGTCCGCGGTGAGCGTGGCGCTGGCTCCGCGCCGCAGGTCGGAGAAGGCGACCTCCCGGCGGCGCAGGGTGTCGGTCAGCACCGTGTCATCGGCGGACACCTCCACCGCGCCGTCGTCGTCGTTGAGCAGGACCGGCCGGTCGTCGTCCAGGAGGCCCTGTTCGGCCAGGTCGAGCACGGCCTCCGGGGCGCCGCCCACGCGCAGCGGCCGGTCGGCCTCGACGGTGCCGACGAGCGGCGCTGCTCCCGACACCCTGAAGATCTCGATCGCGGGGTACGGCTGGTCCACCCAGGCGGCGGCCCTGCCGTGCTGGCCGATCCCCACGCCGGGCCCGAACCGGGTCACCAGCGAGATGCCGGGCGAGTCCTCCAGCGCCTGGTGCACGCGGGCCGGCCAGGCGGTGCCGAGGGTCGCCCGGTCCAGGTCGTTACGGACCACCAGGTACGTCACCCCGATGCGGCGCAGCGTGACAGCGAGTCCCGCCGAGCCCTCGCCGGAGGACAGGCGCTCGTCGATGGCCGCCATCAGCCGCGAGCCGCCGGCCGATCCCCAGGGCACGATGGTGTGGGTGGCCCAGCGGGCCTGCGAGAGCGGCTGCAGCGGCTCGTCGAGCGGGCGGCCCCACAGATACTCCCCGCGCTTGGCGCCGGGTACGGCCAGCACCATCCCGTCTCCGGCGTTGCGCCCGAGCCAGGTGATGGCCTGCTTCCAGTAGTCCGGGATCGCGGTGAACCCGCCGGCCGGCGCCAGTCCCGCGTACAGGATGGGCAGGCTCGACAGCGTCACCAGCCCGGCCGCGGCGACGGTCAGGTGCTGTCGCCAGCCGAGCCGTACCAGGTGGAGCAGACCGGCGACGCCGAGCGCCACGGGCAGCCGGATCAGCGCGTCGAACTTGTGCAGGTTGCGGAAGGCCGCGAGAGGGCCGTCCAGCAGGTCGGTCATGAACTGCGCGTGCGGCGTCCCGGGGTGGCCGGTGGTGATGATGATGACGCCGCACAGCAGGCTGATCAGCAGGAACGACCGCTCGGGCATCCCACGGCGGGCCAGGCCCGCGCAGCCGAGCGCGGTGACGGCCGCGGTGACCACGATCAGCCAGGGCGCCGTCGACTGCTGGTGGGCGTCCGGGAGCCAGACCTGCCCGTCCACGGACAGGAAGCTGAGCCAGCTCGACGTGCCGCGCAGGGCGTTGACCAGCGAGGTGACGCCGGTCGTCGCGCTGGCCGTCTCGATGAAGGGCAGGAAGGAGAAGATGTAGCGGCCCAGCGTCAGCAGCGGGACGGCCCACCACAGCGACGCCACGACGATGAGCGGCAGCCACCACATGATCAGCCGGCGTTTGACCGGCCCGCCCCGCCTGGTCAGCAGATAGAGCATCGGGACGACGAGGACGGCGAGCTCCGCCACGGCGTTGACCCCGCCGCAGAAGAGGAAGGCGAGCGCGGACAGGGCGGCGGCCCGTCTCGGCGACAGCTCCCGGTTGGCGCCCTTGACCAGCGGTAGAACGATCCACGGCAGCACCGCGCTGGGCAGGAACTCCGAGGAGTTGATGCCGATCAGCGCCTGCGCGTGCGGCGCGAGCGCGTACACGAATCCGGCCAGGATCCGGGTGAGCGGGCTCCCGACGCCGAAGGCGCGGGCGAGCTGGACCACGCCGAGGAAGGCGGTGCACAGCACCAGCGCCATCCACAACCGCTGGACGGTCCAGGACTCCATGCCCAGGTTGAGGCCGATGGCGTAGAAGGGGCCCATCGGGAAGAGGTAGCCGTAGGCCTGGTTCTGCAGATGGCCGAAGTAGGCGCCGTCCCACAGGTGCAGCGCCCTGCCGAGGAAGCCGAGCGGATTGACCGCCATGTCGAGCTTGGTCTCGGGGATGATCTTCTCGGTCGAGGTGTTGAACGCTATGGCACCGAGCAGGAGGCAGGCCGCGATCAGTCGCAGTCTGTGCCTGATCCGTGTCTCGTAGCTCTCAGCCTTGGACTCCGCGAACTCTCCCCTGAGCCCAGGCGAGGCATCGGTCACTTATAGGCTCCGCCGCCGTCTTGGAGTTTCGTCACGATAAGTTCGGTTATGTTAGCCCCAGTTCGGGCCCAGGTAAATTCGCGGGCCCACGCCCGGCACGCCTCGGCCACCTCCGCCCGGCGGCGCGGCGACTCCAGCTCGGCCAGCGCGCGTTCGACGACGTCGGCCAGCTTCTCTCCGTCTCGCACCAGCCACCCGGTGACGCCGTCACGGACCGAGTCACGCAGCCCCGCCACGTCGTAGGCCACCGTCGGCACCCCGAGCGCGGCCGCCTCCAGCACGGTCAGCCCCCAGCCCTCGAACTCGGACGCCGTCACGTTCAGCCGTGCGGCGCCGAGCAGCGCGACCTTGCGCGCCTCGGGGACGAATCCGTGCAGCCGGACGCGGCCGTCGAGCCCGCCGCGCGCGATCCGCCTGGCCAGCGACTCGCGCTCCGGCCCGCGCCCGATGATGTGCACCGCCAGCCGGGGCCAGGATCCGGCCAGCTCGCCGGCCAGGTCCACGACCCGGTCGATGCGCTTGTGCCCGACCAGCCGGCCGGTGTAGACGATCACCGGATCGCCCCGGACCTCCACCGGCGCCACCTTCGCGGGCACCACGCAGCCGTTGGGCACGATGGTGACCGGCCCGAGCCAGCGCAGCTTTCCGAGCAGCTCGGCCCGGGAGGACTCCGAGACGGTGATCGTCACGCAGCGGCGGTAGAGCAGGCGGGCGACGGACCCCTCGAGGAAGCAGCCCAACACGGCCAGCCAGCGCGGCAGGAAGGCGTCGAACTGCCGGTCGTGGACGTGGTGCACGAGGCAGAGCACCCGCGTGCGGCGGCTGACCACGAGCGGCGAGAAGAACGGGATGCCGTTCATCGTGTCGATCACGGCGTCGAAGCGGCGCCGGTGGAACAGCAGCCAGAGCGGCACCAGCAGGTAGACCAGGTAGGCGTTGCCCATCCTGCGCAGACCGATGCCCTCGCGGGTCTCCGCGTGGCGCTGCCCGCGCTGCCGGCCGGTCACGAACATGACCGAGGCCCCCTGGCTCAGCAGGAAGCGGCTGACCTGCCAGGCGTACTCCTCGGCGCCGCCCGCGGTCGTCTGCTGGGGTTCGCGGAAGTTGAGCATCGCGATCCGCACGCCGGCGAGCGGCTGGTCCCCGCCGGCGCCGGGGCGCCGCTCCGGCGCGACGGTCCGTGCTGTGTCCGCATGCTCACCGGCAAAGACCACCATCACTCCTCATCAGCGAGCATGCGGGCATGGCGAAGCCACGCCTCGTACTCAGCTGGCATGGCTTCGTCAGGCGGGAAGGGGTTACCTGGTGCCGTAGTTGTAGAGCGGCTGGTTCGCCGGGGTCGGCACGGGAGACGCGACGTTGACCACTGCTACGGAAGCTCCTACCGCCAGCAGAGCTCCGATGGCCAAGGCCGCGAGGATTCGCACCACAGAGCACTCCCTCACATCGGTACGCAGTGCAGTGGACCGAGACTAGAACGTGTTCCGGCTCGAATCCATAGCTTTCGTCAAACCGTGATGAAATAAGTTACCCTCCGGTACTTGATGAAAGGGCCGGTCAGCGCCGCAGTAGAACCAGGTCGGAGCCCTTGTAGACGGTCGTCCAGCCGGTGGGCCCAGACGGGAACCGGTTCTCGGTGCCGCTCAGGAGGACGTACCTCACGCCGAGTCGCGCGGCGTAGCCGGGCGTGTCCATGAGCTCGCCCGCGCGGCGGTTGAGCGGATCCTCGCCCCGCACCTGCAGCCGCCTGCCGTCCGGCAGCCCGACCAGCAGCGTGTCATCCCAGATCACCCGGCGCTCGAAGAGCTTGGTCGCCGGATCGAGCACGACCCGGCCGCCGTTCCAGGCGAAAGCCCGGTGCGCCCCCCAGGGCAGCGACAGCAGCGCGCCGGGAGCCGGATCCGCGTTGACGATCCGCTGCACGGCCCGCCAGTCCGGCGGGTACTCGACCGCCGCCAGCCGGCCGAAGGCGCCGAAGGCGAAGGTGGGCAGCACCAGCACCGGCGCCAGCACCCCGACCACGGCGGGCACGCCGGACCTCAGGACGGACGCCAGGCCCACCGCCGTCAGCAGGACCAGCGGAGCCAGATAGACCTGCCCGTCACGTAGCGGCCCGAACCCCGGCCACAGCCCGATGAGCCACTTGAGCGGGCCGGGCGCGAACGCGCCGAGGCAGGCGACGAAGAACCCCAGCCCGGCCGCCACGGCCAGGCCGCTCCACCAGTCCGGCCGGTCCCGCGAGGCGCGCAGCCGCACATAACCGAAGACGCCCACGGCCACCAGGAGCAGCCGCACGGTCGCCGGCCACCACGCCTCCTGCCCCGGCAGCCCCGCCTCGGCGCTCCAGATCCCGCCGAGAGACAGCAGGCTGCCCAGCACGCCGAAGGGCCCGTCGGCGCGGGCCGCGAACGCGTCCACCCCCGCCGGATCCGTCACCGCGCCGGAGGTGAGGGCGGGGATCAGCCAGGGCAGGCTGAGCGCGGCCAGGGTCAGCGCCACCACCGGCACCCTGCGCCGGGCGATGGCGATCGGCATCAGGGTGAGCGCCGACACGAGCATCGCCTGGAAACCACCGACCGCCGCGGGAAGCAGCGCCAGGGCGAGCCTGGTCCACGGCAGGGTGGTGGCCCGCACCGCCCACGGCAGGCCGGCCACGCCGAGCAGCAGCGCCCATTGTCCGAGCATGAGCCGCTGGGCGAGATAGAGGTTCCAGGCGTAGAAGGCGGCGGCGACCAGCCGCGCGAGCCGGCGCTCCGGCGGCACCAGCGCCGCAGCCCCGCTCGCGGCCAGCACGAAGATCCCCGCCAGGAACCCCTTCTGCACGAGCTCCGGCGGCAGCACCCGCGACAGCAGCGCCACGACCAGATCGCTGGGGACGGCGCGGGGGAACCCTCCGGTGTCGGGCAGGAGCGGCGGGTCGGGCACGAAGAGCAGGTCGTACCGGAGCACGAACCCCCACGCCAGGGCAGGCCCGAGCGCCAGCACCGCCAGGCCCGCGCCCAGGAGCGCGGGCCACAGCCGCCGCACGACGCCCACCGAAGTCACCCCCTGTCCCGGAGGTCTCCGGGCACAGGGAGACTAACGGCCCGCCGGCACTACTTGCCCGGCTCCGGGTCCCGGGGCAGTCCGAGCATGCGCTCGGCGATGATGTTGAGCTGCACCTCCGTGGTGCCGCCGTAGATGGTCATCGCCCGGGTGGCGAGCACCGCCCTGTTCCAGTAGCCGGCGTCGCCGAGCTTCATGTCGGCGGCCACCACGGCCTGGGCGCCGAGCAGGCTCACCGCGGTCTCGGAGACATGCTGGGCGTGGGAGGTGGACAGCAGCTTGCGCACCGAGGCGTCGGCGCCCGGCTCGGAGCCGGCGAGCTGCTTGAGCGTCACCCGCAGCGACAGCGCGTTGATCGAGTGGCCCTCGCAGATGACCCCCGCGACCTCGTGCGCCTCCACCGGGGTGAGGTCGTGGCCGCGCCGGCCGACCAGGCCGAGAAGGTCGGACACGGAGGATCCGGTGCCGCCCGAGCCGGACGACAGCGAAACGCGCTCGTTGGACAGCGTGTTGCGGGCGACCTTCCAGCCGTCGCCGACCTCGCCCACGACCAGGTCGTCGGGGACGAACACGTCATCCAGGAAGACCTCGTTGAACAGGTTCTCGCCGGTCATCTCGGTCAGCGGCCGGACGGTGACGCCGGGGCCCTTCATGTTGACGAGGAAGTAGGTGATCCCCTCGTGCTTGGAACCCTCGGAGGAGTTGCGGGCGATGCAGATGCCCCACTCCGCGAAGTGCGCGACGGAGGTCCAGATCTTCTGGCCGTTGAGCTTCCAGCCGCCCTCGATCTTCTCCGCCTTCATCTGCAGCGCGGCCAGGTCGGAGCCGGCGCCGGGCTCGGAGAACAGCTGGCACCAGATCATCTCGCCGCTGAGGGTCTTGGGCAGGAAGCGCTCCTGCTGCTCGGGCGTGCCGTAGGCGGCGATGGACGGCACCACCCAGGCGCCGATGATCATCTGGGGCAGCCTGACCTTGGCGGCCTTGAGCTCCTGCGCGATCAGCACCTGCTCCAGCGGCGTGGCGCCCCGGCCCCAGGGCTTGGGCAGGTGGGACATGACGAAGCCGCGCGAGGCCAGGGCCCGCTTCTGCTCCTGCCCCTCCAGGGCGGCGATCTCCGCGATCTCCGCGCGGAGCGCCTCCCGCAGCGCCTCGGCGTCCTCGGGCAGGTCGATCTCCATCTCCCGGCTGACGCCCTGCAGGGCGAGCTCGGTGACCCGGGCCGCCCACTCGCTGGAGGAGCCGAGCAGCGCGCGCAGGGTGAGCGCGCGCCGGTAGTAGAGGTGGACGTCGTGCTCGAAGGTGTAGCCGATGCCACCGAAGGTCTGGATCGCGTCCTTGGCGCACTGCACGGCCGCGTCGGGGGCCATCACCCCGGCGATCGCGGCGGCGTAGTCCAGCTCCTTGCCGGCGGCGCGGGTGGCGTCCCACACGGTGGCGCGGGCCTGCTCCAGCGCGACCAGCATGCGCGACAGCTTGTGCTTGATGCCCTGGAACTGGCCGATCGGCCGGCCGAACTGCACCCGTACCTTGGCGTAGTCGGAGGCGGCGGTGACACACCACGAGGCGACGCCCGCGGCCTCCGCGCCGAGCAGGATGGCGGCCAGGTTGCGCACGTCGGAGCCGGCGACCCCGTCGAGGACCCGCTCGGCGGGCACGGTCACGTCCGTCAGCTCCACCTTGGCCACGGCCCTGGTGACATCCAGCGACTTGACCGGGCTGACGGTGACGGCGGAGGCGTCGACGGCGATCCACTCCTCGCCGTCGGCGGTGCTGACCGGCAGCACCAGCACGTCGGCCAGGCCGCCGCCGAGCACCGTCTCGACCGTGCCGGAGACGACCAGGGAGCCGTCGTTCGCGCGGGTGCCGGTGAGGGCGCCGGTGAGGGCGAGCGCGCCGGTGAGGCTGCCGTCGGCCAGGCCGGGCAGCAGCTCGTGGTGCTTGGACGCGTGGATGACCGCGCTGGCGAGCACGGTGGGCACGTACGGCCCGGGGGCGATCCGCTCGGCCAGCGCCTCGATGGCCACCGCGGCCTCCAGCAGCCCGTAGCCGGAACCGCCCGACTCCTCGGGCAGGTGCAGGCCGAGCAGCCCCTGCTCGGCGAGGCCGGCCCAGAACGCGGGCCGCTCGTCCGCCGCGGAGCGCAGCAGCTCGGCGGGGATGTTCCGCTCGGCCCAGCCGCTCACGGACTCGCGGAGCGCCTCGTGCTCCTCGCTCAAACCGATGGCCATGTGCTCATCCTCCAGGCAGGTCCCGATCAATGCCAGAACCATATTCTAGAGCATGCTTCTGGCCTAGAGTGGACGGACTTTTGTGACCAGGGTGTTCAGATCCACCCAGTGAGCCTTGCCGCTCTCCGGGATCGACGCCATCAGCATGGCCGGTTTGGTCTTGCCCACCTCCAGGACCGACACCATGGCCTGGCCCTGCCGCTGCTCGCCTGCTTGGGTGTAGCCGACCTCGAAGCCGAGCGTCCACCCCTTGCCCACCGGCGTCTTCTGCGAGCCGGTCCAGGTCAGCGTGGCGCCCTTGGGATACTGCGTGCGCAGCGTCCAGCGCGCCGCCAGCACCGCGACCGCGCGGTAGTCGGCGTCCGTCGACGGCTTGGCCGCCGGATCGTCGCCGGGCAGCATGGCCGAGGCGATCACCGTGTGCGGGACCGCCACCTTGCCGGAGCGCTGCGCGACCGAGAACGGCGGGAACGACTTGGCCACCCACGGCTTGCCCAGCCGGGGATAGCTGATGCCGCTGTTGTCGTCGGTGATCGTCCCGATCGCGGCGCTGGCCTTGCCGGACAGCTTGGGGAACGCCTTCTTCGCGGGCGCCGCCGGCAGCGCGGCCCCGCTCGGGGAGGCGCTCGCCGAGCCGGACACCGCGCCGGACGCCGAGGGGACCGGCGCGACCGGCACCACCTGATCGGTCTCGGGCTGGTGGGGCACATCGCCGGAGAAGATCACGAACACCAGCAGGACGGCCAGCACGGTCGCGAGGATGGTGCCCAGCAGGTAGACGACCTTGATGGGGATGTCGCCGATCCGGCTGAGCAGCCCACCCCGGGGAGGCGGCGGCGGCAGCGGGGGCAGTGGGGGCGAAGGCGGGAGCGGCCGCACGGGCTCGGATTGCCGCCCCGGAGGCGCGGAGCCCGGCCGTTGCCCGGGATCCGGGGCCGGGGGCTGCGCGGACGCTCCGGTCGGCGCCCTGCGGAAGCTGATCGTCTCATCCGTCGGCGGCAGGACGATCTTGCGGAAGGGAGCGGTGGGAGCATCGTTGGTGTGGTTCTGGTCGCCGACGTCCGCCATGGGTCGAGGCTACGTCACCCAGGCGCGGGATATTTCCGCTATTCCCCCTGCAGAACTTAATTCTGTAGTGTCGCGGTCATGAGGGGCTTCTACGAGATCGCGGCCAATGACCCTGAACGTCCTGCCCTGCTCGGCGACGACACCACCACCTACGGCGAGCTGCTCGCCCAGGTGAACCGGGCCTCGAACGGCCTGGTGGCCCGCGGAACCGGCCAGGGCGACGCGGTGGTCACCGTGCTGAAGAACGGGCTCGACGCGCTGACCATGATGCTCGCCACCTACCAGGTCGGCGCCTACCTGGTGCCGGTCAACTGGCATTTCACCGCCGACGAGATCGCCTACATCGTGGCCGACTGCGGCGCCGAGGTGGTGGTCTCGCCGCGGCACCTCACGGTCGGCGAGCTCGTGGCGGACCAGCCGGACAGCGCGCCCGCGCACCGGCGGGCCGGGTCCATGATGCTCTACACCTCCGGCACCACGGGCCGGCCCAAGGGAGTGCGCAGGCGGCTGCTCGATCTCACGCCCGAGGAGCTCCACCCGATCCTCATGCGCAAGAGCTGGAAGCACTTCGGGCTGCCGCCCGGCGGCGTGCACCTGGTGTGCTCGCAGCTCTACCACTCGGCGCCGTACGGCCAGGCCATGATGGCGCTGCAGTTCGGGCACTCGATCGTGGCGCCCGACCGGTTCGACGCCGCCGAGACGCTGCGGCTGATCGAGCACCACCGGGTAACGAACGCGTTCATGGTGCCCACCATGTTCCACCGACTGCTGGCGGTGCCGGATCGCGAGTCGTACGACCTGTCCTCGCTCACCCACCTCTACCACGGCGCGGCCCCGTGCCCGCCGGCGACCAAGAAGGCCATGATCGACTGGCTGGGCCCGGTGGTGTGGGAGTACTACGGCTCCACCGAGGCGGCCGTGGCCACCATGGTCTCCTCCGAGGAGTGGCTGGCCAGGCCGGGCACGGTGGGCAGGGCGCTGGAGGGGATGGAGTTCAGCGTCATCGGCGAGGACGGCGAGCCGGTCCCCGCCGGCCGGCCCGGGCTGGTCTACATCGGCGGCATCAACCGGTTCGAGTATCACGGCGACCCGGCCAAGACAGCGGAGGCCATGCGCGGGCGCGACTACACGCCGGGCGACATCGGCTATCTGGACGAGGAGGGCTACCTGTTCCTGCTCGACCGCAGGACCGACCTGATCATCTCCGGCGGGGTCAACATCTACCCGGCGGAGATCGAGGCCGCGCTGCTGGAGCACCCTTCCGTGGCGGACGTGGCGGTGATCGGGGTGCCCGACCCCGAGTGGGGTCACAAGGTCGTGGCACTGGTCCAGCCCGCACCTGGGACCTCGGGCGGCGACGAGCTCACCACCGAGTTGCTGCGCCACTGCGAGCCCCGGCTCGCCAGGCTCAAGCACCCGCGAGTGATCGAATACCGCGAATCCCTGCCCCGTACGCCCACAGGGAAGCTCAGCAGGCGATATGTCCGCGAGGCGTATCTTTCGCGCTGAGCTGGGAAGATAGTGCTGCATGGGGAAGGTCGCCGGGGGGTTGGCCGCCGTGGTGCTGCTACTACTCACCGCGTGCGGTCCGGCCAGCGCGCCGATCGCCCCTCCCCGGACCACCCAGGTCTCCCCTCTCGCGACCTCGGCTCCCGCCACCAGCCCGCCGAGCGGTGCCATGCCCGGCCCGCCGCTGGAGGTGGTCTACGAACGCGTCATCGCCGAGGTCCTGCCGTCGATCGTGCAGATCACCACCAAGGTGGGTCTCGGCTCCGGCATCATCTACGACGCCGAGGGCCACATCGTCACCAACGCGCACGTGGTGGGTGAGGCGACCGAGCTGAACGTCACGCTCGCCACCGGCGGCACCCCGCGCAAGGCCAGGCTGGTCAAGACCTTCGCCCCCGGCGACCTGGCGGTCATCAAGGTGGACAACGCGCAGGGCCTGCAGCCGGCCAGGTGGGGCGACTCGGCCAAGCTCAGGGTGGGCCAGATGGTGCTGGCCATGGGCAACCCTCTGGGCCTGTCGGGCAGCGTGACCCAGGGCATCGTCTCGGCGCTCGGCCGCACGGTCTCCGAGCCGGAGAGCGCCGGCTCGCCCGGGGCGACGATCGCCGGCGCGATCCAGACCTCGGCCGCGATCAACCCGGGCAACAGCGGCGGCGCCCTGGTCGACCTGTCCGGGCAGGTGATCGGCATCCCCACGCTGGCCGCCACCGACCCGTCCCTGGGCGGCGGCGCGGCGCCGGGCATCGGCTTCGCCATCCCGAGCAACACCGCCCTGGACATCGCCTCCCAGATCATCAAGTACGGCAAGGTCGTCAACAGCCACCGGGCCGCCCTCGGCGTCAGAGGCAACACGATCATCAACGCCGACGGGGAGTCCACCGGAGTCGGTGTCGGAGTGGTGGACCCGGGCAGCGCCGCCGCCCGCGCCGGGATCCGCGCGGGAGATGTGATCATCGGCATCGACGGCAAGGCCACCTCCGCGATGGCCCAGCTCACCGAGGCCCTCACCACCTACAGGCCAGGCGACAAGGTCTCGCTCAAGGTCGTGCGCCCGAGCGGCAGGACCGAGCAGGTCACCGTCATACTCGGCGAGCTGCCGGGCGAGTGACCGGTCGCAGGTGGCGCACCAGGCAGGCGGTGGCCACCAGAGAGGCCACGCCTGCCAGCGCCATCGTCACGGGCACCGGCACCCCCTCCGCGACCGCGCCGGTGAGCGAGGCGGCGAGGCCCTGGCCGGTCTGCATCCCGCTGCCCGCCAGCCCGAGCCCCTGCCCGCGCAACTCCTCGGGCAGCGCCGCGAGGTAGCGCTCCTGCGTGCCCAGGTGCCCGGCGAACCCGAACGACGCCACCGCCACCAGCGCCACCGCCACCCACACTCCCGGCCGCAACACGAACAGCAGATACGGCACGGCCAGCAGCACATAGAGCGGCACGCCCAGCCGCAGCCGGACCTCCGGCGTGATCCACCGGCCCACCACGGCGTCGCCCACCAGCATCCCGCCCGCTGCCGCGACGAACAGCAGGCCAGCCGACTCCCCCGCATACGGTACGTACAGCGCCTCGGCTCCGACGATGAGCCCGCTCGGCACCCACTGCACGAGCAGCAGCCCGCGTAGCTCCCGGTCGCCGAGCAGCAGCCGCGCCCCGGCGAGCGAGCGCCGCGCGCCCGCCCGGGGGGACCTGGCCCGCAGCCCCAGCCGGTAGAGCAGCGCCACGGCCGCGGCCGTCCCGGCGCTCGCCCACATCGCGGCCGTCGGCCCGACCAGGGCCAGCAGCAGCGCCCCGCCGCCGAACCCGGCGATCTGCATGGCCCCCACCGCGATGTTCAGCACCGATCTGCCGAGCACATAGCCGTTGCCCGGCAGCAGGTCTGCCACCAGCGCGTTGCGCGCGGCAACGGACACGGCGTCGACCAGCCCGAGGGCCATGAGCAGCGCCAGCATGCCCCACACCGGCAGCACGCCGAGCGCGATCACCGCGAGCGCGCAGGCGCGCACCACCTCCCATCCGGCGAGCAGCGGCCGCGGCGGCAGGCGGTCGGCCAGCCCGCCCAGCAGGAGCGCGCCCAGCGCCTGCGGCAGGAACCCGGCGAGGTAGGCCACCGCGGCCAGGAACGGCGAGCCGGTGTGCGCGTAGACGAGCGTGGACAGCGCCAGCATCGTCACCATGCTGCCCGCCACGTTGGCCGTCACCCCGGCGAACAGGGTCCTGAACTCCCCGACCGCGAACACATCCCGATATGTCTTCATGGCAGGAGACCTTCGCCGGACCATGTCGCGAAGGCTATTGTTTCGTCAGGAGGCGAAACAATCCATGGCCTACCTGGACTGCACACCTGAAGACCTGACCAGGGTGAGATTCGGCCTGTCCCCCATGGGGCAGGTCGTCGGCGCCATCGGCGTGCTCGGCGGGCGTCCCATGCCGCCGGGCATGTCGATCTGGACGGCCCGGGTCCGGGACCGCTCCGACCGGCTGCTCGCCGCGCACCCGGTGCTGCGTGCCCTGGTCAGGCTGCACCGGGTCACCGACTACATCCCCGACTTCTACTGCGTGCCGGCCGACGGCCTCGACACCGCGTTCGAGGACGAGCTGCTCGCCGTCCGCCGCACGCCGCCCGAGCGGGCCAGGGCGGACCTGCGGCTCAGCTACCGGGGCCGGCCGCTCGACGCCGCCCTCGACGTGCCCGACGCGGCGCGGCGGGTGGCAGGTGCGCTGGAGGCCGTCTGGGACGAACTGGTCGCCCCCGACTGGCCGCAGCTGCGCGCCCTGCTGGAGCGCGACATCGTGCAACGGGCGGGCCGGCTCGCGGTCTACGGCTGGGCCGACGTCTTCGCGAAACTCGGCATCGAGCTGGTCTCGGAGAGCGGGCGCATCCTGCTCTGCCCGCCGGGCGGCACTCCGTACCGGCCCGGCGGGGTGGGCATGGTGCTCATGCCCAACGCGTTCGGCCTGGCCAACGTCTACCTCGCCCCGCCCCGCGCCTACGGCCTGGCCTACCCGGCGCACGGCGTGGCGGCGCTGTGGGAGCGGGCGCCCGCCTCCGACGGCCTGGTCGCGCTGCTGGGCCGGGGCCGGGCGGCCGTGCTCACCGCGCTGGACGGCCCGGCCAGCACCAGCCAGCTCGTCGCCCAGCTCGCGATGACACTCGGCGGGGTGGGTGACCATCTGGCCGTGCTGCGCAGGGCGGGCCTGGTCTCCCGCTCCCGCAGCGGCCGCTCGGTCCTCTACAGCCGCACCCCGCTGGGCGACGCGCTCATTGCTTGACCGTGTAGACGATCTCCACGCGGCGGTTCTTCTCCCGGTTGGCCGGGATCGCCTGGCCGTCGATGATGTTGGGCAGCTTGGGCCGGCTCTCGCCGTACCCCTGTGCCTGGAGGGTCACGCCCGCGCCGGTGAGCAGGCCGCGCATGACCTGCTGCACGGCCTGCGCGCGGCGCCTGGACAGCACGAGGTTGTAGGCGTCGGTGCCCTGGTCGTCGGTGTGCCCCTCGATCTTGACCACGCCGCCCGCGCCCTCGGTGTTGACCTTCTCCGCGACCTGCGCCAGCCGCTGCTTGGCCTTGGCCGTCAGCGCCCACTTGTCCAGAGCGAAGAGCACGTCGCTGGTGAGCGCGACCGTGACCTGGGTGCCCTGCGTGGTCTCGCTCTCCGTGCCGTCGAGCGACTCGACCTCGCCGATGATGTCCTCGACGGGCATCACCAGGTCCTCCACCGTTCCCGTGGCGGACTCCGGCGGGGCGGTGGGCGGTGAGGCGAGCACCATGGCCAGGGCGAGGCTAAGAGATCGGAACATCGGTGAACACGCCGATCATCGGCATCTCGATGTTGATCTTCGTCACGTCCGCGGGCGGGGCGGCGAAGACGGCGTAGAGGGAGAGGGTCTGTCCCTCCTTGAGGAACTCGCCCTGCGTCTCGGAGCAGACGCACTCCGCGTCGGGGCCGGTGCCGTTGCGCGCGACGCGATAGCGCTTGGCGTTGACCGGGTCGATGAGCGAGACGCCCCCCACCGTGTATCGCAGAACGCCGTCGCTCATGCCGTTGTGCATGTTGACCGCGCCCTCGACGACAGTGACCGACCAGTTGAGCGTGATGGTCTTGCCCTGCCTCTTGAGTACCGTGACGTCGGCGCGCGCCGTGCCGCCGTCACCTGAGGCGACCTTGGTCTCGCGGGTGGCGATCACCTTGTCCTGCTGCGGGGGCGCGCTCTGCTCCGGGGCCTTGGCGCTCTCCTTCTGAGTGGGCTGCTGCTCCTGAGACGTGGACTGCTGCTTCTCCTCGCCACCGCCGCCGCTCGCCTGTCCCGGGGGAAGCATCCCGCAACCGGTGAGCGCGACGGCGGCCACAGCCAGCGCGAGCGTCTTGCGCATGTTTATGGTCACCTTTCGGGGGTTCGACTCGTGGCCCGAGGCTAGCGGCGCGACCTTCAGGATCCGCATAGTCCGCTATATCCCCCGGTCACGGCGCCTGCGGGCCTCTCGTGCGAGCCGCTCGGCCTCGGCCTCGGCACGTCCGTCACCAAGGATCCCAAACTCTCCCATAGCACGCGTAAGCATCTCAACCGCCTCACCGAGCTCATCGACGTCGAGAAACGCCTCGCCCAGGACGAGCAGGGCGTTGCCCGCACCGCGGCGGTCACCGTACGCCGTGAACGTCTCCAGCGCCTGCCGGGCCGAGTCGACCGCGGCCTCCGGCAGGCCCTGCGCCCTGGCGATCCCGGCCAGCACGAGCAGGCCGGACGCCTCCGGCAGGCGGTCGCCGAGCCGCCGGTTGACGGCGATCCGCCGCTCCGCGAAGTCGCGGGCCTCGGCCGGCCGCCCGGCGTCCAGGTGCAGCCTGGCCAGGTCGAGCAGCGACTCCGACTGACCGCGCGGATCGCCCAGGTCGCTGTAGGCGGCCAGGCTCCGTTCCAGCAGTTCCTGGTCGCGCCGCAGCGCGCCGAGCGCCCGCAGCGCGTCGGCCCGGCCCCGCTGGTCCGCCGCCTGCTCGAAGACCTGCAGCGATCTGCGCAGCACCCGCTCGGCCTCGGCCGGGCGGGGCTCGACCATGCCCAGCCGGAGCGTGATCCTGGCCAGCTCCAAGCCCTCGACCAGGGGCTGGGCGGCTCGCAGCGCGGCGGCCGCCGCCTCGGCGCGGCCCTCGGCCCGGTGCAGGTCGGCCAGGCCGCGCAGCAGCAGCGCCTCACCCTGCCGGTGGCCCGCCGCCCTGGCCGCGTCGAGCCCCGTCGCCGTGGTGGCGTGCCAGTCGTCGTGGTGCCCACCCAGCTCGAACAGCGGAGTGAGGTAGAAAGCCAGCCGCCAGGCCGCCTCGTGCAGCCCGGCCCGGAAGAAGTCGCCGACGGTCGCCGCCAGGAACCGGCGTTCCGCGGTCAGCCAGCGCGCCTCCTGTCGCAGCCTGCCGGTCTCCAGGAGCTGCTCGGCCGTACGGGCCAGGGTCTGACCCGAGCCGGGCTCGGCGGGCAGCAGGGTCGCCCTGGCCCTCCTGGTCCGGTCGAGGATCTCCGCCGCCCTGGCCGCCAGCACGGGAGCCGGGCCGCCCTCCTCCTCCGCCAGCCGCTCGGCCGCGTAGAGCCTGGTCAGGTCGTGCCAGCCGTACCTCTCCTGACCCGCCTCGTCCAGCCCGCGCGACTGCAGCAGCCCCGCCTCGGCCAGCGGCTCCAGATCCGCCCCCAGCGCCCACGGGGCGAAGTCCGGCCCCGTGAGCGCGCCCAGCCCCCGCAGCAGCCGCCGCTCGGACTCGGCCAGACCGCGATAGCCCAGCGCCAGGCTGCCACGCACGGCCAGATCGCCCGCGCTGAGCTCGTCCAGCCTGCGCCGCTCGTCGCCGAGCCGCCCCGCCAGGTACGCCAGCGTCCAGCCCGGCTTCCTGGCCAGCCGCGACCCGGCGATCCGCAGCGCCAGCGGCAGGGCGCCGCACAGCCGCACGAGCGACATCGCGGCCTCGGGCTCACCCTCCACCCGATCCCGCCCCGCCACGTTGGCGAGCATCCGCAACGCCTCGCCCGGCTCCAGCACGCCCAGTTCGTACGCCCTGGAGGCCTCCAGCCCGGCCAGCGGCGAGCGGCTCGTCACGATGGTCACGCTGCCCGGTCCGGTCGGGAGGAGGGGCCGAACCTGCGTCTCGTCGGCGGCGTCGTCGAGCACCACGAGCAGCCGCCGGCCGGACGTCAGCCGGCGATAGAGCCGCACCCTCTCGTCGAGCGTCGGGGGCACCGCCCCGTCCGGGCACCCGAGCGAGCGCAGCAGATCCTCCAGCACGGCCCCCGGCGGCCGGCCGCCGAGCACCGCGTAGAGCCTCCCGCCGGGCAGGTCGAGCAGGTTCGCCGCGCGTACGGCCACGGCCGACTTCCCGCAGCCCGGCGGTCCGTGCACGACCAGATGCACAGGCGGCCCGGCCGGCTCGCCACCGGGGAGGCCGCCGGCTCGGGTGATCCAGGCGAGGACGTCCGCCCTACCGGTGAAGTCCGAAATATCGGGGGGCGTCTCGTTGAGCGGGATTTTTCGCTCGTCGGGAGAAACATCCACCCGGTGTGACTCGCCGCCGTCCAGCACCCGCTGGTGAGCCTCCCGTAACTCGGCGCCCGGCTCCAGGCCCAGCTCCTCCACCAGCGTCCGGCGCGCCTCCTGATAAGCGGCCAGCGCCTCCGACCTGCGACCCGCCTGGTTCAGGGCGGCCATGAGGTGCCCCCAGGCCCGCTCCCGCAGCGGGTGCGTGCCGACCAGCGACCTCAGCTCGCCGACCACCTCCCCGCCCCGGCCCAGCCGCAGGTCCAGCTCGACGCGCTCCTCAAGCGCGGTCAGCCGCAGCTCTTCCAGGGGTACGGCGTGCGAGCGGCGCAGCTCGGCGCTGTCGACGTCGGCCAGCGCCTGCCCGCGCCACAGCGACAGCGCCGCCCTGAACCCGTCGGCGGCCTCGGCGACCGCGCCCGCCTCCCTGGCACTCCTCGCTTCGCCGACGAGCCGCTCGAACCGGTGGCAGTCGACCTCGTCCGGATCGATCTCGAGCAGGTAGCCGCCCGGCACCGTGGCGATGCCGCCGACGAGCTTGCGCAGCGCGCTGACGTAGACCCTGATCACCGACTCGGCCGAAACGGGCGGCCGGTCTCCCCAGAGCACGGCCATCAACCGCTCGACCGGCACCGCCTTGCCCGCCGAGACCAGCAGCGCCGCCAGCAGCGCCCGATGCTTGGCGGGGCCCGGCTCGCGCCCGCCGTCGGCCCCCAGCGGGCCCAGCACCCGGAACCGCACGTCCATCATGCTCGGGCGCCTCTCAGCTCTGCGCGGGCTTGAGCGCGAACGACTCGAACCGCACCCGCAGCACCCCGCCCGAGTCGGGCGCCGCGTGCACCCCGGCCTCGCTCGGACCGTAGCCGCCGGCGGCGTCGGCAGCCTCGGCGACCAGGCGCTCGTTCAGCCACATCCGCAGGGTCACCCCGTCCCCGTCGCTCCCGCACTCCGCCACGACGCGATCGACCTGCCCGCCCTTGGCGTCCGCGGGACCGTACAGGATCTGGCCCGGCCGGCCCGCGCGGCGCTTGACGATGGAGACCCTGCCCGAGCCGCTCACGGTGAACTCGTAGCGGTCGCCGGACCCGGCCGCCCCGTGGCACCACACACCGTACTCTCCGCTGCCCTCTTCCAGCCTGGCCCGCGCGCTGACCACCACGCCGCCGTCCGGCTCCCGCCGGGGCGCCGACTTCCACAGCCGCCAGCCCTCCTTGACGGTCAGCACGTATCCGGTGCCGTCCCGCCGCGCGCTGCCGCCGTCGGACGAGCCGACCGCCCACGAGTCGGCGAAGTCCGTCTCGTACGGCCAGCTCTCCTGCCCGAGCCCCGGCACGAGCCCCGGCACGAGCAGAGCCGCAGCCACCACGGCGGCGAGCGCGACCGCTCCCGCGGCGCCGCCGAGCATCCACCTGCGAGCTCTCGGCGGCCGCTCGCGTGGCGCCGGCGGTCCGGGAATCGTCCAGGTGTCCTCGACGACCTGGGTCGCCGAGGCGGGACTGTGCCCGGCGCCGCCGAGCAGACCGGCCAGGAGCTGCGCGACCGTGGGCCGGGCACGCGGGTCCTTGGCCAGCGCCCGCTCCACCACCGCGCGGACGCCGTGGTCCAGGCCGTCGAGCCGGGGTTCCTCGTTGACGATGCGGTAGAGGACCTCGCCCTGGGAGCCGCCGCCGAAGGGTGGCCGGCCGGTGCCCGCGAAGGCGATCACCCCACCCCACGCGAACACGTCGGTGGCGGGGGTCAGGGGCTCGCCCCGGGCCTGCTCCGGCGCCATGAACGAGGGCGTGCCGAGGATGGCCTGGCTGATGAGGTTGTCGGCGTCGACGAGCTGGGCGATGCCGAAGTCGATCACCCGTGGCCCGAGCGGCGAGAGCAGCACGTTCGAGGGCTTGAGGTCGCGGTGGATCACTCCGGCGCCGTGGATGGCGCTGAGCGCGGTCGCGATCCCGACGGCCAGCGCCTCCAGGTTGCCGCCGGACAGCGGGCCCTGATCCCGTACGGCCTGCGCCAGGTCCGGGCCTTTGACGTACTCCGTGACGAGGTAGGCGACGTCGCCGTCGATCCCGGCGTCCAGCACCGGGGCGGTGCAGAATCTGGCCACCCTGCGGGCGGCGGCCACCTCGCGCTCGAACCTGCGGCGGAAGGCGGGGTCGCGGGCCAGCGAGGGGTGGATCACCTTGACCGCGGCCAGGCCCCCGGTGGGCGTGGTGGCCAGATGGACCTCGCCCATGCCGCCCCGGCCGAGCACGCGCCGCAGCACGTAGCCGCCGATGACCCGTTCGCCGCTCACCGCAGACAGATTAGCCAGGTCCGGATCCTCATGCTTCGTCCGTACCGGGGTCTGAGGTCAGGCGAGTGCCTGCGCCAGCCGGTAGCGAGACGGCGGGATGCCGTAACGGTCGACGAAGGCCTGGCGCAGGGTCTCGGCCGTGCCGAAGCCGCAGCGTGCGGCGATCGCCGCCATCGGCAGGGAGGTGGACGCCAGCAGGTGGGCGGCGGCCTCGGTGCGGGCCTGCCGGACGAACCGGCCCGGGGTCTGGCCGAGGTGCTTGAGGAACAGGCGGGTCAGGTGCCGCTCGCTCACCCCCGCCCCGGCGGCCAGGGTGGGCGTGGTGAGGTCGTCGGTTAGATGCGCGGTGATGTGCTCGACGGTCCGCTTGACGAGGCTGCTGGAGGCCGGCGGCCCGCTGACGAACATGCTCATCTGCGCCTGGTTGCCCGGGCGCTGCAGATAGGTCACCAGGCTGCGGGCCACCGTGCGCGCTAGCGCGCTGCCGTTGTCCTCCTCGACGAAGGCGAGAGTGAGGTCCAGGGCGGCGGTGATGCCGGCGGACGTGGCGATGTCGCCGTCGCGGATGAAGATCGGGTCCGGGTCGACGACGATCTCGGGATGGACGGTGGCCAGGCGCTGCGCCGCGCGCCAGTGGGTGGTCACGCGACGGCCGTCGAGCAGCCCGGCGGCGGCCAGCACGAAGGCTCCGGTGCACACCGACGCCACCCGGCGGCTCTCCCTGGCCAGGCGGCGCACGTGGGCGACGATCAGCTGGTTGTCGGCGGCGTTCTCGTAGCCGATGCCGCCGGACACGACGAGCGTGTCGATCGGGCCGACGACCCGTTCGAGGGGGACCTGCGCCTGGAGCGTGAGCGCGGTGCCGGTGACGACGGGATGCCCTCCGGGGGTGGCCAGCCGCACCTCGTAGTAGGGGTCGGCGCCGTGCCAGTTGGCGCTCTCCAGCGTCGAGCTGACGCAGGCGATGTCGAGCAGCTCGGCCGCGTCGTAGCCGACCACGATGACGCGCCGTTTCTCCATACGTCGACTCTAGGTCCGAAAGACGAAGAACCCAAGATTCCAGACATACCCTCTGGCGATACCTGGCTCCCGGCCCCGCCCGGCCGCACAGTCGTCGGCATGACACAGACCGAGCCGAAGACCGAACCCCGCCGATGGGCGAGGTTCGCCAGGCACTACGTGGAGATGGTCATCGCGATGTTCGCCGGGATGATCGTCCTGGGGCTCGTGCAGTCCGCCGCCGGGCTGGAACTCTCGCATGAGAGCGAGCCGGAGCTCGCCTACCTGTTGATGGCGTTCAACATGTCCGTCGGGATGACCGTCTGGATGCGCTACCGCGGGCACGGCTGGGCCTCCACGCTGGAGATGTGCGGCGCCATGTTCGCGCCCATCGTGCCGCTCTACCCGCTGCTCTGGCTGGGCCTCATCGACGGCATGAGCCTGATGGTCATCGCGCACGTGGCGATGTTCCCGGCCATGCTGGCCGTCATGCTCAGGCGCCTGGACGAGTACGCGGGCCACCACTGACCCCGGTCAGCGCCCGGCCTTGCGGTAGCCGTCCAGGACGTCCTGCCGCAGCAGGTGCCCGAACCCGGCCCGCGCCAGCCGCAGCCCGAGCCCGGCCGCGTCGGTGCCGAGCGCGGCGGCCGTGGCCGGCAGGTGCCAGTCGTGCTCGGCCAGCTTGCTGAGCAGGTGGCCGCGCCGGATCTGCGCCTGCGAGAGCCGGAACGTCTTCAGGTACGCCGGCCGCCCGTGCTCGTCGTCGATCATCTCCCCGATGTGGTTCTCGGCATGCCGGTCGAAGGAGGGCAGGAAACGCCGCAGGGTGAACCGGCCCAGGCGGTAGACGTCCTGTACTCGCGCCGGCGAGGCGAGCAGCCCCGCCGCCATGACGGAGTCGTGGAAGCCGGCCCACTCCCGCTCCTGCCGCACCGCCTGCTCCCGCAGATCCGCCAGCGAGGTGACCGCCCCCTCGTCGATGACCGCCGGGAAGTCGCCGGCCGGGTGGAACAGGGCGTACTCGTGGATCAGCTCGCCGTACAGGTCGCGGATCAACGTCGGGTGCAGTGCCCGGTAGTCCTCCGGATGCGGCACCACGAAGGCGCTGGCCAGGCTGTCGGCGACGTACAGGAGCAGGCCGCACTGCCCCGGGTAGATCTCGAAGACGCGCAGCGCGTCGTCCAGCCCGCGCACCTGGGCCCCGGTGTACGCCTCCTCCACCCGCGGTGACAGCCCCTGCGCAACCGCCCGGCGCGACCACTCCTCCCACACGATCGACGGCCCGCCGAAGTGCAGCGCGAGAAAGCCCTCCAGGGCGAGGTGCAGGGGCAGGAAGCGCAGCCTGTTCTTGTCGGCGCGCCGGGCCATCCGGCGGTGGGTCCTGACGCAGATGTGCTGCCGCGGCTCGCCGAGCTGGGTGCCGTACGCGGCGGCGGGCGTGCCGTCACCGGTCCACGACGCCACGAAGGCGTGCGGGACATACGCGGTGTAGATCGTCTTGTCGGGCAGGCTGACCATGGACAGCTCGTCGCCGTACACCTTGGCGTGCAGCCGCAGGTCCGTGATCGGCTCCGGCCGCACCAGCGGAACCAGCCGCACCGAGCCCCACGTCTGCGCGGGCCGGGTCGCCAACCCGGTGAGATCCATCATCGCAGCGCCGCCCTGTCCTCCAGATAGGCCCGCAGCTCGGCGCGACCGGTCCGCCCCTCGGCGAACTGGGCCAGCTCCACCAGCGCGGGCAGGTCCTCGGCGTCGCGAATCCCGGCGGTCGGCACCGACGCCGACAGGCGCCGCACGTCGAACCGCCCGGCGTCGTACACCGGGTTCAGATGGACGATGCTCACCTCGCCCGCCGGGTCGAGCTTGCGCCGCCACACGCGCAGCACCTCGGCCGCCAGCCCCGGCGGCGCGTTGTCCCAGCCGTCGGAGACGATGACGAGCCGGTCGGGCCGCGTTTCGAGGGCGTCGATGATCCTCTGCCCGAGCGCCGTCGCCCCCGACGGCCGCACCCGCACCGCATCGGCCCGCCCCGACAGCCACAGCCCCCGGTAGGTCCCGGCCAGCGCTTCGAGCAGGTAGTGGCAGCCCAGCGCCACCGCCAGCGGCCGCCGCCGCTTCACCGGCGACCCGAAGGAGGAGAAGCTGTCGTCCAGCACCGCCGTGACGCTCCCCCACGTGCCCCCGCGCGCTCCCGCCGCCCGGGCGGCGGAGGCCCGCAGCGCCGCCACGTGCTCGGCCGTCCGCTCGGCGACCGGCAGCGACAGCACGTACGACGCCGCCCGGACCAGCGGCATGGAGGCAAGCTCGGCCCCGCTGTCGACGCCGCCCCTCCTCGCGGACTCGGTCAGCCGCAGCCGCTCCAGCCGGGTCAGCCGGGGCGCGATCCGCTCCAGGAACACCTTCCTGTCGATCCCGTGGCGGGCCGCGAACCCCTCCGCGACGGTGTACGGCAGCTCGTACAGCGCCTTCTTGTCGTAGTGCGCGCGCCGCCACGCCTCCAGCACCGGCGAGTCGAACCTCGTCCGGCTGTGCGGCGCGAACAGGAAGTCGCCCAGCTCGCCCTCCAGACGCAGGTGCGCGTGCCGCACCGCCGCCTTCACCGCGGAGCGGTACTTGACCGCGTCGAAGGCCAGGTCGCGGCGTGCCAGCAGCCAGTCGCGGATGATCGCCCTGGTCCGCCGGTTGTTGACCCCGTCACGCCGCAGATCCTGGAACAACCGGTAGACGCGTGGCGGGCTCATCCGGCCCAGCCGCCAGGCGATCAGCCTGCCGTCCCCGCTCCCGGGCACCTTCAACAGGTTGCGGATGATCATCGCCGCGTTGTGGTCGTTGATGTCCAGGGCGAGCGCCGCCGCGTAGAGGTCGGGGTAGTTGCCGTGCACGTAGCGGTGCAGGAAGTCCAGCGACAGCCGCTGCTCGGCCGCCCCGCTGTGAAACTCGCGCTGCCCGGTGGAGGTGATCGCCGCGTTGGCGAAGAGCAGCACGTCCTCGCACTCGATCAGGTCGGCATAGGTGTCCATCGGTCCCCCGGGATCGGCTGGGCCGGCCGGGGAATGGGGGAACGAGCTGCGAAGCATCGCTGTAAAGGCGGGTTCCGGAAGTCGCACCGAAGTCCCGCGGCCGACCTGATCCAGCAACTTACCGCCTCCCGTCACCGTAAGCGACGGCATTTCCGCTCAACGCACGCGAAAGCGGCGGCGCTGGAGGAAGCGCCGCCGCTCACGCGGGTTCAGACCATCGCCCCCGCCCCAGGTGGGTCAGGCCGCGGCGCGCTCGGTGTCATGCTCGCGCAGGAACCGCTGCAGGCCCGCCAGGTCGTCGGTGTTGAGGTGATCCACGTCCGCCGCCACCAGCTCGCGCCAGAGCGCCTCCCTGGCGGGACCGGCCGTGTCCGGCGTCGCCCAGAAGCGGACCCGCTGCCCGTCACGGTGCGCGGTCGCCACGATCTCCCGGAGCTTGGCCCGCTCCGCCTCGGGCATCTCACCCTCCCCGAGCCAGGTGAAGTTGTTGGTCCAGTTGTCGCTGATCAGCGGGATCAGGGACGCCCCGCCCTGGCCCAGGTCCGACAGGCGGCCGTCGTAGAAGGCATAGCGCTTCTGCTGCGCGGCCATGAGGTCACGCGGCCGGTCGCCGCTGATGACCACCGTCACCGCTCCGGGCTTGACCTTGCCCTTGTGGTAGGTCGTCAGCATCTTGCCGTAGCCGCGCAGCACCCGGTCGATCTCGGTGTAGGTGGCGACGCCGTTGTTCTTGATGTCCACCAGCAGCTGGAGCCGCTGCCGGCTACGGGGGTAGACGTGCCCGTGGCCGGCGCGGACGCGCTGGGCCAGCGGGTCGAGGTAGAGCGACTGGAGGGTCCGGCCGGGCACCACGTCCTCCGGGTCGTGCGCGACGAGCAGCTCGCCGTCCACCAGGTACACGTCGGCCTCGACGCTGGTGAACCCGTGGTCGAGCGCGTCCAGAAGGGGGCGGTCGTGCTCGTAGTCGTTGTGCGCGTGGGCGCGGGGCAGCGGCTCGACGCCGGAGGCCGTGGCGGGGGTCGCCACCAGGAGCATCGCTCCTGCGGCGACCAACATGCCCAGAGCTCGACGGATCATTACATCTCCCTCACAAGTACTGAAACTAGAGATGTAAGACACGCTATGTGGGCAAGATGTGACGAGAGTGACTTTTCGCCTAATAGCGGGAACCGCACAGGTTTCACTCCCCGGTCAGCTCCCGCTTTCGCCGCAGCAGCGCGGCACGTACGGCATGAGCCCGCACCGTGAGCACGGCCGCCACGACGACGAACGAGACCCCGCCTACGAGGGCCGGACCATCGGCGACCGTCATGGTCGCGCCGTAGGGCCGCAGCGTCCGCGCCTCGTTCGAGGGCTTGACCGCCTCCCCCGAGAACGCGACCCCACGCCGCGTCAGGAACTCCGCGAACGCCTGATGCCCGGCCAGCGCCTCCCCCATCTGATCCGGGGACACCCGCTCCCAGTAGTGCTCGGCGTCGAACAGCAGCAGCATGAACTTCATCCGCGCACCTCCTTCACCCCTGCGTCGAGCAGCGGACGGCTCTCATCCACCATGGCGGAAGCGGCGAGGCGGGGTGTGGATGTCGAAGCGCAGCCCCGCCTGGGCCAGGATCGAGTGCGGCGCCGTCTCCGGCGTGATCAGCCCGAGGCGCTCGAAGGCGGGGAACCTCGCGGATGTGGCGGCGAGGTATCGGGGGCGCATCGGCGGATGCCAGATGCTGTAGACGCCCACCCTCCCGCCCCGGCGGCGATACCAGCCCAGGGTGGGGTGGGTCAGCCGTTCCAGCCAGTCCGCCTCGCCGGTGAAGCCGTCCAGGCGCGCGGGCGGCGGGGACAGCTCGGCCGCCTCGCAGCGGGCGTCCCCGGCGTCCAGCCGCCAGCGAGCCCGCTCGCCGTCCCAGTCCGCCTCGATCCGGATGCGGTCCCGGCTCCACGGCATCCCCCACAGATGCTGAGGGATCGCGACGACGGGATGGTCCAGGCGAGTGCCGAAGAACCAGACCCCCGGCTTTCCGTACGCGGTGACGTACGCACGGTAGTTGATCTGCCCGCAGTCGATCGCCACCGGCGGCAGGAACCGGAAGTGGAAGTCCCGGTCGCGGAAGGCGACAGCCGAGACCAGGGCTCCGGGGCCGTCGTCGAAGGCCGTCCTCGTCGGGGCGAAGCCCTCGGGCAGGTGCCGGGCGAGCGCCTCGGCGTCCACCCGGTAGGTGACGATCGCGAAGTCCTCCAGGTCCGTCTGCGCGTGGTACCAGCGCGGGCGCGGCTGCGGCGTGCCGATGAAGGTCATGCCCGAAACAGTAACGACCCGCCCATGAGCCGGCCCGCGGCCCCGGAACAACGAAAAGGCCCCCTACCTGCGGCCTGGTCGCAGGGAGGAGGCGTCTTGTCACCGTGGACCTGATGGCTGAGCACTCGAACCCCACGCACCAGGTGTAGAAGCTCGATCGTCGAGTCTGGCGGCACGGCCATGAAGAGCCGTCGCCGTCGCCATCACCGTCGCGAGAGTGATTGCGGCACGGCTCTCGGGGGAATCCTCAACCCAATCCACCGGGTCCCCTCGAAGGGGGTGCCGTGACGGCTAGTCAGTTCACGCCATGGTGGCGGCGTGTGTGGTTCTGGGGTTTAGCCGCATCTGCGACGGTAAGCGTCCTCGCCTTCGTATCCCAAGGCCAGTGGACCGTGGCGTCGGCAACGAATGCGATCATTGTCGGGCTCTATGGATCGCTGCTCACCGCGTGTGTGGAGGTGTACCTGGCACAGCACGCCAGCCGGAACAACCACGACCAACTCCTCATGATGCTCCGCCGCATCGCGGACGCCCAATCCATGCCCCCGACCCTTGCTGACATGAATGGCAGGCTCCGGGCAAGCTGGCAGGCGATCGATGACGGCAAGCACGTGCATCTTCAGATCGTTCGCGACCAGATCACCGACGAGTTCGTACAGAAGATTCAGGAGCTGGCCGACGGACGGGTGGTTCTGGAGCGCGCCAAGAAGTATGCGTTGCAGAACTCCGGACTGGCGGACGTCATCGATCTCAAGGCCATCCACATCTCCGAACTGGGCTACTGGGAGCGTCCCCGGGGTGAGCAGTGGCTCCGGACCCAGGAGTCGGCGATCACCATGGGCTGCCTGCAAGTGACACGCTTCTTCGTCTTGCGTGGCGATGAAGACCCTGATCAGATCCGGCGGGTGATCGATCGCCAGATCGCGGTCGGCATCGATGTGAAGGTCATCGACCTGCAGCGGTTGGCAGCTTCTGATCTCAACGAGATGGAGCCATACCTGGTGAACCGCGGGATCGCCACCGATACCTCCGGAGTCGAGTTCGTCACCGCCCGCAACGGGGAGCACCCGGGAAGAACGTTCTTGATCGAAGGCGAGCAGGAGGAGCTGTCGTATCGGACCCAGGATGTCCGCGTCGCCAAGGAAGGCTTCGACCTTTTGTCCTTCCGAGCGCGGCCATATGAGGCTCGGTCCTGACACCGCTTGCGCCGTCTACGCCTGCTGAACAGGACGTCGTCTTCCACCGGGCAAGATGACGGTGGCTGGCAACCTTCGGCAGACCTGTGCGCCCATTGTGCGGTCCACAGACGCGAAGCCCGCCTCTTGCCTGCGGTGTCTCTGTAGGCAAGAGGCCGCCTCGTGCTGACACGGACCCACCAGTCCCTTCGTCTCGGGGTGAGGTTCCGTGAGCGTAGGTGCCGACCTGGGTCAACGCCCTGCTCCAACAGGCTCGTGACGGAGCGAGCCTTGACCTGGCAGCGCTCGCTCCGCTCCGTCTCCAGCGAGGTGCAGGCTGAACGTCCCCTGCCCTGGGGCCGCCGGGCGAGAAGCCGGAAGCGTTATCCGCACCAGGGATGAAACAGAGGGCCGCGGCCGGTTGAAGCACGCAGAGGGACTTTCCGCCTTCCTTTGTGATGTCTTCCCGAGGAGCTGCCATGAGCACGCACGAAGAGCCAGAACGCCGCCCGAACGCCGTCCGCCAGCTCAGACTCGTGGTCGAGGCGGAGGACTACGAGGCGGCCGTGGCCTTCTACCGCGACGTGCTCGGGCTCCCTGAGGAGGCCGCGTTCTCGAGCGGGGACGGCGCGCGCGTGGCGATCCTGGATGCCGGTCGGGCCACGCTGGAGATCGCGAACCCGGCCCAGAAGAAGATGATCGACGAGGTTGAGGTGGGGAGCCAGGTGGCTCCGAAGTTCCGGGTGGCGTTCGAGGTCGACGACGCCCGGGACACGACCGAACGCCTGACGGCCGCCGGTGCATCCGAGGTCGCGCCGCCCACGGTGACGCCTTGGGAGTCACTGAACGCCCGGCTCGACGCGCCCGGCGGCCTGCACATCACGGTCTTCCAGGAGCTGCGCAGCCTGGATGAGCGCGAGTCGCTGGACGGCTTCGCCACAGACCAGGACCGGTGACGCCCGCCGTACCTCATGGCCGGGCGCAGCCTGGGTGCGAACTTCCCTGGGTCGGGGCGGGCATGCCGACGGAAGCCATCGGCAAGGAGCCACACAGAAGATCTGCGGAAGGTGCCGGACAGGAGGCCCCACAGACGCCAAACCGCCCCCTACCTGCGGTGTTCCGCAGGTAGGAGGCGGTCTGAAGTGGTGGAGGTGGCGGGAATCGAACCCGCGTCCTTCAACCCCAAGACAGGGCTTCTCCGGGCGCAGCCTGCTGTGTTTTTCTCAGCCCCGGCGATCACGCAGGCGAGTCGCCGACGGGCTCAGCCACTGTTTGGTTTCCCGATCATCCCCGTGGCCGGGTCAATCGGTTGAGCCTTCTAGCGATGCCAGATCCCAGGCCGAAGGCACTCCCGGGCTGACAGAGGTTACGCTACTTAGGCAGCGAGGGCCAGGGAGTCCTGGCCCACCTCAGCGTGCTTGTTATTGGCACTTATTGTTTTGCGGTCACAGGATTAACGAGGTTATGTCCGCCGTCCTCGGCCCGCTTCACCTGACTTGCAAAGTCGAAGTCGAAGCCAGTCACCCCCTGTGCAGTTATCAACACGTTCCCCGAAGAGCTCGCGCAACATGAAGATACCCTTCACAACACCCCGGATGCCAACTCCATTCCCACGACGTTGCGCGGGATCCGGCCTGAGACACGGCGAAACCCCCGGGAACGCTGCACAGCTGCTCGCGTTCCCGGGGGCCGACCGGCAGGGTCGAGCCGGTCCGGACGGCAGGACTTCCCCCGAGATGAAGTCCTGAACTCATCACGGCGACTGAGCCCGCAACCCCCCGAGCGGGTCCAGTCACTAGGTAAGACGCAGCCCGACCGGCGAATGGTTGCTCACCGTCACAGAAAATTACGCAGGGTCACTGAGGGCCGCGAAGAAGTTACCCGCAAGGGCCGCCGGGTCGTAGTTGCGGGTCAGCGCGGCGATCGCCACATCGCCCTGCCAGCCCACGAACCAGGCCACCTGCTCCTCCTTGTCGACCGCCTTCGCCGTCACGCCGTGGACGCGCCCCCGTCCGGCCTGGGCCGGGGTGCCGGCCGCGCCGGCCTTCATCATCGCGGTCAGCGTCCGGCGGACGCGTGGATCGACGGGCACCGGCTGGACCGGCGGTGACGGCGCCACCTCGGCCGTGGAGTCCGGCGAGGCGGGCTCGGTGACCAGTACGGGGGGGTGCCAGGCGCCGGAGGCGACCGCGGCCGAGACCAGGGCCATGCTGAGCGGGCTCACCTCGACGTTCTGGCCGGCGATGGCCTTGGCCTTGTCGGCGTCGCTGGACAGCTTGGGCACCGAGCCGCTGAACGACTTGAGAGGCAGCCGCCACGGCCGGCCGATGCCGAAGCTCTCGGCGCTCTTGGCCAGGTCCTCGCCGCTCACCCGGCGGGCCAGCGAGGCCAGCGCGGTGACGCAGCCCTTGGCGAAGTTCTCCTGGAAGGTGGGCGAGGCGCCGATGATCTGGCTGGCGTGCACGAACCTGGCCCCGCCCACGGTGCGCTCCGCCGGGCAGGGCAGCTTCTGCTTGGCCTGCACCCCGCCCTTGATGAGCGCGTCGGCCGCGACGATGGAGAACGCGGTCCCGGCGGGATATCGGCCTGCCAGCGCGTCCTTCTCCTGGTGCAGGCCCTTGCTGCCGACGGCGAGGATCTCGCCCGTCGACACCTTGACCGCCACCAGGGCGCTGCTGCGGGTGTCGGAGACCGCACGCTCGGCCGCCGCCTGCACGGAGCTGTCGATCGTGGTCTGCACCGAGACGTTCTGCCTGCCGGGCCACTCCTGCAGGGAGGCGACCTCCTTGCCGGTCTTGAGATCCAGGGTGATGACCCTGGTCCGCGTCGATCCGGTGAGGTAGTCCTGGTAGGCCTGCTGCAGGCCGCTCTGCCCGATCGAGTCGCCGGCCCGCTGCGGGCCGCCGAGCTTCTGCTCCGTCTCCGGGGTGAGCGCGCTGACCTTGCCGACGATCTGCTTGGGATCGTCGGGGTCGACGGGCTGCTCCTCCGGCTCGGTCTCGAGCTCGGGGATCGCGTCGAGCTTCGGCTTGACCTCGAGGTAGCGGGTGCGGCCGAAGGTGACCAGCGGCACCCTGACGTTCGGCGGCGAGGACCTGATGCGGCTGAGGAGCCGGTCCTCGGCGTAACCGGTGATCTGCGCGAGCTGCTTGACGACCTCCTCCGCCCGGTCGCCGAGCTGCGAAGGCACCACACCGGCGACGTAGAGGTAGGTCTGCTCCTGCAGCGGGTTGCGGTCCTTGTCCAGGACCGGCTGCCGCGGCCGCGGCTCGGTCTTGACCGCGAACCGCTGGCCCTCCTTGAGCTGCGGGTGCAGCACCGAGGGGGACCAGTGCACCTTCCACAGGCCGTCCACCAGGTGCAGCGGCAGCACGCCGTCGTAGATCCACAGGGGGTTGTTGTCCCCCAGGTCGACCTCGGCCGCGAAGTCCGCCCGCGACTGCTCGCCGTCCACCTTGACGCTCTTGATCTTGAAGCGGAACGAGGCCGCGTCGAGCTCGAGCTTGACGTCGGACAGCGCCTTGCGGACGGCGTCGGCGTCGGCGTCGGTGCGGTCGGCCGCCAGGACGTAGTCGTTCGACTGCCAGCCCACCAGGAAGTCGCGCACCGCTTCGTGCGGTGACGCTTCCTGGAGGCAGGCGGTGAGCGTCATGCTCGCGACCGCCAGTGTGACGGTCGCGGCGACGGTGCGGCGGGCTCGGCTCATCGGTTGTGGTGCCGGAGCGCCCGAGCCATCTCCCGCTTGGCCTGCTGCTCGGCCAGCGACTGCCGCTTGTCCCAGTCCTTCTTGCCTCGGGCGATGCCGATCTCGACCTTCGCCTTGCCGTCCTTGAAGTAGAGGGAGAGCGGCACGATCGTGAGCCCGCCCTCCTTGGTCTTCGCGGCGAGCTTCTCGATCTCCTTGCGGTGGAGGAGGAGCTTGCGCTTGCGGCGGGCAGCGTGGTTGGTCCACGTCCCCTGGGTGTATTCGGGGATGTGGACGTTCATCAACCACGCTTCGCCGGCGTCGATCGTGGCGTAGCCGTCGGACAGCGAGGCACGACCCTCGCGCAGCGACTTCACCTCGGTGCCCTGCAGCACGAGCCCCGCCTCGAAAGTGTCCTCGACGTGGTAATCGTGCCGGGCACGCTTGTTCTGGGCGATAACCTTCCGCCCGGTCTCACGTGGCATGCTTCGACCTTACCGGCGTTTCGTCAGACCCTGAGGTAACGGCGAAGCGTGACGAATGACGCCAGCACACAGATCAGCACACCGATCACCATCGTCAGGGTGATGACCGAGGCGACGTCGTCCCAGCCGATCTGCGCGCCGAGCGCCAGATACTTGGCGATCTCCTCGAACAGGAACACCTTGGCGACGATCAGCATGACGGCGGCGAACACGCCACCGATCAGGCCGGCGATCATGCCCTCCATGACGAAGGGCAGCTGGATGTAGAGGTTGGAGGCGCCGACCAGCCGCATGATGCCCGTCTCACGTCGGCGGTTGAACGCCGACAACCGCACCGTGTTGCCGATCAGCAGGGCCGCCGCGAGCACCAGGATGATGGCGACCGCCAGCGCCCCAGATCGCAGCTTGTCCAGCATGCCGAAGAACTGGCCGATCAGGTCCTTCTGGTTGATCACCTGGGCGACGCCGGGCTGTCCGGTGAGGGCCTGGATGACCGGCGCGTAGTTGTCCGGGTCGACCAGCTTGACGCGGAAGGACGTGGGCATGTCCTCCACCTTGGCCGCGTCCACGAGGGCCTTGTTGCCGGCGTAGGAGTCCTGGAAGTTCTTGTAGGCGGCGGCCTGGTCCTCGAAGAACACCTCCTCGACGCCGGGGATCCCCTCGATCTGCTTCTGCAGCGTCTGGGTCTGGGTGTCGGTGATCCCCTTGCCGTTGCAGGAGGGCCGGTCGGAGGACTTGGTGCACAGGAAGACCGACACTTCGACCTTGTCGTACCAGAAGTCCTTCATCATCGTGACCTGGGCGTTGATCATCAAGCCGACGCCCAGCATCGCCATGCCGACCGCCACGGTGATGATGACCGCGATCGTCATGGTCAGGTTGCGACGGAGGCCGATCCAGACCTCGGAGAAGATGAAATTCGCCCGCATGTTTTGTCTGCTGCTCCCTGCTCAGTACGCCTGGCCGTAGACGCCACGCGACTGGTCGCGGACGATCTTGCCGTCCTCCAGCTCCACGACACGCTTGCGCATGGAGTCGACGATGGCCGCGTCGTGCGTGGCCATGACGACCGTAGTGCCGGTCCTGTTGATCCGGTCGAGCACCTTCATGATGCCGATGCTCGTCGCGGGGTCGATGTTGCCCGTCGGCTCGTCCGCCAGCAGGATCATGGGCCGGTTGACGAACGCTCGGGCCATGGCGACGCGCTGCTGCTCGCCGCCGGACAGCTCGTCGGGCATGCGGTGGGCCTTGCCTTCCAGGCCGACCAGCTCGATGACCTCCGGCACGACCTTGCGGATGAACCGCCTGGGCTTGCCGATGACCTCGAGCGCGAACGCCACGTTCTCGTAGACGTTCTTGTTCGGGAGCAGCCTGAAGTCCTGGAACACGCAGCCGATGCGGCGGCGCAGGTGAGGCACCTTGAAGTTGGAGAGACGGCCCAGGTCCTTGCCGGCGACATGGATCGCCCCGGAGTTGGGCCGCTCCTCTTTGAGGATCAGGCGTAGAAAGGTGGACTTGCCTGATCCCGAGGGACCGACGAGGAACACGAACTCGCCCTTGTCCACATCAACCGAGACGTGGTCGAGAGCAGGCCGGTTCTGGTTCGTGTAGACCTTGGTGACATTATCGAAATGGATCACGAGAGCATCACGGCATGCCAGTCTAGGGGTCAGGACGGAAGCGAGGGTGGCACATGCCCACTTCCCGCCACTCGCCTATCGGGGACGCCTCTCTTTACCGATGATCGACGTTCCGATTGGCCAGAGGACAGTCTAGGGGGAAGACTGGCATGGAACGTCCATAACGGAAACAAAACGATTGTGCGGCTACACTTGGGGCTGACATGAGTTGCCAACACCTCGTATGCGCGCAGTGCGCCCATCCCGTGATCGAGGGCCGCTGCCCCCTCTGCCGCGCCAACCGCGAGCGGATGCACAACCACGGCTTCGCCGGGCTGTCACCCGCCCTCATCGCCCTGCTGCTGGTCGTGCTGCTCTTCGCGACCCTGGCGCTGCGGCACCTAGGCGGTCTCTGACTCCTGACGGCGCATCCAGCGGATCTCCGACTCGATGAACCCGTCGATGTCCCCGTCGAGCACCGCCGACGGGTTTCCCGCCTCCGTGCCCGTGCGCAGGTCCTTCACGATCTGATAGGGGTGCAGCACGTAGTTGCGGATCTGCGTGCCCCATGACGTGGTCGTGGCCCCGCGCAGCTCCGACATCTTCTCCGCCTCCTCCTGCCGCTTGCGCTCGAGCAGCTTGGCCTGCAGCACGTTCATGGCCGTGGCCCGGTTCTGCAGCTGGGAGCGCTCGTTCTGGCAGGAGACCACGATGCCGGACGGCAGGTGGGTGATGCGGACGGCGGAGTCGGTGGTGTTGACGCCCTGACCGCCCGGCCCCGACGAACGGTAGACGTCGACGCGGATCTCGTCCTCAACGATGTCGATGTGATCGGTCTGCTCGACGACCGGCACCACGTCCACCCCGGCGAACGAGGTCTGGCGGCGGCCCTGGTTGTCGAACGGGCTGATGCGGACCAGCCGGTGCGTGCCGTGCTCGCCGCGCAGCGTGCCGTAGGCGTAGGGGGTCTTGATGGCGAAGGTGGCCGACTTGATGCCGGCCTCCTCCGCGTAGGAGGTCTCGTAGACCTCCGTGGCGTACTTCTTCTGCTCCGCCCAGCGCAGATACATGCGCAGCAGCATCTCCGCCCAGTCGGCCGCGTCGACGCCGCCGGCCTGGGAGTTGATCGTCACCAGGGCCTCGCGGGCGTCGTAGGGGCCCGACAGCAGGGTGCGCACCTCCAGGGCGCCGATGTCGGCCTTGAGGGAGCTCAGCTCCTTGTCGGCCTCGGCCCTGGTCTCCTCGTCCGCCTCCTCGGCGGCCAGCTGGAAGAGCACCGACAGGTCGTCCAGGCGGCGGGCCAGCCCGTCCACGCGGTTGAGCTCGCCCTGGATGTGGGAGAGCTTGCTGGTGACCTTCTGCGCCTTGTCAGGGTCGTCCCACAGGTCGGGGGCGGCAACCTGCTCCTCCAGCTCCTCGATCTGCTTGCGCATCGCGTCGAGGTCGAGCACGTCCTGGATGCTCCGCAGCGTGCCCGCGAGCTCGTTGATCTCTTCTGCCGGATCGATGACTGCCACGTCTCCCTAGCGTACGCGACCCTCGCGGGCCCGAATAACATGGCGAGGTGCGTGTACATGGTCGGCGGACAGCGCTGGCGCTCGCCGTCGCCCTGCTGGCGTCCGCCTGCTCGGGGCCCGCCGGCCCGGCGCCCGCCCCGGCGGCCGCGACCCGCGGCGTGTCCGCGGCCCCCAGCACCTCCCCCACGGCCGCGGCGACCGCCGTCACACCGGTGGAGGCGGCCCAGGTGTTCGCCACCTTCACCGCCACCGACAACGTCCTGCGCGACGGCGGCGACCTGCGACTGGCCATGGAGTACGTCCGCGACGCCGAGGCCCGGCTCACCGCCGTCGCGTTCCTGTCCACCGACGGCGAGCCGCCCCGCCGCAGGTGGGGACCCCCGATCTTGTACGTGCCGCGCTTCCCGGCGAGCGAGCAGGCGCCCTGGTTCAGCGTGCTGGCCACCCGCGACGGCCACCCGACGATGCTGACGTTCGCCAAGGCCGGCGACTGGCGGCTCGGCGCGGCCGCACGCCTGCTGTCGGGCCAGGAGGCGCCCCGCATCCAGCTCGACCCCGAGGGCTACGCCACCGCCCTCGCCCCCGACGACAAGGGCGTCACCATCAGCCCCCAGTACATGGGCCCCCTGCACGCCACGGTCGCCGAGGCCGGGGCCGAGGGCGTGTCCGCCGGCCTGATCGGCTCCGGCCCCTACACCACCGAGGTGGCGGCGCAGATCACGGCCGACCGCGAGCGGGCCAAGAAGAACGGTTTCAGCTACGACTCGATCTTCACCGCCAACGACCATCCCGTGTACGGCCTGCGCACGCAGGACGGCGGAGCGGTGATCCAATACTCACTGTCGCGGACCACCACGACGACCACGAAGACGGCCGAGGACGACTACATCCCGGTGCCGGCCACGGCCCGCTGGGCCATCGACGCCCCGGTGGTGCGGCGCAACCTGCGGATCACCGAGGTCCACCAGTACGTCACGGCCGTCCCGCCGTCGACGGCCCCCGCCGCGGCCGAGGTCATAGGCCACGACGGCGCCCTCACCCGCGCCGCGGGCCAGTAGCCCGGCGGCCCCTTCCACGCACGGCCACGGCCCGCCGAGCTACGTAGCCGGCGGGCCGTGGGCCGGGTCTACGACTCGGTGTACGGAAGGTTGGTGGCGGCGACCAGGGTCCGGATGGCCCTCAGGGCGACCGAGAGGGTGGCCAGGTCGAAGTTGTCGCTCTCCCAGATCTCCGACAGCGTCTGCCTGGAGCGGCGGACGGCGGCCGAGTTGGCCTCGGTCCACCTGGCCAGGCGTTCCTCAGGCGACAGGCCGGGGGTGCTGTGCACCAGGACGTCGCGGGTGAGCGCGGCGTGGGCGGCGTACAGGTCGTCGCGGAGCGCCGCCCGGGCCATCGCGTTCCAGCGGTTGTCCCTGGGCAGCGCGATGACCCGCTCCCTGAGGCGGGCGAGCTGGAGGCGGTCCGCCAGGTCGAAGTAGACTTCTGCCACCTCGTTGACGGGACGGCCCGTCTGCGAGGAGACCTCCACCAGGTCGAAGGTGGAGTAGGCGGGCACCATGGCGGCGACCCGTTCGGCCAGGTCGGCGGGGACGCCGCGGGCCATGAAGGAGTCGCGGCGCTCTTCGAAGGCGGCCAGGTCGGGGCCGGTCAGGAGTTTGGGCATGTGGGACAGCAGGCCGTTGACGCCCTTGACGAAGAAGGCGACCGCGCCCGCCAGGTCCAGCGGCGGCCGGCGGTTGGTGAGGAGCCAGCGGGTGCCGCGCTCGGCGAGCTTGCGAGCCTCCAGGAGCATCGCGAGCTGGGTGGCGGTGTCGATCTTGTTGTCCAGGGACTCGACCTGCCGGTAGAGGCTGGCGAAGTCGAAGACCTCGCGGGCGACCAGGTAGGCGCGGACGATGTCCGGGGTCGACGCTCCGGTCTCCTCGCCGACGCGGAACATGAACGTGGTGCCCATGGAGTTGACCAGCTCGTTCACCACGCCGGTGGTGATGATCTCGCGGCGCAGCGGGTGCGCGTCCATGTACGGCCTGAAGCGGTCGCGCAGCGCCGACGGGAAGTACGACACCAGCCAGGAGGCGAGGTAGGGCTCGTCAGGCAGGTCGGTGCCGAGCAGCTCGGCGTCGGCGACGAGCTTGGTGTAGGCGAGCAGGACGGCGAACTCGGGGGCGGTCAGGCCGAGCCTGGCCTGACGGCGTTCGGCCAGCGTCTTGTCCGACGGCAGGAACTCCAGCTCCCGGTTGACCAGCCCCTCGCGCTCGAGGCGGCGCAGGTAGCGGGCGTGGATGTGGAGCATCTCGACGGCCTGGGCGCGGGCGGCGGCCAGGACCACGTTCTGGGCGTGGTTGTCGCGCAGCACCAGCTCGGCGACCTCGTGGGTCATGGAGGTGAAGACCTGGTTGCGCTGTTTGTCGGTCAGCTCGCCGTCGCGGACCACCTGGTCGAGCAGGATCTTGATGTTGACCTCGTGGTCGGAGGTGTCGACTCCGGCGGAGTTGTCGATGAAGTCGGTGTTGACCAGCCCGCCGTTCAGCGCGAACTCGATCCGGGCGAGCTGGGTGAAGCCGAGGTTGCCGCCCTCGCCGATGACCTTGCAGCGCAGGTCGGCGGCGTTGACCCGGAGCGGGTCGTTGGCCTTGTCTCCCACGTCGGAGTGGGACTCGGCGCTGGACTTGACGTAGGTGCCGATGCCGCCGTTCCACAGCAGGTCGACCGGGGCACGCAGGATGGCGCTGATCAGGTCGTTGGGCGCGAGCGAGGTGACGGCCGGGTCGAGGGCGAGCGCCTCGCGCATCTGCGGGGTGATCTGGATGGACTTGGCCGTGCGCGAGAAGACGCCGCCGCCGGCCGAGATCAGCGAGCTGTCGTAGTCGGCCCAGGTGCTGCGCGGCAGCTCGAACAGGCGCTGCCGCTCGGCGTAGGAGCGGGCGGCGTCGGGATCGGGGTCGACGAAGATGTGGCGGTGGTCGAAGGCGGCCACGAGCCGGATGTGCTGGGACAGCAGCATGCCGTTGCCGAAGACGTCGCCGGACATGTCGCCGACGCCGGCCACCGTGAAGTCGGTGGTCTGCACCTCCACGTTCATGGTGCGGAAGTGGTACTTGACCGACTCCCAGGCGCCGCGGGCGGTGATGCCCATGGCCTTATGGTCGTACCCGATGGACCCGCCGGACGCGAAGGCGTCGCCGAGCCAGAAGCCGTACTCCTTGGCCACGCTGTTGGCGATGTCGGAGAACGTGGCGGTGCCCTTGTCGGCGGCCACGACCAGGTAGGTGTCGTCGCCGTCGTGCCGGACCACGTCGGGCGGGGGCACGACCTTGCCGTCGACGAGGTTGTCGGTGACGTCGAGCAGGCCGGAGATGAACATCCGGTAGCACGCCACGCCTTCGGCGAGCACGTCCTCCCGCGTACCGGACGCAGGCGGACGCTTCACGACAAATCCGCCCTTAGACCCAGTGGGCACGATAACGGTATTTTTCACCATCTGGGCTTTAACCAGCCCAAGGATCTCGGTCCGGAAGTCCTCCATCCGGTCCGACCACCGCAGCCCGCCCCTGGCGACCTTCCCGAAGCGCAGGTGCACGCCCTCCACCCGCGGTGAGTAGACGAAGATCTCGTACTTGGGCCGCGGCAGCGGCAGCACGCTGATCGCCTGCGGGTCGAACTTCAGCGAGATGTACGGCTTGCGCCGCCCGTCGACGGTCTGGAAGTAGTTGGTGCGCAGCGTCGCCTGGATCATCTCCAGGTAGGCCCGCAGGATCCGGTCCTCGTCCAGCGAGGCCACCTCGTCCAGCGCGCCGAGGATCTCCTCGTTGAGCGCGTCGGTCAGGTCGGCGCGCACGTCGTCGGAGCGCCTCGGGTCCAGCCTGGCCTCGAACAGCCGCACCAGCAGGCGGGACAGCCGCACGTTGCCCAGCAGCACCCGCTCCATGTACCGCTGGGAGAAGGTGCTGCCCGCCTGGCGCAGATACTTGGCGTAGACGCGCAGGATCTCGACCTGTTCCCAGGTCAGCCCGGCCTTCAGGATGAGGGAGTTGAAGCTGTCGGCCTGGACCTGGCCCTTCCACAGCGCGATGAGCCCGTCCTGGAAGAGCCGCTTGAAGTCGTCCCGCTCGACCTCCTCCGACGGCGTGTAGCGCAGCCCGAAGTCGTAGATCCAGGCGTTCTTGGTGGCGGGGTTGTTGTCCCTGTCGACCTCGTACGGCCGCTCGTCCACGACCTCCACGCCGAGCCGCTGGATCAGCGGCAGCACGTGGGACAGCGAGATGGGCGAGCCGACCTTGTAGATCTTCAGCCGGCGCTCGCCCTCGGTGGCGTCGTACGGCTCGTAGAGGTTGATCTCGATCTCGTTGTCGTCCGCGCCGACGAGCTGCTCCAGACGGCGCAGGTCCACCACGGCCATCTCGGGCGGGAAGTCGGCCTTGTACCCCTCGGGGAAGGCGGACTGGTAGCGCCGCAGGAGCTCGGGCGCTTCGTGCTCGGAGGTCAGCTCCGTCACGGCGGTGGCCAGGTCGTCCTCCCAGGAGCGGGTGGTCGCGGCCAGCCGCGCCTCCAGCTCCTCCACGTCGCCGCTCGGCTGGGGAAGCTGCTTGCCCCGCTCGCCGCGGACCACCACGTGCAGCCGGGCCAGCGCCGACTCGCCGATCATCGCGCTGTAGTCGAGCGTCCTGCCGCCCAGCGCCTTGAGCAGCACCTCCTGCATGTGCAGGCGGACCTTGGTGGTGTAGCGGTCGCGCGGCAGGTAGATCAGGCAGGAGATGTAGCGGCCGTAGTCGTCGCGACGCAGGAACAGCTTGACCTGCTTGCGCTCGCGCAGCCGCAGCACCCCGAGCGCGATCGGCAGGAGCTGCTCGACCGAGGTCTGGAAGAGTTCGTCGCGCGGGAACGTCTCCAGGATCTCGATCAGGTCCTTGCCGTCGTGGCTCTCGGGCGGCAGCCCGGCCTGGTCGAGCACGTCGGCCAGCTTCCGCCTGAGCACCGGGATCCGGGAGATGGACTCGTTGTAGGCCACGTGCGTGAACAGGCCGAGGAAGCGGCGCTCGCCGATCACCTCGCCCTCGGGCGAGAACAGCTTCACGCCGATGTAGTCGAGGTAGGCGGCGCGGTGGACGGTGGCCCTGGAGTTGGCCTTGGTGATGATCAGCAGCTGCTTCTCGCGCGCCTTGGCCCGCACCTCGGCGGGCAGCGCGGAGAAGCTGTCGGAGCCGACCTTGTCGTCGCGCAGGATGCCGAGCGCCGCGCCGGCCAGCGCGCGCAGCGTGTCGCCCTGCGCATCGCTCTCCAGCCGGTATTCGCGATAGCCGAGGAAGGTGAAGTGCCCGTCGGCGAGCCAGCGGAGCAGGTCGAGGCTGTCCTCGACCTCCGCGGGCTCCAGCGGCGGCGGGTTCAGCGTCAGGTCCTCGGCGGTCCGCATGGCCAGCTCGCGCATCTTGGCGAAGTCCTCGACCGCGTGCCGCACGTCGGACAGCACCCGCTGGAGGTCGGCCTCGATCCGCTTGAGGACCTCCGGGTCCGACTGCCTGTCGATCTCGAAGTGCATCCACGACTCGACCAGCATCTGCCCGGTGACGTCCTCCTGGCCGCGGCCGAGCATCCGGCCGGTCAGGTCGCGGCGGACCCGCATCTGCGGATGCACCACCAGGTGCGTGCCGATGTCGTGCCTGTCGAGCTCCATCGTCACCGAGTCGACCAGGAACGGCATGTCGTCGGTGACCACCTCCACCACGGAGTGGCCGGGATCCCAGCCGTTCTCCTCCAGCGTGGGGGTGTAGGCACGCACCACGGCCCGGCCCTGCGGGCGGATCTCGGCCAGCTGCCGCTGCGACATCGCGGGACCGTACACGTCGACGGAACTGCGCTGGAGCAGGTCTTCTGGGGCGACGTGCCGGTAGTAGACCCGCAAGAAGGACACTGCCTCCTCGGGGCTCACATGGTCGCTGCCCACCGCGCATCGTTGCGCGGCTCGTTGGAGCAGCTCATCCTTGGCCTCGTCGAGCGGCATTTCGCTCTCACTCCTTTGTGAGGGTTCGCCATGGCTTTTCACAGCCAGGCCCTGAGTTCCCACAACAGCGGGAAGTAGTGCATCCGGGTGCGGCCGCGCAGGTAGGGGGCACCCGTCGAGCCGCCGGTGCCGGATTTCGTGCCGATCTGCCGTTCGACCATCTGGACGTGACGCATCCGCCACTTCGCGGCTGTCTCGTCGTGCGTCAGCAGGTCTTCGGCCAGTTGCCACAGGTCGTCGTGGGACCGGCGGTTTCTCGCCACGGCCAGCAGCGAGCCCATGATCTCTTCATCGTCCGAGATCGGCAGGCCACGCCGGGAGAGGGCGGCCAGGTAAGCATCCCACAGCGTGGGTTCCTCCAGCCTCCGCTTGAGCCTGGCCAGCTCTGTGTCGCTGGCGTCCTTGAGCCTGTCGAGGTAGGCCGGATCCTTGGCGCCCGACAGGAACTCCAGCTCGCGGAACTGCACCGACTGGAAACCGCTGGCCGGCGCCAGGTCGGCGCGGAACTCCAGGAAGTCCTGAGGCGTCATCGTCTCCAGGACCTCCACCTGCTCGACGAGCACCCGCTCCACCGCGTGCACCCGCTCGAACAGGTGCCTGGCCCGCCAGACCTCGCCGCCGAACATGGCGGCGCGGGCCACCTCGAGCTCATGCAGCAACAGCTTGAACCAGAGCTCGTAGACCTGGTGGATGGTGATGAAGAGCAGCTCGTCCGGGGCCTGCGACTGCGGCTGCTGCTGCGCGAGCAGCTCGGGCAGGCGAAGGTAGCCCCCGTAGGACAGCCGGCCGCCTTCTTCGCCGAACCGCCTGTCGCGAGGGACGGCCGCATCATCGTTGATGCTCACCGGACACCTCCCCCAGATCGCCCGGTTCTGGGAAACCGGGCGCACGCCTCGCCGTACCGATATCACCCGAAAAGGGTGAAGACGTCAACGTGACATCGACATCGGCGGGTCGTCTTCGGAGGCGGAGGGGGCCTGCTTGAGCTCGTCGAGTCGCTCGGGAACCCCGGCGAGCTCCACGAGCTCGGCCTGGCACTGTTCACACACGTCGAGGTGGCGCTCGAACGCCTCGTGCTCCTCGTCATCGAGCACACCGAGGACGTAGGCGGCCACCCCGTCATGCATTAGCCGGCTACCCCCTTGTCCCGCAGCAGTTCACGGAGTGCCCGGATGCCGTAGTAGAGCCGGGACTTCACCGTGCCCGGCGGGATCCCCAGAATCTCCGCCGCTTCACTTATCGTACGGTCCCGGAGGTAGGTCTGTTCAATGACTTCGCGGTGTTCTTCCGAGAGACTACGGAGCGCATCGGCGACAACGATCGCCGATAACGCGCGCTCAGAGCCGTCGGGCACCGCCATCATGTCGCCTTCAGGGGGTTCGACCTCGTGAGGCCGGACGCTCCTTCGGCGACGTCCATCGATCACAATGCGGCGCGCTACCGTGAGTAGCCACGCCCAGATGAGGCCCGGTTCCCATTGCAGCCTTGCCGAGTTACGCCAAGCTCGGACGATCGTCTCCTGTACGACGTCCTCGGCCCATTGAAGATCGTTACCGGTGGACTTGCGTACGTGGCGCAGTAGAGGGCCGCCGAACTCCTGGTAAAGCACCGCGATGCGGTGCTCTGCCTCGGCATCAGCACTCTCGAATCTGCCGTCGAGGTGACCTAGCACGGGGCACATCTTTACACCTTCGTTATGCGTCCGGTAGCCACTCCGATAACTCCAGTCATTTCTAACTATCTCCACGCATAGGTGAACCGGCCCCTGAAAGCCCGCGTACCTCCGACCATGCACAGGCTTTTGCGCGGCGAAGTAGTGATGTTCGGCGGATTCGCCCTCGCGGCAGCGGTCACGATTCTGCTGGTCATGCCGCAGGCGAGCACCGCCGTGCTGACGGAGGTCACGCAGACCGCCTCCGGCCCGCTCGGGCCGGCGGACCGTGACTTCCTGGTCAAAGTACGGCAGGCGGGTCTCTGGGAAATTCCCGTGGGGCAGTGGGCCCAGGTACGGGCCGACTCTCCGAGAGTCAAGGACGTCGGCATGCATCTCGTGGAGGACCACAAGAAGCTCGACGCCTCGGTCCGCCAGGTGGCGGCACGGCTTGCCGTGCCCCTGCCCGACCGTCCCAGCCCGGACCAGCAACGGTGGATGGCGCAGCTGGCCACCGAGACCGGTCCGGCCTTCGACCGGGACTTCGCCAAGCTGCTCAGGGCCGCGCATGGCAAGGTCTTCGCCGTTGTGGCGAACGTGAGGGCGGGCACCCGCAACTCGGAGATCAGAAAGTTCTCCGGGACAGCCGTGACGGTGGTCATGCGGCACATGACGCTGCTCGAGTCCACCGGGCTGGTCGACTACGACGAACTGCCCGAGCCCCCGATGCCCTCACCTGCAGCACCCGCCCCCGCGGCGGTCGACCCGAGGAGACAACCATGAGATCCAGACGCATGGCCGCGGCCATGTCCGCCTTGGCCATGGTGGCCGGTGGGCTGGTGTCCGCGGCCGTCATCGGCAGCGCATCACCAGCGATCGCGGACCACTGCGAGGTCGGCGAACAGGCGCCGCCGCAGAACCGGGCCCAGGAGGAGCAGCAGCCCGACGAGCAGCAGGATCAGGACCAGGCTCCCCAGGACCAGGACCAGGACCAGCAGCAGGACCAGCCCCAGGATCAACCCCAGGACCAGCCCCAGGATCAACCCCAGGACCAGCCCCAAGACCAGCCTCAGGACCAGCAGCAGAACCAGGACCAGGCTCCCCAGGACCAGCAGAACCAGGACCAGAACCAGCAGGACCAGAACCAGCAGGGCACCGACGACCAGACCGGCTCGGGTGGCGGCGTCGCCGTCGACCCCGTGGAGGAGCCGACGGCGGCGGAGCCGACCGAGTCGGCGCAGATCCAGAGCCGCCGCGGCCGCAACCGGCCCACGCAGCGACCGACGGACTCCGCCTCCCCGACTGCCTCCCCGACGGCCTCGCCGACAGGTTCACCGTCGGCCTCCCCCACGGCTACCGGCGAGGAGAACGAGTGCGCCGACCTCGGCCCGTTCGTGACCGACTTCGTCGACATCAGGCAGATCCAGCCGCGCCAGCTGGACGCGCGCATCGGCAGGGCCGGTTCCAGAGGGTCGTTCGTCTCCGCCTGCGGCACCAACGGCAACGGCCACAACAACCCCGACAACTTCATCGTCGCTCCCGGAGTCCGCAATGGCGCACACCACCTGCACGACTACGTGGGCAACCTGTCGGCAGACGCCTTCTCGACCGACGAGAGCCTGGCCGCCTCGGGCACCACGTGCCGCCTGGGTGACAAGTCCACCTATTTCTGGCCGGTGCTGCGCAACCGCCAGGTCGACGCCAACACCGACGACGCGGACGGCAACGTCGGCCAGGTCCTGCAACCTCGCTCGGTGACCCTGCAGTTCCGCGGCAACGCCACGTCCAGGGTGACAGCCATGCCCCGCTTCCTGCGGATCATCATGGGTGACGCCAAGGCCGCCACGAACGGCGGGGCCAACGCCCGCGCCGGCTGGAGCTGCACCGGCTTCACCAACCGCGTCAGTCCGGACAAATACCCGCTTTGCCCGCGCGGCAGCCGGGTGGCCCGTATTCTGGACTTCCCGAGCTGCTGGGACGGCCAGAACACCGACAGCGCCAACCACCGCACGCACATCGTCTTCCCTGACCAGAGCGGCGCCTGTCCGCAAGGCACCAGGGCCGTGCCGCAGCTTCGGATGACGCTGACCTACTCGGTGCCCTCGGGACCGTCGTTCGCCGTGGACGCCTTCCCGGAACAGCTCCACAACCCGGTCACCGACCACGCGGACTTCGTCAACGTGATGCCCGACCGCCTGATGTCGTTCGCGGTCAACTGCATCAACCGAGGCCGCCGCTGCTGACCTGACATCCGTCCCCGGGACGGTGGCCACTGTCAGGCCCTCCCGAGTCGCACCCTCACCCGACCTTGGAGGGAATCGATGCTCCACAGACGACACCCCCGGCACGCCCCGAGCAAGCTGGACAGCAGGAATGTCCGGCTCGGGGCGAGCGCCTCGATCGCCGCGATCCTCCTGTCAGGGTTCGCCCTGACGCTCACGGATCGCGGCATGGAGCTGCTCGGCCGCGGGGTGAGTTTCCTCGAGTACTACGCAGGCGTGCTCGCCCTGGTGGCGCTGACCGCGACGGTCGCGCTCGGGCTGCTCACCACCGAGCGCGTCTTCCTGTCGCCGGCGAACCGGGTCAGGGCGCAGTTCGCGCACCGGGCCGCGGCGTTCGCCGGGATGGCGTTCCTGCTCACGCACATCTCGCTCATGATCTCGCTCAACCACGTCCCCCTGACCGCCGCCGTGATCCCCGTAGCGGGGATCTACGTGGGGTTCGGGGCGGTGGCGTTCGACCTGATGATCGTGGTCGTGGTGACAGGGATGGTACGGGGACGGTTCGCGGTGACCGGCAGGCCATGGCTGTGGCGGCTGATGCACGCCTCCGCCTACCTGGCCTGGCCGGTCTCCATCCTGCACGGGCTGACCGCGGGCCGGTTCGCGGCGAGCTGGGTGTCCTGGTCGTACATGGGCTGCCTGGCCGCCGTCGGCTCGGCCCTGCTCGTGCGCGTGCTGGCCACGCTGCTCAGGCCGGCGGCCCTGCCCGAGCACGTCGAAGCGCCCGAGGTCAACGACATGCCGGTCGCAGTGCCTGAAGAGATCAACGCGCCGGTGAGCCTCGCCGAGGCTCGGCGGAAGTATCGGGAGGCGGGATGACCCCGCCCAGGACACACCAGGAGAAGCCGTGATCCCGCATTCAGTGCCGCGTGTGCTGCGGATGGGACCGGCCCGGCTCACCGCCGGTCTCGACCACACCAGACGGCTCGACCTGCCCGCCCACCGCACGCTGCACGGCGACCAGGTGCCGCGCACCCTCGACGACATCATCGCCATGGTCGAGGAGGTGGACATGCGCGGGCGGGGCGGCGCGGCGTTCCCGTTCGCGCGCAAACTGCGGGCCGTGGCCGACGCCGCCGGCTCGCGCGAGTGCGTGGTGCTGGTCAACGGCGCCGAGGGCGAGCCCGCCAGCTCCAAGGACGCCATGCTGCTGGTGCGCAACCCGCACCTGGTGCTGGACGGCGCGGTGCTGGCCGCGGAGGCGCTCAACGCCCGCGAGGTGGTCGTCGCCACCGTCGAGGGCGAGGTGGCGCAGGCGTCGATCGAGGCGGCCGTGGCAGAGCGGCGCGCCGCCAACGTGGCGGGCGCGGCCGAGAGCCGCCTCGGCATCAGGGTCGTCGGCCTGCAGGAACGGTTCATCTCCGGCGAGGGCGGCGCTCTGGTGCGCGCCGTCAACGGCCTGGAGGCCGTACCGCCCGGCAGGAAGCGGCGGGCCAGCGAGAGCGGCGTCGACGGCCTGCCCACGCTGCTGTCGAACACCGAGACGTACGCCCAGCTCGCCGTGCTCGCCGAGCTCGGCCCGGAGCAGTACTCGAACGTGGGCACCAGCAAAGAGCCCGGCACCGTGCTGCTCAGCGTGAGCGGCGGAGCGGCTTCAGCGGCCGTCGTGGAGGTCCCGACCGGCACTCCGCTGATCAACGTCCTCGAACTGTGCGAGGCGGAGATCGGCGACGGGGTGCTGATCGGCGGCTACCACGGCGCCTGGCTGGACGCCGAAACGGCCATCTCCGCGATCGTCTCGCGCGAGGGCATGAAGATGGCCGGCGGCAGCCTGGGCGCCGGCATCGTGGTGCCGCTCGGGGAGTCGACCTGCCCGGTCGGCGAGGCCGCAAGGGTGGCTTCATACCTCGCGGCGCAGTCGTCCGGGCAGTGCGGCCCCTGCCGGCTCGGCCTGCCCGATGTGGCCAGGGCGCTCGGCGCGCTGGTCGACGGGTCGGGCTCCACCGACTCCATCCGGCGCTCGGTGCGGGCGGTGGAGCGCAGGGGCGCGTGCTTCCATCCGGACGGCACCGCGAGGTTCGTGCTGTCGTCGCTGGACGCGTTCGAGGCCGACATCGCGCTCCACCTGGAGCACGGCTCGTGCGGCCGGCCGGTGCGCGGCGTGCTGCCGCTGCCGGAGCGGGAGGACGAGCCCGAATACCGCCTGGACGTGGACTGGACCCGCTGCCAGGGGCACGGCCTCTGCGCGCATCTGCTGCCGGAGTTCGTCAGCCTGGACGACTACGGCTTCCCGTCGTTCAAGTCCGTGCCCGGCTGGATGGTGAAGGAGGCGAGCCGCGCGGTCGACATGTGTCCCGCGCTGGCCCTGCGCCTGGCCCAGACGGGCTGACCCGCTCCCGTGGAGGGGCGGGCTCCCGTCACAGGCCCAGCAGTGGCAGGCAGGGCCCGAGATTGTGGATCTCGATCCCCTCCACGGGACTCCAGTCCTCGCGGGGAAGCCGGAAGTTGCGGGTGACGACCGGCTTGCCCTGACGCTTGTGCAGAGTGATGCCGTCCTCCTGGTAGCCGAGTTTCTTCGTGACGGCCAGCGAGGAGTGGTTGTCCTCGAACGCCTCCGTGGTCGCGTACGCGGCGCCCAGGCCCTCGAACGCCAGGTGCAGCACGGCGGTGCGCATCTCGGTGCCGATGCCCATGCCCTGGAACCGGCGTCCCAGCCACGAGCCCGACTGGACCTCCCGCAGGACGGCGAAGTCCTCTCCGCTGAGCGCCTGCGTGCCCACGACCTGCCCCTCGAAGACCACCACGAAGTCCAGGGACCACTTGGCGGCGCTCAGCTCGCCCCACTGGCGGAAGTGGTACTGGATGGTGCTCCTGGACCGCTCGGCGGGCGCGGACTCCGACCACGGGAACAGGAAGGGCATGACGCCCACCTCGTGCACCCCCTCGGCCGCCCGATCCCCCAGCTCGTCCAGGTCCTCGGGAGACGGATAGCGGAGCTCTAGGCGCGGCGTGGTGATGGAGAGCTGGAAAAACGGCCAGTTGCGCATACTCACCTATATTTCCACCATTCCCACCCAATCGACGAACCTTTTACGGCCGACTGAATCCATTCAATTCGGGTTATGACTCCGAAACCCTGATGTGATTCGCTCAGGAAAGCGTGGCCACGCGTTCGCCGACACCGACCACGAGCGGGCAGGATTCGCGGCGGAATCTGCCGGGGGCCAGACCGTGCTCGCGCTTGAAGGCGTTGGCGAAGGCGAACTCGGAGCCGTAGCCGACGCGGGTCGCCACCTCGCTCAGCGGCGCGTCGGTCGATCGCAGGAGGCGCGCGGCGATGGCCAGCCGCCACCAGGTCAGATAGCCGAGCGGCGGCTGGCCCACGAGCACCGAGAAGCGCCGGGAGAAGGCGGCCCTCGACAGGCCGGCGAGGTCGGCGAGCGACTGGACCGTCCACGGGTGGGCGGGGTCGCGGTGGACGGCGTCCAGGGCCGCGCTGATGCCGGGGTCCGCCAGGGCGGCCGACCAGCCGCTGACCGTGCACCGCTCCGGCTCGGCGTTGATGTAGGCGCGCAGGATGAACAGCAGCAGCATGTCCAGCAGGGACGCCACGACGGTGTCGGCGCCCAGCCGCGGGTTGGCGATCTCGGCGGCGAGCAGGTCGATGGCCGCGCGGAGCTCCTGATGGTGACCGAGCCGGGCAGGCAGGTGGATCATGTCGGGCAGGTCCCGCAGGATCGGGTGGGTGCGGCCGTCGTCGAGCCGGTAACCACCACAGAGCGTCACCGTGGCCGCCCCCGGACCGGCCATCGAGGCGGAGCCGAAGAGCGCGGCCTCCTCCCCCGGGTCGCAGTCGATCTGCGGCACCGGAGTGGACGGCGAGTCGGCCATGACGCAGCCGTGACCGTGCGGGAAGAAGACCACGTCGCCGACGCTCAACGGGATCGGCTCGCCGTCGTCGGGGATGAGCCAGCACGAGCCCTGGAGGATCACCTGGAAGCCGGCGGAGCCCGGCGCCGAGGGGAAGCTCTGCGCCCAGGGGGCGTGCCAGGTGATGTGGCTGGAGCGCGGCCGCCCGATCCGGATGCTGGCGATGACGTCACTGAGTACATCCACACGCGCAGTCTAGCTCCGAAGACGATCGCGTATAAAACGCAGACATATACGCATTGGATAGCGCAGTGGCATCTCCTACGGTTGCAAGCGACGAAAGGAGAGCCTCGTGCCCACGAGCGCCACCATGAAGGCCGCGCGCATCCATGAGTACGGCGACGCGGACGTGATCCGCTTCGAGGACATCCCGAGGCCGTCGCCCGGACCGGGCGAGGTGCTCATCCGGATGGCCGCCACCTCGTTCAACCCCTCCGAGGTGGGGCTGCGGGCCGGCTACCTGCACGACCTGCTCGACGTGACCCTGCCGGCCACGCTGGGCTGGGACGTGGCGGGCACGGTCGTCGAGCTCGGCCCGGACGTCACCGGCCTGGCCGTGGGAGACGACGTCATCGGCCTGGTGAGCGGCTGCGCCGCCGAGTACGTGGTCGCGCCGGCGGCCGAGCTGGCCCCGGCGCCGCGGAGCATCCCGCTGGCGCATGCCGCCGCCATTCCCGTCGCCGGGCTCACGGCCTGGCAGGCGGTCTTCGACCAGGCCCGGATCGGCGCGGGGCAGCGCGTGCTGATCAACGGCGCGGGCGGCGGCGTCGGCCTCTTCGCCGTCCAGCTCGCCAAGCACGCCGGCGCGACCGTGATCGCCACCGCGAGCCCGCGCAGCACCGAGGCGGTCCGCCGGCTCGGCGCCGACGAGATCGTCGACTACACGGCCACTCCGCTGCCGGGAGGCATGGACGTGGTGCTCAACCTCGCCGCCATCCCGGAGGCGGCGGCGGCGGCCCTCGCCCCGCTCGGCGAGGTCGTCGTCACCATCGCCACCCCGATCGAGGCGCCGAACGCGCACCACTTCGTCGGCACCAGCGACCCGGCCCAGCTCACCGCGATGGCCGAGCTGATCGACAAGGGCGAACTCACCGTCGAGATCGCCGAGACCCATCACTTCACCCACATGACGGAGATCCACCGCAGGGCCGAAGCCGGTCAGACACGCGGCAAGATCATCCTTAACTTCTGAGGAGCACCCCCAATGACCAGGATCGCCATCATCATCGGCAGCACCCGCCCGGGCCGCACCGCGGAGAACGTCGCCCGCTGGGTGCACGATCTGGCCGCCAAACGTGACGACGCCACCTTCGAGCTGGTGGACCTGCTGGACTTCGCGCTGCCGCACCTGGACGAGGCGTTGCCCGCCGCGACGGGGCAGTATGACCACTCGCACACCAGGGAGTGGTCCGAGACGATCGCCTCGTTCGACGGCTTCGTCTTCGTGACGCCCGAATACAACCACTCGACCTCGGGCGCGCTGAAGAACGCGATCGACTTCCTGTTCGCCGAGTGGGCCGACAAGGCGGCGGCGTTCGTCAGCTACGGCGTGGACGGCGGCGCGCGGGCGGCCGAGCACCTCAGGCAGGTGCTCGGCCAGCTCAAGGTCGCCGACGTGCAGGCTCAGGTCACGCTCTCGCTGCACACCGACTTCGAGAACTTCAGCGCCCTTCGGCCCGGCCCTCACCAGGAGGAGAAGGTCACCGTCATGCTCGACCAGCTCGTCTCCTGGGCCTCGGCGCTGCGTCCGCTCAGGGTGTGAAGTGGCGCAGCACCTCGGGATTGGCCATGGCGTCGGGGTTGGCGGCCTGCTCGACGGGGGTGCCGAGCAGGATCCTGCGCACCGGGACCTCTAGCTTCTTGCCCGACAGGGTGCGGGGGATGCCGGGCACGGCGCGGATCTCGTTCGGCACGTGCCGGGGCGACAGCTCCTGGCGCAGCGCCGCGCAGATGGCCTGCTCCAGCGGGCCCGACAGGGTGACGCCCTCGGCGAGCGTCACGTACAGCAGCAGCCGCCCTTCCTGCCCGAGCTGGCCGGTGTCGATCACCAGGCTGTCGGCGATCTCCTCGAACCGCTCCACGACCCGGTAGAACTCGCTGGTGCCCATCCGGACGCCGCCCCGGTTGAGCGTCGAGTCGGAGCGGCCGTAGATGACGCAGCTGCCGTCCTCGTTCAGCTTGATCCAGTCGCCGTGCCGCCACACGCCCGGGTAGACGTCGAAGTAGCTCTCGCGGTAGCGCTCGCCGGTGGGGTCGTTCCAGAACATCACCGGCATCGACGGCATCGGCCGGGTCAGCACCAGCTCGCCGACCTCGCCGGCGACCGGCTTGCCGGTGGGGTCGAAGGACTCCACCTTCGCCCCCAGTGACCGGCAGGGGATGATGCCGGCCCTGATCGGGTGCAGGGCGGTGGCGCCGACGAACCCGGTGCACACGTCGGTGCCGCCGGAGAACGATCCGAGCGGCACCCCGGGCAGCTCGGACGCCACCCAGGCGAACCCCTCCGGTGGCAGCGGCGACCCGGTCGAGCCGATCCCCCGCAGCCTGTCCAGCCCTTCGGGGGACACGCCGGCCTTCATCGAGGCCATGATGTACGGCGCGCCGACGCCGAAGTAGGTCACCCCCTCGGAGGCGGCGATCCGCCAGAGCACCGCGGGCGAGGGATGCGCGGCCGACCCGTCGTACAGCACCGGGGTGGCACCCACCAGCAGGGCGCCGATGAGGTAGTTCCACATCATCCAGCCCGTGGTGGTGTACCAGAAGAACACATCCCCCTCCCCCAGGTCCTGGTGGAAGGAGAGCGACTTGAGGTGCTCCAGCACCACGCCGCCGTGGCCGTGCACGATGGGCTTGGGCAGCCCGGTCGTGCCGCTGGAGTAGAGGATCCACAGCGGGTGCCCGAACGGCACCCGCTCGAACTCCAGCGGCGCGCTCTGCGCGCGCAGCCCCTCCCAGCCGATCACCTCGCCGTGCGGCAGCTCCTTGGTCCCGGCGGGACCGGGCTCGGCCCGCTGGGGCGGCTCGCCCTCCTCGACCGCGGCCAGGTACGGGATCCACACGGTGGCGCGGAGAGTGGGCAGCCCGGCGGCGATCTCGTTGACGGCGGCCGAGCGGTCGTAGTTCTTGCCGTTGTAGCGATAGCCGTCGACCGCGATCAGCACCTTGGGCTCGATCTGCTTGAACCGGTCGATGATGCTCGGCACGCCGAAGTCGGGCGAGCCCGCCGACCAGATGGCGCCCAGGGAGGCGGTGGCGAGGAAGGCGATCAGCGCCTGGGGGATGTTCGGCAGGTAGCCGGCGACCCGGTCGCCGCGCTGGACGCCGAGCCGCACCAGGCCGGCCCGGACGCGGGCGACGTCGTCGCGGAGCTCTGCCCAGGTCAGCTCCTGGCGGGCGCCGTCCTCGGAGACGAAGACCGCCGCGACGCCGTCGGTGCGGCGCAGCGCGTTCTCGGCGTAATTGATGGCGCTTCCGGAGAACCATTCGGCCTCGGGCATCGTCCCAGAGATGACGGGCCCGTCACCACGCTCTCCGATCACGTCGAAGTAGTCCCAGATGGACGTCCAGAACTCCGCCGGGTGGTCGACAGACCACTGCCACACGTCCTCGTAGCCCGCTCCCGCGCGCCCGAGCGACTCCAGATAGCGAGTCAGCTTGGCGCGGGCGACGATCTCTTCGGTGGGTTCCCAGAGAAGTGCACCTTCAGCAACCATGTGCCCCATCCTGTCGGCCTGCTAGGGGGAAGTCATACCTGACTACCCACATAACTTGCTATCTGCGTAGGTGGTCCACAGCCATACGCGCGGCCGTCCCGATCACCGCGTCGGCGCGCGGCTGGTTGAGCGCGCTGCTGAAGGAACGGGTGAAGACCGCCACGGCGTAGCGTCCTCCATCCGGATACTCCACCACTCCCGCCTCGCTGCGAAGTGTCGGCAGGGTTCCGGTCTTCCCGCTGACCCCCACGTCGTCGTACGGGAACCCGGACGCCAGCCGGTGCGGCCACACCTGAAGGTTCAGCACGCCGCGCATCCACCCGCAGGACTCGGCCGAGGCCGCCTCGTCCCGCCAGATCAGGCCGAGCAGCCCGGCCAGCTCGCGGGGCGTGCTGCGGTTGGTGCGGGCCGGGTCGAGCACCCGGAGCCTGGCCAGGTCCTCCAGGTCGAGGTACGGCCAGGCGTGCCCGGCGTCCTCGGCCATGGTCGCGGCGGTCTCCCGGCAACTGTGCACGACCCGCGAGCCCGTCAGCCCGAAGCCGTCCAGCATGGCGTTCACCGCCTCCCGCCCGACCATGGACAGAAGCACGTCGGCCGAGGTGTTGTCGCTGACCGCGATCATCAGGTAGGCCAGGTCGCGCAGCGAGATCGTGACGTCGTCGAGCATCGAGGAGATGCCGGTCGGGCCGCTCACCCGGTCGGCGGCCGTCACCGTCACCCGGCTCCGCGGGTCGAGCAGCCCGGCGTCGACCTGCCGGCAGAACTCCACCAGCAGCGGCACCTTGAACATCGAGGCGGTCGGCAGCGGCTCGTCCGCGCCGTGCGCCAGCTCCCTGCCGGTGTCGATGTCGGCGGCGAACAGCCTGCCCCGCACGCCCGCCGCGCGGAACAGCGCCTCCAGGTCCGGTCCGCTCATGCGAGCATCCCCGGCCTCCGGCTGACCCGCCGCACCGGGGCGGCCCCCTCGTCCGTCATCCCGGCGCGCTCCTTCAAGGTCCGTACGGCCACCGCGGAGAAGCCGGTCACCGCAGCGGTGGAGGCCCGCCAGGCTGTGGAGACCCGGCAGGCGATCGGCGAGCCTAGCAGCGGCCGCCAGGCCAGCCCCGGCAGCTCCACCTTCGGCCCGAACGCGACCGCCGCCCCCGCCAGCACCAGGCCGAGCCCGGCGCCCTGGTGCACCTGGGCGGGTACGTAGCCGTGGCGGCGGCACTCGGCCAGCACCTCCGCGTGCATGCCCGGCTCCCCCTCCCTGGGCGGCATCAGCAGCTCGCGCCCGTCCAGGTCGGCCAGGTGCACCTCTCCGGCGCCGGCCAGCAGGTCGCCCGCGGCCAGCAGCACGCCCTGCGGCTGCACCAGCACCTGGCCGAAGTGCAGTCCGGGGGCGCTGACGGGATGGCGCACCACGCCCACGTCGATCACGCCCTCCGCGAGCGCGCCCACCTGGTCGGCCGTCCAGATCTCAGCCGGCGCGAGCCGTACCTCCGGGTTGCTCTCCCGGAAGCCCTCGACCAGCGCGGCGATCACCGCGGCGGCCAGGTCTGGCGGGACTCCCACCTTCAGGACGGCGGCCTCTCCGTGACGGACCAGCTCGTGCAGGCGGTCCACCCTGGCCACGATCTCCCGGGCCTCGCCGAGCAGCAGCCTGCCCGCCTCGGTGAGCCTGACCTGGCGGGCCGAGCGGTCGAACAGTCGCACGCCGAGCTCCTCCTCCAGGCGCTTGATGCGCTGGCTGAGCGGCGGCTGGGCCATGCCGAGCCGGATCGCGGCGTTGCCGAAGTGCAGTTCTTCCGCGACCACGGTGAAGTAACACAGATGCCGGACTAGGTCCACGACCAGCAACTATAGCTAAATTTATATCGATAAATCCCTCATATCAGTATTGGACACGCCCCGCTGGGTCTGCTGTCCTCTGACGCATGGCACCACACACGGGGACAATGTACGCATATCTACAGCCGGAGCACCCTCCCCAACGAAGGCGGCGAAGGCGGCGCAGATGGCCCTGGATCGGCGCCGCGATCCTGGTCCCGGTGGTCGCCGCCGCCGGCACGTTCTGGGCGCTGCGCACGACCGGCTCTCCCGAGCAGGTCGCGGACAAGTACCTGCGAGCCTGGGAGGCGCAGGACTACGTGGCGATGCGCGAGCTGGTCGCCGACCCGCCGGCCGACTTCGAGCGCCTGCACCGGCGCTTCCGCACCGATCTCAAGCTGGACCAGGCCTCCTTCACGCGACACGTCCCCAACGGCGTCTTCGCGTCCGACGCCGCCTCCACCGGCGTGGTCTCCTTCAAGGCCGTGCTCACCGGCCCGCAGGACTGGACCTACAGCGGGAAGCTCGACTTCGTCGAGCGGGACCGCACGTGGAAGATCGACTGGACCGCGGCGGCCATCCATCCCCGGCTCGCCAAGGGCCGGTCGGTGCGGCTGGTCGAGGGGAAGGTCCCGGTGACCCAGGTGCTGGCCGCGGACGGCAGCCGGATCGACACCCCGGAGGCCCCCGGCTCGATGGCGCAGCTCGTCGAGGGGCTCAAGCAGACCTACCCCGACCGGTTCGCCGAGTACGCGGGCGCCAGGATCGATCTGGTCGAGGGCGGCAAGGTCGTCGAGACCCTGGTCAAGGCACCCGAGAAGGAACCGCTGCGGACCACGATCGACCTGAAGGTGCACCAGGCGGGGGCCGACGCCCTTCGGGACGTCCGCAAGCCCGCCTCGCTGGTGGCGACCCGGCCGTCGACCGGTGAGATCCTGGCCGTGGTGAACAAGCCGGGCGGGTTCAACCGCGCGCTGCTCGGCAAGTATCCCCCCGGCTCGACGTTCAAGGTCGTCACCGCCTCCGCACTGGTCGCGGACGGGATGAAGCCGGCCGAGCGGGTCGCCTGCCCCGCCGAGCAGAACATCGGCGGCTTCCCCTTCCACAACGCCGGCTTCAAGGACTACGGCACGCTGGCGTTCAGGGACGCCTTCGCGCACTCGTGCAACACCACCTTCGGCGCGATGGGCGTGGCCGACCTGGGCAAGGAGCGGCTGGCGAAGGTGGCGGAGAGCTTCGGCTTCGGCGCCGAGATCGCGCCGGGAGTGCCCGCCGTGCGGGCCGACTTCCCCACCCCGAAGGACGACACCGACCTCGCCTCGGCCGCCATCGGGCAGGGCAGGGTGCTGGCGAGCCCGCTGAACATGGCCTCGGTCGCCGCGGCCATCGCCTACGGAGCCTGGCAGCCGCCCAGGCTCGTCCCCGAGGAGGTCGTACCCGACAACACCCTGCGGCCGCGCCGGCTGGAGGACGCGGTGGTGAAAGCCCTGCGCGAGCTCATGCCCGCGGTCGTCACCGACGGCACGGCACACGGCGTGAGCTTCCCGGCGGGCACCGCCGGGAAGACCGGCACCGCGGAGTACGGGTCGGGCAAGGAACCGCCCGCGCACTCGTGGTTCATCGGCTACCGGGGCGACCTCGCGTTCGCGGTGATCGTGGAGGGCGGCGGCGCGGGCTCCGCGGTGGCGGCTCCGGTCGCGGCCCGCTTCCTCGCGGAGCTGGCCTGATCATCCGGCGCGGGGCTGCTCAGCCCGCCTTGCGGTCCACCGGCGTGGTGAGACGGGCCACCGCGGCCACGACCTCGGAAGCGTTCGACAGGTCGGGCAGCACGATGTCGGCGCCGGCCGCCCGCAGCTCGGCCGCCGTCGAGCGGCCCGAAGCCACCGCGATCATCGCCGCCCCGCCGATCCTGGCCGCCTGCACGTCACGGGTCGAGTCGCCGATCACCACGGTGTTGGCGGGCACGAACGGGATGCCGAGGCGCTGCTTGGCCCGGCCCTGGGCGACCTGCAGCAGTGTCGCCTTGGGATAGACCTCCTCGCCGTAGCCGCCGAGGTCGAAGTCGACGTAGCGGTCCAGGCCGAACGCCTGGAGTTTGTGCACGGCGTTGCTCCTGATCGTGCCGGTGAGCACCGTCTGGGTCACGCCGTCGAGCCTGGCCACGGCCTTGAGCGCGTCCTTGGCCCCGGCCATCGCCCGCCCCTCCTTGGCCAGCCGCTTGCGCCTGTCGGCGAACGCGGTGGCCAGCGCGGCCAGGAACCTGGGCAGATGGTCGTCCTGGGCCACGATCCCGTTGACGGCGAGCGTCTCGAAGACGATCTCGGAGTCGGGGCGGCCCATCGGCGGGACCAGCTTGACCAGCGGGCGCCCCGTCACGACGCGGAACGCCTCGGCGTAGGCGTCCCTGGTCACGATCGCGACATCGACCAGCGTGAGGTCGATGTTCCACAGAACTAGGCGGTTGATGGCAGCCTCCAGAGAGAGAACTCTGCCAGAGTAGGGCCATCGCCCCGGCCGACGCTCCTGTCAGGCCGATTCAGGCATGCTCGAGCGCCTCGGCGAGCGTGTCGACCACCGGGAAGCCCGTGGCCTCCAGCTCTGCCCTGGTGGACATGCCACCCGTGTAGAGCACCGCCCTGGCGCCCACGTGCCTGGCCGCCATCCCGTCGTCCACGCTGTCGCCGATCACCAGCACCTCGCGGGGCGCGACCGCGATGGACTCGATGTGCGCCGCCATGTGCGTGGCCTTCTCGCCGCCGGTCAGCCCGATCAGGCCGTCGATCCGGGTGAAGTGCCGGGTGATGCCGAAGGCGTCGACCTTGGGGATCAGATGGGCGTGCGGGGCCATGGAGCAGAGCGACTGGGTGCCCGTCCAGGTCATCAGCGCGTGCTCGGCGTCCGCCGCCAGGACGCACTCGCCGGCCAGCCGGTAGTAGTGCTCGTGGAAGCCGGTGTCGAGCAGCTCCCACTCTCCTTCGGCGAGCGGGCGGCCGAGCATCCGCTCGTAGGCGACCCAGATGGGCCGGGTGTAGACGGCGCGGAACCCGTCCGCGGTCACGGGCGCGAGCTCGTACGGCTTGAAGACCTCGTTGGTGGCTCCGACCACGGCGTCGATGTCGTGGAAGAGCGTGCCGTTCCAGTCCCAGACGATGTGCTTTGTCATTGGTTCCAGCTTAATATCCGGCCACGGACGTCATGAGCGCAGGAGGTCGGGGATCTCCTGCGTGGCGTACCACATGAGCTCGTGCGCCTCGGCGCCGTCGACGGTGAAGCGGGCGTCGTCGTCGCCCCGGTCGGAGTCGGGCAGCGCGGCGACGGCCGCCTTGACGTCGGGCATCGCGTAGTGGTCGTCGATGTGCACCGCGGCCACCTTGGCCATCGGGATCGGCTCGGACAGCCGTACCCTGGCCCTCTCCTGGAGGTCCGCGCCCGCGCGCAGCGAGCCCTCCGCCACCTCGGCGGCGACGACCACGCGGCGTGGGGCCGCGTCCACCCCGTCGGCGAGGTCGGCGGCCAGCATGCGCAGGGAGGCGCGCGCCGCCTCGGTGAGCGCGACGTACTCGAGCTCCTCGGTGTCACCCGAGGCGTACCACTCGATCAGCGCGGGGGTCACCGCGTAGCCGGTCAGCGGGGCCGGGCCCAGCTCCCCGGCGTCGACCGCCCGGGTCAGCGCGGGGAGGGTGCAGGGCAGGTAGACGCGCATCACGAACCTTTCACAGCGTGCGAGGGCTCTATCATGCCCGGCGCAACGAAAGTCGGAGGAGAGACTCGAGTTCGGAGATGGTCGTGTCCGCGTCGCGGTGGTGGATCCCGGCGATGCCGAGCTCGCGGGCGGCCATGATGTTGGCCTCGATGTCGTCGATGAACACGCACGACTCGCCCGGCAGCCCGATCAGGCCGAGCGCGTGCTCGAAGATCCGCGGCTCCGGCTTGCGCATGCCGACCTCGCCGGAGATCACCACCGCGTCGAAGATCTCGTCCCAGTCGTCGCGGGGGTAGGTGTTGGACCACGAGTTCGACAGCAGGCAGGTCCTGACCCCGTTGCTCTTGACCGTCCGCAGCATGTCGTACATGGCGTCGACCCGGTCGAAGCCCGCGAACATCCGCTCCAGCAGCCCTTCGGCCTCCGGCGGCACCCCGTCGAGCGTGAGCAGCCGGGCGGCCAGGTCGCGCTCGAACGTCGACCCGTCGATCTCGCCGCGTTCGAGGGCGTGCACGGCGTTCTCGCCCTCGCCGCCGTAGGCGCGGGCGATGAGCTCCCGCATGATCTCCCGGTAGTGGTCGGCGTCGATCCGATCCGCCACGATCCATCTGGCGATGGAGTCCGAAAGGCTGGTGGTGAGCACCCCGCCCCAGTCGATCAGCACACCTGTGACCACACTCGCCTCCTCTGTGGAATCCGTACTCCAGGGTAGAGCGTCGCACGCTGGAAATAACCCGCTATAAACCCCCGATAAAGGATCACCCAATCTCCCGCTTAGGGTGGGCAATCCTACGAGATCTCCCTAGAAGGGACCGCCGTTGAGAACGACGATCCTGATCACCTCCCCCGACCAGTTCAGAGCACCCGGCCTGGAGCTGTTCGACCTCCCGCCGATCTTCCCCGGCGGCCCGGAATGGCTCACCAAGCCCGTACTGATCGCCCTGCTCAGCTCCGCCGTCGTCATCGCCCTGTGCTGGGCGGCCTTCGCCAGACCCAGGCTCGTCCCGCGCGGCTGGCAGAACCTCGGCGAGTACGCCTACGTGTTCGTCCGCGAACAGGTGGCCAAGCCCAACCTCGGCAAGGACACCGACCGGTGGATGGGCCTGCTGTTCACCATCTTCCTCACCGTGCTGGTCTGGAACCTGATGGGCGTCGTCCCGGTCATCCAGTTCCCCCTCGCCGCGCACATCGCCTTCCCCCTGGTGATCGCGGTCAGCGTGTACGTGATCAAGCTCTACCTGGGCGTCAGGCACCACGGCGTGCTCGGCTATCTGAAGGGCATCGTCCACCTGCCCGGCCTGCCCGGCTGGGCCTACGGGCTCTACGCCCCGCTGATCCTCGCCGAAGTGTTGATCAGCTCGCTCTTCACGCACTTCGTCCGGCTGTTCGCGAACATGTTCGCCGGCCACATGCTCCTGGCCTTCTTCAGCTCGGTCGGCTTCTGGTTCCTGTTCGAGAGGCTCACCCCGCTGGGCGCGGGCATCGGCGTCATCGGGGTGCTGATGACGATAGTGATGACCGCGTTCGAGATGTTCATCCAGTTCCTCCAGGCGTACCTGTTCGCCATGCTGGCGGCGATGTACGTCTCCAGCGGGTTACGCGGCGGGCACTGACGCGACCCGCAGCCCGGCCATGCCCCTGTCCGACGCCACGAGCAGGAGCCCGCCCTCCCCGAGTGCCAGATCCAGGATGTCGGCGGAACGATCTGGACCGCGCTCCTGATCGTGGTGCCCGCCTCGCTCGCCGGCGCGGTCGCCGTGCGGCGTCTCCTCTGCTGGCCCAACCCGTGGCGACGCGGCGGGGGCTAGGGCACGCTGGCAGCCAGCTTGCGGTGAGCCGGCGAGCGGACCACCTTGGCCGCCTCCTTCGCCGAGACGACGGGAGTCCCGGCGAGCAGGCCGCGGGTCTGCTTGAGGTTGAGCAGCCGGGTCACCGACTGGTCCAGCCGCTGCTTGGAGATCCGGCCCGACTTGGCCGCCGACAGCACCGCGTTGTAGGCCTTGGCGAAGTCGTACGGCATGAGCAGCAGGTCCGCGCCGGCCAGGACGGCGCGGACCGCCACCTCGCCGTCGCCGTACTTCTTGCGCACGCCGGCCATGTTGAGCGCGTCGGTGGAGATCACGCCGTCGAACCCCAGCTCCTGCCGGAGCAGCCCGGTCAGGATCGGCTTGGACAGCGTCGCCGGGTTGCCCGACGGGTCCAGGTTGGGGAAGACGATGTGCGCGCTCATGATGGCGTCGACATTGGCGTTGATGGCGGCCTTGAACGGCGGTGCGTCCAGCCGCTTCCACTGGGCCCGGGTGTGCTTGATCACCGGCAGGCCGGTGTGGCTGTCGACCGTGGTGTCGCCGTGACCGGGGAAGTGCTTGGCCGTCGCGGCCACCCCGGCGTCGTCGAAGCCCTTGACCGCGGCGGCGACCATCTTGGACACCTCGGCCGGCTGGTCGCCGAACGCGCGCTTGCCGATGACCGGGTTGCGCGGGTTGACGTTGACGTCGGCGACGGGCGCGAAGTCGAGGTTGATGCCGAGGGCGCGCAACTCCTCGCCGGTGGCCCTGGCCACGGCCCGCGACACCTTGGGGTCCTTGGTGGCCCCGATCTGCGCGGCGCCGGGGAACGGGGTCATCAGCGCGGACATCCTCGACACCAGGCCGTTCTCCTGGTCGGTGCCGATCAGCAGCGGGACGTCGGCGGCTTTCTGCATGCCGTTGGTCAGCTTGACGACCTGGTCGACGCTCCTGACGTTGGCCGGGAAGAGGATCACGCCGCCGAGGTGGTAGCGGTCGATGACCTTGGCCGGGGTCTGGGCGCCGTAGCGGGCCTGGTTCTCGCCCGAGACGCTGTCGGCCGCGGTGCCGTACAGGACGGGCATGAAGAGCTGGCCGACCTTCTCCTCGACGCTCATCTTCGCCAGCTCGCGCCTGACCGGATCCGCCTGCGAGGCGGCCGGGGCAGCGGGGCTCTGGGTGGGGCTCGCGCTGGAGGCGGGGGGCCTGGCGGGCGGGGCGGCGCTCGCCGACCCGCCCGCGCCGCTGCACGCGGCGAGAGCGATCACCAGAAGGCCTGTGGTTCCCATCCGTCCAACCATGCCCCCCACGGTATCCATGCCTCGACATGCCCGAGCCGTTCGCACACCAAATCTTCACAGGCCCAGGGACGCGAGCTCCGGAAGGTGGGCGCGCGCCTCCTGGCGGGCCAGGACGGCGGTGGGCGCCGCCCGCGCGGCCTGCGCGGCGAGCCGGCACTGCTCCAGCGTGTGCGTGGCGAGCGCGGCCCGCACGGCGGGCAGCGCCGCGGGGGTCATCGACAGGGTGGCCGCGCCCAGCCCCGTGAGCACGCAGGCCAGCGCCGGGTCGGCGGCCGCCTCCCCGCAGACGCCGCACGGCTTGCCCGCGTCAGCCGCCTCGGAGGCGGCCATGGCCACCAGGTCGAGCAGCGCGGGCTGCCACGGGTTCTGCAGCTCGCCCAGCGCGCCGAGCTCCCGGTCGGCGGCGAAGCAGTACTGGGCGAGGTCGTTGGTGCCGACCGAGACGAAGTCCACCTCCGCGAGCAGGCTCTGCGCCCGCAGCGCCGCCGCCGGAACCTCGATCATCACGCCGGCCCTGGGCAGGTCGGCGGCCCGGCACGCTTCGGCGAACCACTCGGCCTCCTCCGCCGTGGACACCATGGGTGCCATGACGCTGAGCTCGGCTGAGGTGCCCACGGCGGCCGTGGCGAGCGCATCGAGCTGCGCCTCCATCACCTCCGGGTGCCGGCGGAACAGGCGCAGGCCGCGCTCGCCGAGCGCCGGGTTCGGCTCGGGCGCCTCGGGAGGCAGGAAGGCCAGCGGCTTGTCGGCTCCCGCGTCCAGCGTCCGCACCACGACCTGGCCGCCGGGGAAGGCCGTCAGCACGGCCCGATACGCGTCCTCCTGCTCCTGCGCCTGCGGAGGGTGCCTCCTGCCCAGGTAGAGGAACTCGGTACGGAAGAGGCCCACGCCCTCGGCGCCGGCCTCCAGCGCCGCTTCGAGATCGCCGGGGCCGCCGATGTTGGCCAGCAGCGGCACCGGGAACCCGTCGCTGGTCCTGCCGGGGCCCTGGATCCGCGAGATGGCCGCCAGCCTGGCGGACGCCTCGCTCTCCGCCTCGGCCACGTCCGACTCCGTCGGCTGCGCCCGTACCTCGCCCGAGGTGCCGTCGACCAGCACCTGGACGCCCGGTTCGAGGCGGGTCGCGCCCGCGCAGGCCACCACGGCGGGCACCCCGAGCGCCCTGGCCATGATCGCCGTGTGGCTGGTGGGCCCGCCCTCCTCGGTGACGAAGGCGGCCACGGACGTCCTGGACAGCAGCGCGGTGTCCGCGGGCGCGAGGTCGTGCGCGACCAGCACGTACGGCTCGGCGCCCGGGGCGGGCAGGCCGGGCAGCACCTGGCCGGTGAGCACCGCGATCACCCGGTCCCGGACGTCGTCGAGGTCGGCCGCCCGCTCGCCCAGGTAGCCGCCGACCCCGGCCAGCACGTCCCGATATTTGGTGAATCCTTCATAGACGGCCCGCTGGGCGGCCAGGCCGCGGTCGATGTACGCCCTGATCTTCACGACCAGGCCGGGATCCTCGGCCATCAGCGCCTGCGCCTTGAGTATCTCCCTGGCCTCGCCGCCCGCGCGGTCGCCACGCGACTCCAGCTCGCCGGCCACCTGCGCCAGCGCCGAGACCGCGCGCTCCTTCTCCTGATCCGCTTCACCCGCGTATGTGGCGCCCTCGGGGGGTTCGGGCACGTGGGTGGTCAGGATGTAGGCGGGTCCGTGCCCGATGCCCGGGCTGACCCCTACCCCCCGCAGGTTCATGGCGTCGCGGCGATGCTCGCGAGCTGGTCGAGGATCTCTTCGGACCCCTCGCCCTCGGCTCTGATCACGATGGTCTCGCCCTGACGGACGTCCAACCCCATGATCTGCAGGATGCTCTTGCCGTTGACGGGATCACCTCCCGTCGCCTTGGAGACGCTGATGTCCATCGGCGCCTTCATGGCCGTCTGCACGAACGTGGCCGCGGGCCGGGCATGCAGTCCCACCTCCGCCGCCACGGTCGCCTTGCGCTCGCCCATGAATCCTCCTTCCTTCTGCCGGTCCAGACCAGCCGGACCTCGAATGCCGCTCACGCCCACTGGAAGAGCTCGTCCCCGGCGTGCACCGTGCCCAGCGCCACGCCGGTCACCGCACCGGCGACCGCGTCCAGGGCGACCACAGGACAGACCGGAGACCGCCCGCCGGCCTCGATCGCCGCCGGATCCCAGGCCACGACCGGCTGTCCGGCGGTCACCCTGTCGCCCTCTGCCGCCAGCAACTGGAACCCCTTCCCCTTGAGCTGGACCGTGTCGATCCCCAAGTGCACCAGAACGCCCTTGCCGTCATCTCCTACGATGACGTACGCATGCGGGTGCAGCTTCATGATTTTTCCAGCTATGGGGGCGACGGCCTCCAGCGGCCCCCGCATCGGGTCGATCGCCGTTCCCGGCCCCACCATGCCTGCCGAGAAGACGGGGTCCGGCACCGCCGCCAGACCCACGGCCGCCCCCTCGACCGGGGCGAGAACAGTCGTCATGGTCTCGCCCTCTAGCCGATGATGTCCTCGATGTCGCTGGCGATGGTGTCCGCCTCCGGCCCGACGACGACCTGCACCACGTTGCCCGCGGCCATCACGCCGTGCGCGCCGGCCGCCTTGAGCGCGGACTGGTCGACCTTGGACGCGTCATGGACCTCCGTGCGCAGCCGGGTGATGCAGGGCTCGATTTCGATGATGTTGTCCGCACCGCCGAGACCGGCGATGATCGCGTTCACGTCGGCCGCCATCCGGGCCTCCTCGTCATGGCTCTGCGACCAGGCTAAACGACGCTGTGTGATCAGTCCGTCTGGGTCACCTTGTTGAGCCCGCGCGGCGCGTCGGGGTCGATGCCGAGCTTCCTGGCCAGCGCCTCGGTGAGCAGCTGCCCGGGCACGATGAGCCCCATCGGCGCGACCCACTCGGGCAGGTCGGGGCCGTTGAGCGCGGCCGTGCCCGCGCCGGCCAGGGCGTTGCCGCCGCCGATGGTGAAGGCCTGCGCGCCCGCCGCGACGACCCGCTCGGCCAGCGCCACGGTGCCCTGCAGCGTCGGGCTGTTCTCGGCCGCGACGAGCAGCGCCGGGGTGTCGGCGTCGACCACGGCGATCGGGCCGTGCAACAGGTCGGCGTACGACAGGCCCATCGCGTGCAGGTAGCAGGCCTCCTTGAGCTTGAGCGCGGTCTCCAGCGCGGTGGAGAAGGCCAGCCCGCGGCCCGAGACGACCACGCCGGGCTTGTCCGCCAGGCCCTCCACGACCGCCTCTATGTCCCCCGGCTCGGCGATCAGCTTCCCCACCGCCTCGGGCACTCGGAGCAGGTCGTCCTGGTCCACGTCGGCGCCGAGCCCCAGCGCGAGCACGGCCAGCGCGGCGAGCTGCGTGGTGTAGGTCTTGGTGGCGGGGACGGCCTTCTCCTCACCGGCGACCGTGCACAGCGCCAGGTCGGCGACCTGCGCGAGCGGGCTGTCCGGGCCGCCGTTGGTGACGCCGACCGTCCTGGCGCCGCAGTCACGCGCCCAGGCCAGCGTCTCCACGATCTCTTCGGTACGGCCGGACTGGGAGATGGCGACCGCCAGGACGCCGTCGAGGTCCAGCTTGCGCTTGTAGGTGGTCGCGATGGACGGCGCGGCGAGCGCCGACAGCCTGCCCGCGTGCGATTCGACCAGGTAGCGGCCATAGACTGCGGCGTTGTCGGAGGTGCCACGCGCGATGAACAGAAGCTGGCGGGTCTGCTCGCCCAGCGCCCTCACCTCGCCGACCCTGGGGAGCAGGGAGTCCAGCGTGGCCCGCAGCGCCTGGGGCTGCTCGGCGATCTCGCTGCGCATCTTGGTCATCTGGCGCTCATCCCTCGAAGTTTTGCCGTACGGACTTGACCCTGTTTTGCGACATGTGGTCTAGTCCGGACTAGACCAGTACGAACCATAGCTCATCGCCCAGGTCAGATCGAGGGGAGGATCCGTGGCGCACATCGATCCGGACAGCCCGGTGCCCAAGTACTTCCAGCTCCGCGAGATCCTGCTCGATCTCATCGACAGCGACGAGCTGAGCATCGGCGCCGCCATCCCGTCCGAGCGGGAGCTCTGCCAGCGCTTCGGCCTGTCACGGATGACCGTGCGGCAGGCCGTCGACCACCTGGTGTCCGAAGGTCGCCTGCACCGGGTGCCGGGCAAGGGCACGTTCGTCGCCAGGCCCAAGATCGAGCTGGCGTTGCAGCTCACATCCTTCACCGACGACATGCGGGCTCGCGGCATGGCGCCCGGCTCGCGCGACCTCGACCGGAGGACCGTGCGCGCCAGCGCCCACCTGGCCAAGGAGCTCGGCATCCAGCCGGGCGAGGAAGTGCACTTCATCGAGCGCCTGCGCACGGCCGACGGCGAGCCGCTGTCGATCGAGCGCGCGCACATCCCGGTCAAGCTGGCCCCCGACCTGGCCGAGCACGACCTGTCCGGCAGGTCTCTGTATGAGCTGCTGGAGAGCCGCTACGGGCTCGTCATGGACGCCGGCGAGCTCACCATCGACGGCGGCATCGCCGACCCGAGCGACGCCGACCTGCTGAAACTCCCCCGCGGCGGAGCCGTGCTGCTGCTGCAGCGCAGATCCTTCTCCGGTGGCGTCTGCGCCGAACTGGGCGTGTCCACCTACCGCGCCGACCGCTACCAGTTGCGCACCATTCTGGAAATGCCCGCAAGACGGGGTTGAGGGCCCGACCCGGAGGAACGCCCGGTGAACGAGACCACCGCCGCCCGGCCTTCGCCGTTCTCACGCCTGATGAACGTGCTCCAGCGGCTGGGCCGCTCACTCATGCTGCCCATCGCCGCCCTCCCCGTGGCGGCCCTGCTGCTCCGCTTCGGCCAGCCCGACATGCTCGGCGCCAACGGCGCCGAACCCGGCGGGCTCGCCGACGTGGCCGGCCTGAGCTGGATGAACGACGTCGCCGAGGTGCTCGCCGCCGCCGGGGGCGCGCTGCTCGAGAACCTGCCCCTCCTCTTCGCCGTGGGCGTGGCCATCGGCTTCGCCCGTAAGGCCGACGGCACCACCGCGCTCGCCGCCGTGGTGGGCTATCTGGTCTTCGACCGGGTGACCAAGGTGATGTTCTTCGGCTCGGCCATCAGGGACACGGTCGTCATCAAGGAGGCCCAGGACCAGGGCGTCGTCGAGATCATCGACCGCGGCCTGCAGAACCCCACCCAGGTGCTCGGCGGCATCATGATGGGGCTGGTCGCCGCGCTGCTGTGGCAGCGGTTCCACCGCATCAAGCTGCCCTCGTGGCTGGCGTTCTTCGGCGGGCGCAGGTTCGTGCCCATCATCACCTCCCTCGCGGCGCTCGCCCTCGGCGTGCTCATCGGCTGGGTGTGGCCCATCCTCGGCGGGTGGATCGGCCAGGCGGGCGAGGCCCTGACCACCCTCGGCCCGCTCGGCACCGGCATCTACGGCCTGATCAACCGGCTGCTCATCCCCCTCGGCCTGCACCACTTCGCCAACTCCATCGTCTGGCACGTGGTGCCGCAGTGCGAGGTAGGCGGCCGGGTGCTGGGCGGCGACTGGAACTGCTACTTCGGCGGCGCACCCGAGTCAGGCCAGTTCATGGCCGGCTTCTTCCCCATCATGATGTTCGCGCTGCCCGCCGCCGCCCTGGCCATGTGGCGGGCGGCTCCCGCGCACCGGCGTGCCACCGTGGGCGGCATCATGCTGTCGGCGGCGCTGGCCTCGTTCGTCACCGGCATCACCGAGCCGATCGAGTTCGCGTTCATCTTCGTGGCGCCCGTGCTGCTGGCCGTGCACGCCGTCCTCACCGGGCTCGCGATGGCGCTCACCACGCTGATCGGCGGCCAGCTCGGCTTCGGCTTCTCCGCGGGCCTGCTCGACATGCTGCTCAACGCCAGTAAGTCCAACACCCAGAACTTACCCGGCATACTCCTGCTCGGCGTGATCTACGGCGTCGTCTACTACGTGGTGTTCAGCTTCCTGATCCGCAGGCTGAACATCATGACCCCCGGCCGCGAGCCGGAAGCCGACGTGGACTCGGGCGAGCCACGCGACCCGTAGCCCGTTTTCCGCCACCCAGGTCGTGGTAGGAACCGACCGACCCCCGTGAGCTGCGGGGGGTTCCATGACCAGCACGGGCACCTCGGCCTTCGCGGTGTTGCAGCGCGTCGGCCGCTCGCTCATGATGCCCATCGCCGTCCTGCCCGCGGCCGGGCTGCTGTTCCGCTTCGGCCAGGACGACATGCTCGGCAAGGACGGGCTGGGCGGCCTCTGGCCATGGCTGCTGCCGGTCGCCGAAGTGCTGGCCGCGGCCGGCGGCGCCCTCTTCGACAACCTGCCGCTCCTGTTCGCCATCGGCGTGGCGATCGGCTTCGCCCGTAAGGCGGACGGCTCCACGGCGCTCGCCGCCCTGACCGGCTACCTCGTCTTCGACCGCGTCACCAAGACGCTGTTCTTCGAAGCGGGCGGCGGAGCCGTCTACGACCGGGTCGCCATCACCACCGTCCAGGACGGCGCCACCCTCAACCTGGCCGCCCAGAACCCCACCGGCGTGCTCGGCGGCATCCTCATCGGGATCGCGGCCGCGCTGCTCTGGGAACGCTTCTACCGGATCAAACTGCCCTCCTGGCTGGCCTTCTTCGGCGGCAGGCGGTTCGTGCCGATCGTCACCGCCGTCGCCGCCGTGCTGCTCGGTGTCGTGTTCGGCCTGCTGTGGCGGCCCGTCGCCGACTGGCTCGCCACCGCCGGCGACTGGCTGTCGGCCCACGGCACGGCAGGCGCCGGCATCTACGGCGTAGCGAACCGGCTGCTCATCCCCCTCGGCCTGCACCACGTCCTCAACACCATCGTCTGGTTCACGCTGCCCGAGTGCCAGGCGGGCGTGAACGGCGCCACCAGGGACGCGGCAGGCGACCTGAACTGCTACTTCGCCGGGGAGCAAGGCGCCGGCATCTTCATGACCGGCTTCTTCCCCGTCATGATGTTCGGCCTGCTCGGCGCGGCGATCGCCATGTGGCGTGCCGCCCCGCCGGACCGCCGCGCCACGGTCGGCGGCATCATGCTCTCGGCCGGCCTCACCTCCTTCGTCACCGGCATCACCGAGCCCCTGGAGTTCGCGTTCATCTTCGTCGCCCCGGCCCTGTTCGCCGTCCACGCGGTGCTGACGGGCGTGTCGATGGCCCTCATGGCCGAACTCGGCGCCCGCCTCGGCTTCACGTTCTCCGGGGGCGCCATCGACATGCTGCTCAACGCCGGCAAGTCCAACACCCACCGCCTGGAACTGATCATCATCACCGGCCTCATCTACGCGGTGCTCTACTACGCCCTGTTCACCTTCCTGATCCGCCGCCTCGACCTGCCCACTCCCGGCCGCGAGCGCGACACCCCCGAGACGACCTGACCGAATCCAGGATTTCCGCCATCCCCGAAGTGTTTGGGGCCGTGACCTGAGCGAACACACCAGGACCGGAACGGCGGGCGAGGAGGCGCCACCCGCTCCAACTCGCGGTGATCTTCTACGCCAGGAGCCGCAAACCAGGGCGGGAATCGAAGAAGTTGGCGGCCGACGTATCTGCGGCCCGGACCGGAAACTCCTTGTACTGATCTCTCATCCCCCCATGACATCTGGAAGGACCACCAATGTCATCGTCACGTCCTCGCGTCGGCATCACCCCCGTCCCCGACTCGCCGTACGACGGCGACCGCGGCAGAGCCGGAACCGCTCGCCCCGACGTCCACGGATCGCTGGCACTGGACTCCAGGCCCCTCGTGTGGGGCCCGCCGGGCGCCGTGCCCGACGAGCGCAAGCTGCGCCACCTCGGGCAGGCCCTGGCCGAGGTGCTCACCGGCCGCCGCCCGCCCGAGACGGTCGCCGACCGGCTCACCGGCCAGGCATACCGGGAGCTGGTCAGGGCCGGCAGGATGATCGACACCCGCCGCCCGCCCTTCGCCGGCGCCCCGCACATCAAGGAACCCAGAGACGGCGCCATCGAGATGTGCCTGCTGGTGCACTGCGACGAACGCAGCCACGTCCTGGCCGTCCGCCTGGAACGGCGCGGCGTCCAGTGGCTCTGCACCGACTTCGAGACCGCCTGACGACCATCCGCTGAAGCGTCCCTGAGAGGCGCCGCGCTTCTCAGGACCTCGATGGACGGGAACGTGGGCGCCGTACGGCGGCGGGCCCGGCGCCGTACGGCGCCCTCGCCCGTGTCGCAGGCGAACGACATCCAAGCGCCCAGAACGCGAAAACCCCCGCTCAAGCGAGCGGGGGCCTTCGTGCGATCTGTCGATCAGGCGGCGTTCTTCGGGTCGCCGTGGCAGCGCTTGTACTTCTTGCCCGAGCCGCAGGGGCACGGCGCGTTGCGCTCGACGTTGCCGTAGGCGGCACGCTCGGCCGAGGTGCGGACCCGCGTGTGCTCGACCTCACCCGCCTCGCCCGGCGCGGTGTACTCGAGTTCGGCCGGCCGCTCGGGGCCGCGCAGACCACGGGCGATGATGGAGCGGGTCTCCGTCATCATCGGGTCCTCTTCCTCGACGATCGGGTTCTCCTGGATCTCAACCTCGAGGTTGAACAGGAAGCCGACCGAGTCCTCCTTGATGCCCTCGAGCATCGCGGCGAACATCTCGAAGCCCTCGCGCTGGTATTCGATCTGCGGGTCCTTCTGCGCATAGGCCCGCATGCCGATGCCCTCGCGCAGGTAGTCCATCTCGTAGAGGTGCTCGCGCCACTTGCGGTCGAGCACCGACAGGATGACGCGGCGCTCCAGGTCGCGGGTCGCCTCGCCGCCCCACTCCTCCTCGCGCCTCGCGTACGCCTCCAGGGCGTCCTGCTTGACCTTCTCGGCGATGAACTCGGAGGTCAGCTCCTCGCGGCCGCCCGCCTCCGTGATGAGGTCCTCGAGCTTGAGCGAGATCGGGTAGAGGCCGGAGAAGGCCTTCCACAGCTTGTCGAGGTCCCACTCCTCGGCGAAGCCCTCGGACGTGGCGCCCGCGACGTAACCCTCGACGACGTCGCCCATGAAGCCGCGCACCTGCTCGTGCAGGTCGGCGCCCTCCAGCACCCGCAGGCGCTCGCCGTAGATCACCTTGCGCTGGCGGTTCATCACCTCGTCGTACTTGAGAACTTCCTTGCGGATCTCGAAGTTCTGCTGCTCGACCTGGTGCTGGGCGGAGGCGATGGCCTTGGAGACGATGCCGGACTCGATCGGCTGGTCGTCGGGGATGTTGAGGCGCGTCATGATCATCTCGACCCTGGCCGAGTTGAACAGGCGCATCAGGTCGTCGCCGAGCGAGAGGTAGAAGCGCGACTCGCCCGGGTCACCCTGACGGCCGGAGCGGCCGCGGAGCTGGTTGTCGATGCGGCGCGACTCGTGGCGCTCGGTGCCGAGGACGTAGAGGCCGCCGAGATCGGTGACCTCGTCGTGCTCGGCCTTGACCGCCGCCCGCGCCTTCTCCAGCGCCTCGGGGTAGGCCTTCTCGTACTCCTCCGGCGTCTCGATCGGGTCGAGCCCGCGCTGGCGCAGCTCCAGGTCGGCGCGGAACTCGGAGTTGCCGCCGAGCATGATGTCGGTGCCTCGACCGGCCATGTTGGTGGCGACGGTGACGGCGCCCTTGCGGCCCGCTTCGGCGATGATCGACGCCTCGCGCGCGTGGTTCTTCGCGTTGAGCACCTCGTGCGGGACGCCGCGGCGCTTGAGCGCCTTCGACAGCCGCTCGGACTTCTCCACCGAGGTGGTGCCGACGAGGACGGGCTGGCCGGCCTCGTAACGCTCCTTGATGTCCTCGACGACCGCGTTGAACTTGGCGTCCTCGGTCTTGTAGACGACGTCCGCCTGGTCCCTGCGGATCATCGGGCGGTTGGTCGGGATCGGGACCACGCCGAGCTTGTAGGTCTGGTGGAACTCGTTGGCCTCGGTGACGGCGGTGCCGGTCATGCCGGACAGCTTCTCGTAGAGGCGGAAGTAGTTCTGCAGGGTGACCGTGGCGAGAGTTTGATTCTCGTCCTTGATCTTCACGCTCTCCTTGGCCTCGATGGCCTGGTGCATGCCCTCGTTGTAGCGGCGCCCGTGCAGGATGCGGCCGGTGAACTCGTCGACGATCAGGACCTCGCCCTCGGTGACGATGTAGTCCTTGTCCTTCTTGAACAGCTCCTTGGCCTTCAGAGCGTTGTTGAGGAAGCCGACCAGGTGGGTGTGCTCGGGCTTGTAGAGGTTGTCGATGCCGAGCCAGTCCTCGACCTTCTCGACGCCCGACTCCAGGATGCCGACCGTGCGCTTCTTCTCGTCGACGATGTAGTCGCCGGTGCTCTCCTCGCCCGGGTTCTTCGCCTCGACGCCCCTGCGCAGACGGGGCACGATCTTGGCGAACTCGGTGTACCACTTGCCCGACTGCTCGCCGGGGCCGGAGATGATCAGCGGCGTGCGGGCCTCGTCGATCAGGATGGAGTCGACTTCGTCCACGATCGCGTAGTTGTGGCCGCGCTGCACGCACTCGTCGAGCGCCAGGGCCATGTTGTCGCGAAGGTAGTCGAAGCCGAACTCGTTGTTGGTGCCGTAGGTGATGTCGGCCTCGTACTGCTTGCGCCGCTCGTCGGGCTGCTGGCCCGACAGGATCATGCCGACCTCCAAGCCGAGGAAGCGGTAGATGCGGCCCATGTTCTCGGCGCCTACCTTGACCAGGTAGTCGTTGACGGTGATGACGTGCACGCCCTTGCCAGCCAACGCGTTGAGATACGCGGGGAGCGTACAGGTCAGGGTCTTACCCTCACCGGTCTTCATTTCGGAGATATTGCCCATGTGCAGGTTGGCGCCGCCCATGATCTGCACGTCGAAGGGCCGCTGGCCGAGCACGCGGCGGGCCGCCTCGCGCACGGTCGCGAACGCTTCGGGAAGCAGATCGTCGAGCGATTCACCGTCGGCAACGCGCTGCTTGAATTCGTCCGTCAGCGCGCGCAACTCCGCGTCGGACAGGCTTGTGAAGTCGTCCTCAATGGAGTTGACCTGGTCTGCGATCCGCTTGAGCTTGCGCAGGATCTTGCCTTCGCCGGCACGTAGGATCTTGTCGAGAATGGCTGCCACTTTATGTAAAGCTCCTCGCAGGTCTACCCCGGCGGCGCCGCCAGGAGGAGAGGCCGAGACAAACTTCCCCGTTGCCATCGTAGGCGGTTCGGCAACCAGACACAGCCACCGTGCCGACAAGGGCGCAGGGCGCGTCTGGGAGAATGGCTCAAGGCAGAGGGTATGCCGGTTGAGAGCCGGTTCGCACCGATAAGCGGGATTTCCGGCGAAGGGAAGGATTTGCCATGGTTGAGGGGCAGAAGACGGAACAGACCGAGCATCTCGGCAGCCATGGCGGCCGGGCGTCTTCGTGGCTCGCTGTGACGGTGATGCTGGTCGGGACCATCGTCGGCGGCTTCGGACTCACCGCCGCCAACTGGACCATCGTCTGGGTCGGCGCCGGTCTCTTCGTGGTGGGAGGGATCCTCGCCCTGGTCTTCGACATCTTCACCGACGTCGTCATCGACGCGCCCCGGGTGGGCCTGCGCGCCGAAGACCACCGCTGACCCGGCGGGGCGACCAGGTCGGGGCACCTGCCGGGTGCCCCGACCCCATGCACGCACACTGACGGGCGCGCCTTCGTCGGAGCCGAAACGGCCCGACCCGGCCAGTACGGATCGCGAACGTTCACCAGCACGCATCGACGCGCACCTTTCGTCGGAACCCGCCACCCAGCCGGCACGGCCACGGACGCACCTTTCGCCGGGACAGTGACGATGCGGCCTGCACGGGGTCACCGCTGACGCCCGGCTCCCGCCGAGCCCCGGCCTCACCCTCCGCGTCCTCCACCGAGGCGCACCGCGAGACTCCTCAATCCCACGCTGAGGCGTACCAGCGTGGCTGCCCGGTCCTCCGCCGGCCCTTCTCAGCCGAGCACAGACCTCCTTCCGCAGGTGGCGGGCGCATCCTCCGATGCCCGCCCGTTTCTGTCAGTGCCCGCCGCTAGCATTCCGGCATGCTTCGCCGTACGGAATGGCCGACATGACGGACCTGACAGCCGAGGAGGCCCGCAGGATCATCCTGCGCGCCCAGGGCTTCGTCGGCGCGGACGCGCGCCGGGGCGGGGTGCCCGCGATGCTCCGCAGGCTCGGCGCGGTGCAGCTCGACACGATCTCGGTGCTGGCGCGCTCCCACGAGCTGGTCGCCTACGCGCGTCTGGGCGGGGTGTCCAGGCCGACCGTCGAGCGCGCCTACTGGGACGATCCCGCCCAGAGCTTCGAATACTGGTGCCACGCCGCCTGCATCCTGCCGATCGAGCACTGGCCCCTCTACGCGTTCAGGCGGCGCGACTTCCGCGAGCGCCGCTACCGCTGGCACGAGGTCCCCGACAACGTCGACAAGCTGCTGCAGCAGGTCCGCGACAGCGGCCCGGTCACCACCTCGGACGTGGGCGGCGCCAAGAACGGCGGCCCGTGGTGGGACTGGTCCGACTCCAAGATCGGCATCGAGTGGCTGCTCGACATCGGCGAGGTGGTCTGCTCCCGGCGCGTCGGTTGGCGCAGGGTCTACGACCTGGCCGAGCGAGTGGTCCCCGCCGACCTCGCCGCACAGGAGCTCTCCGACGAGGAGTGCATCATCAGGCTGGCGGCCATCGCGGGCCGTGCGCTGGGCGTGGCCACCAGGGGCGATCTGATCGACTTCCTCCGGCTCAAGGGCCGCTTCTCGGCCATTCTCGACGAGGCGCTCCTGAGCGGCGCCACCGGCCTGGTGCCGGTCCGCGTCGCCGGCTGGCCCGCCACCCGAGCCACCGCCAGATCCGCCACCACCGTCACGACCCGGGCCGGCACCTCCGCCGAGGTGGGGGCGGCCTTCAGCACGGAAGGGGCCGGAGCCGGTTCATCGGCGGCCGGCACGGATTCGTCGGTCATCAGCACAGGAGGGATCGGCGCACAGTCCTCCGTGATCAGCGCTGGAGGGATCGTCACGGACTCCTCCGTGGTCAGCACCAGAAGTGTCAGCAGCTCGACTCCCGGTGGCGCGGCCAACGCCTGGGCGGACCCGGCCGCACTGGAGTCGGAGCCTCGCGGCCGTCACCGCACGACGCTGGTGTCGCCGTTCGACTCGCTGATCTGGCACCGTGGCCGCACCGAGCGCGTGTTCGGCTTCAACTACCAGCTCGAGCTGTACGTCCCCAAGCACAAGCGGGTGCACGGCTACTTCACCATGCCCGTGCTGGCCGGTGGCCGCCTGATAGGCCGCGTCGACCCCGCCCGCGAGGGCACCACGCTGGTGGCCAGACAGCTCAGCCTCGAGCCGGGACTGACCAGCGCCAAGTGGATCGACGCCCTGCGAGACGCGCTGTGGAGTGCCGCCGAGTGGGTGGGCTGTGACTCGGTCCGAGTCGAGCGCACCGACCCGCCGGACCTGGCTCCCCTGCTGAGCAGACCGCCCACCTGACCTCCACTCCAGCGTGGGGCTCCCCGCACGAGCCGACCGACCTCGCGCTCCGGCCCTGCCACGGGCCGGCGCTCCGCTCACGACCCCGCCGGACCTCGCGTTCCAGCTCCGCCACCGACCGGAGGCCACCGCACGTCCGAGAAAGCCTGAGACGCCGCCACACGGCCTGCGACGGCCCCTACGGGAGCCGTATTGCCGCGACCTCGGCATCGCGGCCATGGATCGTCAGACGAGGCGCTCGCACCGGCTCTGAAGGCCGCACGACAGGTCCCTGTCGGCGGCCCGTGGAGGGCTGGCTCCCCGTGCCCCGCGCGGAGGGGCGGTGGGGTCAGGTGATCTCCAGCATGCGTTCGCGGACCGCGTAGACGACAGCCTCCATCCGCGAATGCAGTTGCAGTTTGTCCAGGATGTTGCGGACGTGGTTCTTCACGGTGTTCTCGGAGATGAACAGCTGCTTGGCGATCTCACGGTTGTTCATTCCCTTGGCCACCAGGCGCAGGACCTCCATCTCGCGCTCCGTCAGGCGCGGGACCGGCAGCTGGGGTGGGCGTTCGCTCTCCTTGCGGCTCATGTTGGCGAACTCGCTGATCAGCTTGGCCGCCATGGCCGGGTTGATTAACGACTGCCCTTCGTGCACACCGCGCACTGCCGCCGGGACGTCGTTGATCTGGACGTCCTTGAGCAGATAGCCGGTGGCCCCGGCCTTGATGGCCTCGAAGAGGTCCTCCTCCTCGTCGCTCACCGTCAGCATGATGATCCTGGTGCTGGGGACGGAGGCCTTGATGCCCTTGGTCGCCTCTATGCCGTCCTGCCTGGGCATGCGTACGTCCATCAGCGCCACGTCGGGCATGAGGCGGTCGGCCAGTTCGACCGCCTCCTGCCCGTCGCTCGCCTCACCGACCACCTCGATATCGGGCTCTGCGGCCAATGCCAGCGCCAGACTCCGCCTGATCAGCTCGTGATCGTCAACGATCATCACGCGGATCGGCTCGCCGCTCGGCGGGGGCGCGTCGGCGGATCCCGTCACGAAGCCTCCCTGATCCGCCTCGCGACCGCTGTGTCCTCGCTTCGCTCGCTCACTTTCGCCTGACTGAGCTCGCTCACGTCTCCTCCTCGTCGGGGGCCAGAGCCGTCGAACCGCAATGATGGCACGTGTGCCGTGGTTCTCGGGTGGTCGAGAAGATCTTTTAGCGGATTGATCAGGGCTCTACGAGCCGCAACACGCCGTAGTTATATCCGCGCCGGTTGTACACGACACACGGCTGGCCGCTCTCCTTGTCACGGAACAGGTAGAAGTCGTGGCCGACCAGCTCCATCTCGAGGAGGGCCTGGTCGATGGTCATGGGTTCCGCTCGGTGGTATTTCTCCCTGACGATGAGCGGCCCGTCGCCGTCCATCTCGATGGGGACGATGTCGTCGTCGTACGGCTCGTCTGCCGGCAGGTCGGCTTCCTGCTCGGTCTCGGGGATGACGGCGGCCTGCTGGGGAGGCGGCCCGGCCAGATCCGGCATCGCGGTGATCTCGGCCATGGACGGCTGGCCATGATTGCCGTGGTGTACTTTGCGCCGGTCGGCGAGGCGCCGCAGGCGTCCTTCCAGCTTGTCGAGTGCCATGTCGAGGGCGACGAAGCGGTCGTCGGCGGAGGCTTCGGCGCGGATGGCGGGTCCTCGGGAGTGAATGGTGAGCTCGACGCGCTCGCGCTGGTCGGCGAGGCGCGGATTGCGCTCCTTCGACACCTCCACATCGACTCGGATGAGTTTGTTGTCCAGACGCTCGATCCTGGCCAGCTTGGTCGTCACGTGGTCTCGGAACCGATCACTAACTCCTGTGTGCCGGCCCTTGACGATGATGTCCATGCAACAGCCCCCCTTCGTCTAACGACTGAGAAAGAGCGCCCGACGACGTGCATGCCGGGCGGGGTCTTCTGTCTGCCTCTCTGTCACCGTTACCCTCTTCCGACGCGTAGTCACCGGGAACCCGGGCGGCACCCGTCCGGCCGACCTGGTCTTCGACCCCACATCCGCCTGCTGAGGATTTCGCGGCACTGTTGCCACTACTGCCCTTCTCTCCTGGCGAGGGACATCTGGACCCTCGGGGAGGCAGGACTTACCCCTAAGCCGCACCGTGATCGGTCGACAAAGAGTCGCCTTACGTGGACCGTTTTGCCTGCGGCTGGCATCGGCTAGCAGAGCCGGGAGCCCCGGCTCTGCGCAACCACGGACCCGAACGGGTGCCATGTTCAGACGCTATCCGGATCGGCGGCGAATGTCAGCCGGAGGATCGCCCAAAGGATCACTTTCTGTGATTTTCTCTGGGTGTTTCGGCTGTGACGGATGCCCCGTTTGACCGGAAGGCATCCCTTATGCAGGCGCGAGAACAGACGGCTGAGCTGCACCACTACGCCCAGCGGGTTACGGACATGTGACCGCAGGGTCAGACCCTAGAATTGGATCTTTCTTTACTGACCGTAACCGTAATCGTTGTCCCTATTTTCGGCGTGTCGCGGCGACGGTTACGGCCAGGGGCACTAATCTGCCCGCCGCCCGCAGCGCCCGGGCCGCCTCGGCGAGTGTGCAGCCCGTGGTGACGATGTCGTCCACGAGCAGCACAGGCGCCCCTGGCGGCGCGCCGGGGGCGTCCAGCACCCGGAGGGAGGAGGCGAGGTTGGCGGCCCGCTCCGTCGAGCTCAGCCCCGCCTGGTCGGCCACCCGCCGCGCCTGCCCCAGCGCCGGCCACACCCGAGCCTCCACCCCCGAGGCGGTCAGCCGCCGCGCGGCCAGCGCGGCGAGCCGGCCCACCGGATCGTGTCCCCGCGTCCTGACGGACCGCCGCGCGCTGGGCACCGGCACCACGGCGAACGGCCCGGCCAGCCGATCGGCGTGCGCCCCGACGGCGCGGGCGGCGGTGAAAGCCAGCACATCCGCCAGGGCCGACGCCATCGCCGCCTCCCCGCGCTCCTTGTAGGCGACGACGGCCTTGCGCACCACTCCTGAGTACGGTGCGGCCGACCAGCATTCGGGCAGCCCGGCAGGACACGGCTCCGGCATCCGGCGCGCGGGGGCGGTCACGCCGGCCAGACAGCCGTCGCACAACCGCGCCCCGGCACGGCCGCATCCCACGCACGGCTGCGGCAGGAGAAGATCCAGCCAGGCGTTCAGCACGCCGCCAAGCATGCCGGTCCCGACCGACATTCGGCGGGGTACAGGCCTCCCGGCTGCCGCTATCCCAGGGCGAAGAGCGGGGCGTCGACCGCGGTCGCGGGCTTGGGGGTCCAGGTCTGCTTGTCGCGCCCGAACTCCAGGATCTCCTTGCCGTCCTCCGTCGTGGCGAGGATGACCTCGCCCACGGCGGCCAGGCTGACGAGCGGCTTGCTGGTCGAGGGGAGCTGGGTGGTCTCCCCGTCGCTCACGTTGATCTCCTTCACCACCTGGCCGGCCTTGGTCTGTACGAGCACCAGCAGGTGACCGCCGTCGCCCCAGGCGATGTCGCGGATCTCGTCGTCGCCCTCGGCGGAGGTGAGCGGGTGGAAGTTGCTCAGCATGGTGCCCGCGCCACCGCCTGCGAGCGCGCCGACCTGGACCTCCTTGGTGCCGATCCGGACCGCGACCCGTACGCCGTCCCTGGCCATCCTGAGCGAGGTGACGTCCAGGCCCTGCAGGGCCGGGGCGGCGACGTGCTCGGCCGCCCTGCTCACGGCCGGGTGGGACCGGAGCACGCCGCCGTTCTGCCGGTCGAAGGTCCACAGGCTGCCGTCGCGGTGCCAGGAGGGATCCGTCAGCTTCGTGCCCGGGATGGACTCCTGCCAGCGGGCGTCGGCGGCGTGCCTGGTCACCCAGATGCCGCCGGAGGTGGCCCTGGCGGCGATGCGGTCCCGATCCTTGGAGATGGCGAAGCCGGAGTAGAGCTCGCCCGGCTGGCCGGCGGGACCCGCGAGGGGAAGGCCCTCGCCGTCGCTGCCGAGCATGTGGACCGCGCCCTTGCTGGCGTAGAAGACCTGGTTGTCCTCGCCGCCGAGCCAGCTCTCGGGCAGGCTGGCGGGGACGATGAGCGGGCCCGACGAGGAGAAGGGCTCGCCGTCGAGCTGCACTTCCAGGGCGCGGCCGCTGGCCAGCCTGTTGTCGCTCAGGCTGGCTCTGAGCTGGGCGGTCAGGCCGCCGACGAAGATGTCGCCGGTGGCGAACGGGCCGGTGAGGTTGACGACCACGCGGTCCTCGCTGGACCTGATCGACCTGACCCGCGCGCCGGCGGGGAACTCGTTGCCGACGGCGCCCTGCAAGCCGCTGGTCGGCCCCTGGATGAGGCGTTCGACGATGGTCTGGGCGTAGCTCTCCGTCGGCTTGATGCGCAGCCGTACGCGGTCCGCCACGAGCCGGTCCGGCTCGCCGTCGCCGCCGGAGGTGCCGTTCAGGTAGTACAGGTTCGTGGGGCGGTACGCGCGCCGCACGTCGGCGTCGGTCAGCAGCAGGCCCTGCGGCAGGAGGTTGACGCGGTAGGCGCCACTGCGGTCCTTCACCAGGGTGATCGCCCTGCTGATCTTGGGATCCTCCGAGGGGCCGATCGGGACGTAGGTGCCGTCCTCGTTGATCTGGGCCATCTTGTTGCCGAGGATCGTGACGATGGTCTCTTTCTTCTCCTTGTTCTCGACGATGTCGTCGAGCCGGAAGGAGTCGTCGATCACGGTCACCGCGCCGTCGGGCTTCCAGACGCGCCGGGCCTCCTCCGTCAGGTAGAGCGGCAGGATGCTCGGGTCGTCGCCGTAGGCGGCCATGGCGGCCTGCAGGCCCTCCACGACCTGCTGCGCGCCCCACTGCGGCTGGGGCGGCACGGCCACCATGCGCTGGAAGGGCACGGTCACCGAGTCGCCGCTGCCCGCCTCGTCCACCGGGAACGGCCCGCCCACGGGGATCACTGCGCAGCCCGATCCGGCGATGACGGCGGCCGAGACGACGGCGATCATGGCGGCGAGGCGCCTAGTCAAGGTCATGGCCGCCTCCGTCGCCCACAGCGGGCAGCAGCACGGGGGTCATCTGTCCCCGCCAGGTGCGGCGCATCTCGATCTCGGGTGGCACCAGCGACAGCGGCGAGCCCTTCAGGTCGACCCCGGCCCTCCTGGGGAGCGTCAGCCGGAACTGCGAGCCCTCCCCCGGCTGGCCCCACGCCTGCAGCCAGCCGCCGTGCAGCGTGGCGTCCTCGCGGGAGATCGCCAGGCCCAGCCCGGTGCCGCCGATGGTCCTGGCCCGCGACGGGTCGGCGCGCCAGAACCGGTCGAACACCAGGGTCTCCTCCCCGGCCTTGAGACCGATCCCGTGGTCGCGCACGGCCACGGCGACGGCGTCCCTGTCCGCGCCCACGGTCACCACGACGTCCCTGCCCTCGCCGTGCTCGATGGCGTTGAACAGCAGGTTGCGCAGGATGCGCTCCACCCTGCGGTTGTCGATCTCGGCCATGCACGGCTCGTTGGGCAGCCTGAGCTCGAAGCGGGTGCTGTGGCGCTCGGCCAGCGCCTCGGAGTCGGCGATCGCGCGCAGCACCACGTCACGGACGTCCACGGAGTCGACGTCGAGGTCGGCTGCGCCCGCGTCGTAGCGGCTGATCTCCAGCAGGTCGGCGAGCATCGACTCGAAGCGTTCGAGCTGCGCCTGCATGAGCTCGGCCGAGCGGGAGGCCATCGGATCGAAGTCCTCGCGGGCGTCGTACAGCAGGTCCGCGGCCATCCGGACGGTGGTCAGCGGGGTGCGCAGCTCGTGCGAGACGTCGGAGACGAACTGCCGCTGGACCTGGGAGAGCTCCTCCAGCTGGTGGATCTTCAGTGCCAGGTTGGCGGCCATCTCGTTGAACGAGGTGGCCAGGCGGGCCAGGTCGTCCTCGCCGCGCACCTTGAGCCGCTCGTCGAGCTTGCCGGAGGCCAGGCGCTCGGCGGCCTGCCTGGCCAGCCGCACCGGGCTGACGACCTGGCGCGTGACCAGGTAGGCGATGGCGGCGAGCAGGAGCACGAGCCCGAAGCCGACCACGACGATGGCGAGCCGGACGTTGGAGAGCATCTGCTCTTCGTCGCTGATCGGGAAGAAGTGGTAGACCTCGTAGCCGTCCGACAGGTTGACCATGGCGCCGATGACCAGCGTCTGCGTGGGCTGGCCCTCGCCGGCGAAGCGGATCGGCTGGGTGGAGCGCTGGGGCCGGTCGACGAACTTCTCCGCCTGGCGCCTGAGCATCTGCTGCAGGGCCGGGGGCACGTCCCGCGGCGTGACGTTGCCCGAGGCGCGGGACTGGCCGGGCTTGGCGGTGTTGAGTATCAGCACCTCGTAGCGCGTCTTGGAGCCGTCGCCGCCCGCCCCGATGATCGCGTCCATCACCTCGTCGAGCGGGTCGGCGGGCACGTTCTTGCCGGCGTCGGCGGGTTTGGCCTGGGCGTCCTGCTGCCGGTTGAGCGCGTCGGCGATCCGCAGCCGGTCGGCTGAGGCGTCGCTGGCGGCCGACTGCTGGCGGCGTTCGATGACCGAGTTGTTGATCTGGTCCGACAGGAAGGCGCCCAGCACCACCACCACGATCACCGAGATCACCAGCGTGCTGGTGACGACCTGGAGCTGGAGCGAGCGCCGCCAGACGCGCCGCGCCCCGCCCGCCACGCGCCGGGCCCGCCGGCGCACCCCGCCGAGTATTTGGCGGAGTGTCCGGCGGCGGAGGCGTCTGGTCTTGGTCGGGGGCATGGCGGTGAGGCGGGCAGGCTACGCGGGTCCGGCTTTGTAGCCCACGCCGCGTACCGTCACGACGATCTCGGGGTGCTCGGGGTCCTTCTCGATCTTGGCCCGGAGACGCTGCACGTGCACGTTGACCAGCCGCGTGTCGGCCGCGTGGCGGTAGCCCCAGACCTGTTCGAGCAGGACCTCGCGGGTGAACACCTGGCGCGGCTTGCGGGCCAGGGCGACGAGCAGGTCGAACTCGAGCGGCGTGAGGTTGATCGTCTCCTCTTCCCGCTTGACCGAGTGGCCGGCCACGTCGATGGTGATGTCGCCGATCTGCAGGATCTCGGGGGTGGGCTCGTCGGTGCGGCGCAGCCGCGCGCGCACCCTGGCCACCAGCTCCTTCGGCTTGAAGGGCTTGACGATGTAGTCGTCGGCGCCGGACTCCAGCCCCAGCACGATGTCGATCGTGTCGCTCTTGGCGGTGAGCATGACGATCGGAACGCCGGACTCCGCCCTGATCCGGCGGGCGACGTCGATGCCGTCGGCTCCGGGGAGCATCAGGTCGAGCAGAACGAGATCCGGGCGAGTGTCCCGGAAAGCGTCCAGCGCTTTGTCACCGTCGCTGACAAAGGATGGTTCGAAGCCTTCGCCGCGCAACACGATGCCCAACATCTCGGCGAGAGCGGCATCGTCGTCGACGACCAGCACGCGACCTTTCATGGCCCCTCATTCGTTCTACGCATTCTGGGACATACCAGCACGATCGCTGAAGGTTACCCTCGCTCGGCCCATGTGTGGGACATCAGACCGGCGAAAGGTGAATTTTAGGCTCGCAGCCACGATCGCATTCTCAGTCTGCGGTAACGGAGTGACTTTCGGCCATCCCTGAGCGAGATCCGTGGCTCCAATCGCCAGGGAATGCGGCCGTGACGAGCCCGCGAATCACCCGGACGACACCACTGACCCGCCCAGCGTGCCAGGATTGGGATATGTCAGACGGTCACGGCTCCACGTCCGAGACGCCATCAGGCTGGGCCGCGGAGCAGCCCCCGCCTTACGGCGCGCCTCCGGCATCTCCGTGGACCGCCCCCGGCAGCGCACAGCAGGCCCCGCCCGGGCAGCCGTACGCGCCCGGTCCCCAGCCCCCGAACCAGCCCCCGAACCAGCCCCCGAACCAGCCCCCGGGGCAGCAGCTTCCTGGTCAGCCCCCGCCACCGCACGGTCAGGCGCCGCCGCCTTACGGGCAGATGCCGTACGGCGCCGGATACGGCTACCAGCCGCACCCACCGGCACTGCGGCCGGGCATCATCCCGCTGCGCCCGCTGCGGCTGGGCGACATCTACGACGGCACGATCAAGCTGGTCCGGTCCAACCCCAAGTCCGTGCTGGGACTGTCGGCGATCGCCGCCCTGCTCGCCGCCATCCCGCTCGCCGTCGGGCAGGCCTTCCTGTTCGGCAGCGTGGGCAGCGTCCTGAGCGACCCCACGCTGGCCGAGACCGGCGACGTCGGCGCCGTGTCCGGCGGTTTCATCGCCCAGTACGGCGGCACCTTCGTCTCCTACGCCATCAGCTTCGTCGTGGTGACGCTGCTGACCGGCGTGCTGACCCGCATACTCGGGCGCGCCGTCTTCGGCGGCAAGATGACCACGGCCGAGGCATGGCAGGCGGCCAAGGGCCGGATGCCCGCGCTGTTCGGCGTGGTGGGGCTGATGGCCCTGGTCATGCTGGCGCCGCTGGCCGTGTTCGCCGCCGTGCTCGCCGTGATCATCTCGACCGGCATGGCCGACTCCCCCGAGGCCGCGGGCTTGCTGGTGCTGCTCTTCCTGGTGCTGTTGCTCCTCTACCTCGGCTACGTGCTGTTCTTCAGGACGCGCTTCGCCTTCGCGCCCGCCGCCGTGGTGCTGGAGGGCAGAGGGCCGATCGACGCGCTGCGCCGCTCGTGGAACCTGGTGACCGGCGACTTCTGGCGGGTCCTCGGCATCCTGCTGCTCACCATTCTGGTGGTGGGCATGGTGGCGACCGTGCTCCAATTCCCGTTCGTGATCGGAGGCACCGTCGTCGGGGTGATCGGCGGCGGCTCCATCGGGACCGTCATCGTGGGCGCGATCCTGGTGGCGATCGGCGGCACGCTCGGCGCGATGATCACCTATCCCTTCGAGGCGGGGGTCGCCGGACTGCTCTACGCCGACCGACGCATGCGCGCCGAGGCCTTCGACCTCGTCCTGCAGACGGCCGCCATCGAGCAGCAGCGCCAGGGCTGGGTGCACGCCTCGGCCGACGAGCTCTGGCACCCGTCCCACTCCGCCAGGCCGTGACGCCGATCGGCAGGGACGAGGCCGCGGCCCGGGCGGCGCGGGAGCTCCTCGATCCCCAATACACCGACGAGCAGCTGTTCGACCGGCTCTACCGCTACTTCAACCAGTTCCTGGGCGACCTGATGGACGGGGTGGCGGGCGGCGGCACGACCGGCGGGATCATCGCCGCGGTGGTCATCGTGCTGATCCTCGTCGGCGTGGCGGCACTGATCGGCTGGCAACTGCGCCGGACCAGCCGCCGCAACGGGACGGCCGCGGGCGCCCTGTTCGGCGAGCGCGCGATGTCCGCCGCCGAGCACCGCCTGGCGGCGGAGCGGCTGGCGGGCGAGGGCCGGTGGTCGGAGGCGATCCAGGAGCGGCTGCGCGCCATCGCCAGGGACCTGGAGGAGCGCGCGCTGGTCGACGGCATGCCCGGCCGCACGGCCGATGAGCTGGCCGCCGAGGCCGGCGCGGCGCTGCCCGGCTTCGCGGGCGAGCTCGCGGCGGCGGCCCGGTCCTTCGACGACGTCACCTACGGCGGCATCGCGGGCACCGGCGACGCCTATGCGACCATGACGGGCCTCGACGAGCGGCTCCGCTCCGCCAGACCTGCGCTCCTGGGAGGCGCCCCATGAGCTTCGGCACGCCATCCCCGCAGCTCGCGACGCCGGGCTCGGAGCCCGGCCGGACGCCGCCGCCGGCCGGGGGCGACGACGGGCCGGCCACCTCCGCCACCTCCCCCACCATCCGCTCCAGGTGGCGGGCCATGCGGTGGGCCGTGCTGCTGGGGCTGCTCTTCGTGCTGATCGCCGTCGGGAGCGTGCTGTTCGGCCCCGAACAGGGCGAGCCGCGCCCCCTGGACCCCGCCGACACCTCGCTGTCCGGTTCGAAGGCGCTCGCCGAGCTGCTCCGGGCCGACGGCGTCACGGTGGACCGGGTCGACTCGGTGGAGGCGGCCGCCGCCAAGGGCCCCGGCCGCGTGCTGCTGATCACCAGCACGCTCTTCTTCGACGACCACGACCTGGCCGAGATCCAGGGCGACCGGGTCGTCGTCGGCAGCCGCTACCTGGACCTGGACCAGCTCGCGCCCGGCGTCGAACGGGTGCCGGAGGCCGTGCGCCAGCGCTCGCGGGAGCCGGAGTGCGCGCTGCCCGCGGCCAGGGCGGCGGGCAGCGCGTTCATCGGCGGCGCGTCCTTCACCGCGCCCGCGGGCGCGACCGGGTGCTACCCGGCGGGCGACGGGTGGACGCTGGTCAGCTATCCGAACGCGGGTGGCACCACCACGGTCATCGGCAGCGCCGAGTTCATGACCAATCAGCGGCTGACCGAGGACGGCAACGCCGCGCTCGCCCTGAATCTGCTGTCCACCGGCAAGCCCGTCACCTGGCTGGTGCCCCCGGACGACCCGCCCGTGGGCCAGTTGCCCGGCGAGGCGGGCAGGTCGGTGTACGACCTGATGCCGGCCGGCATTCCGTGGGCGGTCCTCATGGCCTGCCTGACCGTGGTGCTGGTGGCGTTCTGGCGCGGCAGGAGGCTCGGACCGGTAGTGGTGGAGAAGCTGCCGGTCGTGGTGCGGGCCGCGGAGACGGTGGAGGGCCGGGGGCGGCTCTACCGGGCCAGGCGGGCCAGGGCCAGGGCGGCCGACTCGCTGAGGGCGGGCGCGATCGACCGGCTGACGCCGCGGCTCGGGCTCTCGTCCGGCGCGGACCGCCACGAGGTCGTGGCGGCGCTGGCCGTACGTACCGGGCAGGATCCTCAGCAGGTCGGCGGCGCGCTCTACGGACCGCCGCCCGCGGACGACGGCGGGCTGGTCGCCCTGGCCGGATACTTGGACTTCATCGAAAGGAAGGTCAGTGAACTTTGAGGAGACCACCCGGATGACGAGCTCCGCGGATGCGGCCAGGGAGGCGCTCGGCGCCCTGCGCGCCGAGGTGTCCAAGGCCGTGGTCGGGCAGGACGCGGTGGTGACCGGGCTGGTCATCGCGCTGCTGTGCAGGGGGCACGTGCTGCTCGAAGGCGTGCCGGGTGTGGCCAAGACGCTCATGGTGCGCACGCTGTCCGCGGCGCTGGCGCTGGACTTCAAGCGGGTGCAGTTCACGCCCGACCTGATGCCGGGTGACGTGACGGGTTCGCTGATCTACGACGCGAAGACGGCTCAGTTCGAGTTCCGTGAGGGGCCGATCTTCACGAACCTGCTGCTCGCCGACGAGATCAACCGTACGCCGCCGAAGACGCAGGCCGCGCTGCTGGAGGCGATGGAGGAGCGGCAGGTGAGCGTGGAGGGCGATCCCCGCATGCTGCCCGACCCGTTCACGGTGTGCGCGACGCAGAACCCGGTCGAGTACGAGGGCACCTACCAGCTTCCCGAGGCGCAGCTCGACCGGTTCCTGCTGAAGCTGACGGTGCCGCTGCCGCCGCGCGACCAGGAGATCTCGGTGCTGGAGCGGCACGCGTCCGGCTTCGACCCGCGCGACCTGTCGGAGGTCAAGGCCGTGGCGACGGCCGCGGACCTGGCGGCGGGGCGCGAGGCGGTGTCGACGGTGCACATCGCTCCCGAGGTGCTCGGCTACATCGTGGACGTGGCACGGGCCACCAGAAACTCTCCGTCGCTGCAGCTCGGCGTGTCGCCGCGAGGCGCGACCGCGCTGCTGGCCGCCTCCCGCGCGTGGGCGTGGCTGTCAGGGCGGGCCTACGTGACACCTGACGACGTGAAGGCGCTGGCCAGGCCGGCGCTGCGGCACCGCGTCCAGCTCCGGCCCGAGGCGGAGCTGGAGGGCGCGACGGCTGACGGCCTGCTCGACGGCATCCTGGCCTCGGTCCCGGTCCCGCGCTGATGGCTCTGACGGGACGCGCCGGGCTGGTCGCGGCGCTCGGGATCGTCGTGGTGCTGATCGCGCCCGCGCCGGGGCCCGCCGTGGCGGGGGTCTGCCTGCTGCTGGCCGCCGCGGTCATCGTGGACCTGGTGTTCGCGGGGGCGGTGCGGCCGCTGCGCTTCCACCGTTCGGGCGAGCGGCTGGTCCGGCTCGGCCAGCGGGCCACGGTCGAGCTGGTGGTGGAGAACCCCGGCCGCAGGCGGGTGCGCGGCGTGCTGAGAGACGCCTGGCCGCCCTCCGCCGGCGCCTCTCCCCGGTCACTCGAGCTGGACGTGCCGCCGGGCGAGCGGCGCAAGCTGGTGGTGACGCTGAACCCGACCCGGCGCGGCGACCGCGAGTCCGTCTCGGTGACGGTCCGCTCGCGAGGCCCGCTGGGCCTGGCCGCCCGGCAGGGAGGCCACCGCGCGCCCTGGGCCGTGCGGGTGCTGCCGCCGTTCCTGTCGCGCAAGCACCTGCCTTCCCGCCTGGCCAGGCTCCGCGAGCTCGACGGCCGGCACCCGGCACTGGTGCGCGGGCAGGGCACCGAGTTCGACTCGCTGCGCGAGTACGTGGTCGGCGACGACGTGCGCTCGATCGACTGGCGAGCCACCGCGCGCCGGCACGACGTCGTCGTGCGCACCTGGCGGCCCGAGCGCGACCGGCGGGTGCTGATCGTGCTCGACACCGGCCGCACCTCCGCCGGCCGGGTCGGCGACGCGCCGATCCCGCTGGCCGGGGCCGCCGCGAACGGCTCGGGCGGGCTGTTCAGGCCGGACCCGCGGCCCGCGCCCGGCTGGCCGAGGCTGGACTGGTCGATGGACGCGGCCCTGCTGCTCGCCGCGCTCGCCGCCAGGGCGGGCGACCAGGTGGACTTCCTCGCCTACGACCGGGCGGTGCGCGCCTGGGTGTCCGGCGCCTCGCGGACGGAGCTGCTGTCCTCACTGGTCAACGTGATGGCGCCGATCGAGGCCGAGCTCATCGAGGCCGACTCGCAGGGCATGGTGGCCGCGATCCTGTCGCGGGCCAAGCGCCGCTGCCTGGTCGTGCTGCTCACCGACCTCAACTCGGCCGCGCTGGACGAGGGCCTGATGCCGGTGCTGCCGCAGCTCTCCTCGCGCCACCTGGTGCTGGTCGCGAGCGTCTCCGACCCGCTGGTGGCGGACATGGCCGCGCACCGGGGCACGGCGGAGCAGGTGTACGACGCGGCGGCGGCCGAGCATTCCCGGCTGGAACGCCGCCGCATCACGGCCAGGCTGCGCCGCCACGGCGTCGAGGTGGTGGACGCGCTCCCGGAGGACATCGCCCCCGCCCTGGCCGACCACTACCTCGCGCTCAAGGCCGCAGGGCGTCTCTAGGCGCTCGGGGCCACGTCCGGCGCGCGTTCGAGGTCGCCTGTCTCGTTCCGGCGCACCGCCCGGCGGCCGAAGAGGATCACGTACGCGAGGAAGACGGCCTCGGCGAGCACCCCGATGCCGATGCGGACGCCGGTGGGCAGGCCGGACGGGGTGACGAACGCCTCGATCAGTCCCGAGACGAACAGCACCACGACCAGCCCGAGCGCCACGGCCATCACCGCCCGCCCCTGCTCGGCCAGCGCCTCGGCCCGCCTGCGGTGGCCCGGGTCGATGACGGTCCAGCCCAGGCGCATGCCTGCGGCGGCGGCGAGGAAGACGGCGGTCAGCTCCAGCAGGCCGTGCGGGGTGATCAGCCCGAAGAAGATGTCGAGCTTGTCCCTGGAGGCCATAAGCCCGCCGGAGACGCCGACGTTGGCGGCGTTCTGCCAGAGCACCCACGGGATCGGCAGGCCGAGGAAGATGGCGTAGACGATGACCTGGAGCGAGACCCAGGCGTTGTTGATCCAGACCTGGGTGGCGAAGGAGGAGGCCGGGTGCTCGGAGTAGTAGTCGGCGAAGTCCTCCTCGACGAGCCGGGTGATCTCCTCGGGGGTGGCGATCGCGGCCTGCACGTCCGGGTTGGCGGCCACCCACGCGCCGAACACCCAGGAGACCGCGATGAAGATCAACGATGTGGCCAGCCACCACCATCTGGTCCGGTAGGCGACCACCGGGAAGGTGACGGTGAAGAACCTCACCAGCTCGCGCCAGGCCGGGGTGTGCGCCCCCGTCACGGCCGAGCGGGCCCTGGCGACCAGGGCGGACAGGCGGCCCGCCAGCATGGCGTCGGTCGAGGAGGAGCGGACGATGGACAGGTGGGTGGACACTCTCTGGTAGAGGTCGACCAGCTCGTCGACCTCCGCCCCGGTCAGGGAGGAGCGGTGCTTGACCAGATATTCCAGCCTGTCCCACACAGGGCGGTGCGCGGTGACGAACGCGTCGATGTCCACCCGACCATTGTGGCCGGTCAATCAATGGGCCATTGCCGTTAGGCTCCACATATGTCAGAGGTTGTGACCGGCGACGCCGTCGTCCTCGAGGTGCGGGTGGCACAGATGCCCTCGCGGTTCCTGGCGCTGCTCATCGACATGGCGGTCCAGGTCACCGTGCTGGTCGTGGCGTTCCTGGTCCTGGAGGCGTTCTCCGTGATCACCGACCCCGCCCTGTACGCCGCCGTCTCGATCACGCTCGTCGTGCTCGTCCTGGTGGGCTACCCGGTGATCTTCGAGACGACCACCAGGGGGCGCAGCCTCGGCAAGCTGGCGCTCGGGCTCCGGGTGGTCAGCGACGACGGCGGCCCCGAGCGGTTCCGGCAGGCGCTGTTCCGGGGGCTGGCGGGGGTGATGGAGTTCTGGATGTTCTCCGGCGCGCCGGCGCTGATCTCCTCGCTGATCTCACCGCAGGGCAAGCGGCTGGGCGACCTGTTCGCGGGCACGATCGTGATCTCCGAGCGGGCGCCGCGCGACATCGGGCAGGCCATCGTGATGCCGCCGCCTCTGGCGGCCTGGGCCGCGACGCTGGAGATGTCTCGGCTTCCCAACGAGGTGACGGCCGCCGCCAGACAGTATCTGCTCCGGTGGCACGACCTGTCGCCGCAGATCCAGCACGAGATGGGGATCAGGATCGCGACGCAGGTGGCGGCGTTCGTCTCTCCCGCCGCGCCTGCGGGGGTGCCGCCGCACGCCTACCTGAGCGCCGTCCTGGCCGAGCGGCGCAGGCGGGAGCAGATCCGGCTGGCCCGGAACACGGGCGGCAACGTCCCGGCGCCCCAGCACCGGCCGCCGGCCTACCCGCAGCCCGCGCCGTACGCCTCCCCGCAGGGGCAGCCGTACCAGCCGGCGCCCCCGCAGAGCGGGCCCTACCCACCCCCGCAGGGCCAGCCTTACGCGCAGCCGGCGCCCTCCCCGAGCGGGCCCTACTCGCAGCAGGCCCCCTCAGGCGGCCGCCCACCCGCGCCGGAGTCGCCGGAGACGACTCCGGGCGGGTTCGCGCCCCCGCAGTGAGGGAGCGCCCGCGCGGGCCGCTCAGTAGGCGTACTGGGTCTGCGCGTTGAGCGACCTCTGCCGGACCTTGGCGGCCGGATCGGTGCGCTTGTCGTTGATCCGCAGCACGTCCAGCCCGCGCTGGATGTCGCTGCTGTAGATGTGGCCGTTGTAGTAGTACGCCGACCACGAGCCGGCGACGTCGCGCGGCCTGAACGGGCCGCGGTCGAAGTAGCCGATCTCCTTGGGGGCGGCCGAGTCGGTGAAGTCCCAGATCGAGACGCCGCCCTGATACCAGCCCTGGACCATGATGTCCCTGCCCTTGACCGGGATCAGCGAGCCGTTGTGCGCCACGCAGTTCTCGGCGGCGCTCTGGTGGCGGGGGATCTTGTAGTAGCTCCTCTTGACCAGCTCGCCGTCCACGATGTCGTAGATCGCGTCCGCGCCCAGCTCGGGCTTGGTCGACTTGGTGCAGGTGGCCAGCATGCCGCCGCCGAGCTCGTCGGTGAACACGACTTTGGTACCCGCGTTGTTGAACGTCGCCGAGTGCCAGAACGCGAAGTTCTCGTCGGTGACCGTGGCGGTGACCTTCGGGTGCTCCCGGTCGCTGATGTCCATGAGCACGCCGTCGCCCATGCAGGCGCCGGCGGCGAGGTCCTTGGCCGGGAAGACGGTGATGTCGTGGCAGCCGCTGGTGGGGACGAGCAGCCTGGCCCCGGTCTCGTTGCCGCCGTCGGGGAACAGCACCGGCGTGGCGACGACCTTGGCGGCCTTGGGGTTCTTCAGCGGCACCTTGACGATCGAGATCCGGTCATGGGGCGGCTTGCAGCCGGGGAGCCGCTGGCCGCCTTGCAGGAGTCGCTCGTCAGCGACTCGTCCACGGACAGGAAGAGCAGGTTGCCCTTGACCGAGATGTCGTTCTGGGCGCCGTAGCAGGCGACGCGGCTGACGACCTTGGGCTTGGCCGGCTTCTTGATGTCGTAGACGGTGAAGCCCAGATAGTTGCCCTGGTAGGCGTAGTCGCCCTGGAAGGCCAGGTCGCTGTTGTACGCCTCGGGCTCCTTGAACGGCGCCTGCTTGGGGACGTTGGCCACGTGCTTGACGTTGGCGCCGGCCTTGACGTTGGCGCCGGCCTTGACGTCGTCCGCGGCGTGAACCGGGGACGCCGCCAGGGCCAGCGCCACTCCCGCCAGCGCCAGGGCGCGGCCGAATCTGGACGCCAAAGAGGACCTCCTGCATAGGGGTGACGTAAAGCCACCCACTATGTCAGGAAATAACGTCCCTTATTCGTCGGAGGCGTAATCGCGACCCCAGCCCCACTCGCGGTAGGACTGCTGGGTCTGCACGTTGAGCAGTTTGCTGTGTACGCGGGTCGCGCTGTTGGTCCGCGGATCGTTGATTTTGATGATGTCCAGGCCGTTGTCGAAGTCGGCGGCGTAGACGTAACCGTTGTAGTAGTAGGCGGACCAGACGCCGCCGCCGCTTCCGTCGGCCTTCGGGCCGCGCTCGAAGTAGCCGAACTCCTGCGGCCTGGCCGGGTCGGTGAAGTCCAGGAACGAGACGCCGCCCATGTACCAGGCCTGGACCATGATGTCCTTGCCCTTGACCGGGATCAGCGAGCCGTTGTGCGCCACGCAGTTCTCGGAGTCGGCCTGGTGCCGCGGGATCTTGAAGTAGCCCTTGAAGACGAGCCGGCCCCGGTCGACGCGGTAGATGGCGTCCGCGCCGCGGTTCGGCCCGGTGACCTCGTTGCAGGTGGCCGCGCCGCCGCCGCCGAGCTCGTCGGTGAACAGCACCGTCTTGGCGTCGTTGGTGAACGTCGCCGAGTGCCAGAACGCGAAGTTCGGGTCCGTGGTCCTGGCCGTGATCCTCGGGTTGAGCCGGTTGGAGATGTCGAACAGCACGCCGTCGCCCATGCAGGCGCCCGCCGCGATGTCCTTCTCCGCGTAGACGGTGATGTCGTGGCAGCCGGTGGTCGGCAGCAGCAGGCCCGGCTGGGTCTCGTTGCCGCCGTCGGGGAAGACGACCGGGGTGGCCGCCACCGTCGCCGCCGCGGGGTCACGCAGCGGCACCTTGATGATGGAGAGCTTGTCGTGCGGCGGCTGGCAGTCCGGGAAGGTCGGGTCGGGGTTGTAGGAGGAGACGTAGACGTAGACGTTCTTGAGCCGGTCGAAGCCCTTGCCCGGCACCAGCGTCAGCGTGTGGGACCCGCAGTTGGTCTCGACGGCCTTGATGTACCTGGGGTTGGCCTTGTCGCTGATGTCGAAGATCCGGACGCCCTCCCACGACTCCTTGACGTCCGCGCCCTGGCCGGTGCTGCTGCACGAGTCGTTGTTGCGGGAGCTGTCGACGGCGCCGAAGAGCAGGTTGCCGTAGACGGACACGTCCATCTGGCCGCCGGGGCACACCACCGAGCTGACGACCTCGGCCTTCTTCGGGTTCTTGATGTCGACGATGGAGAAGCCGCCGTAGTTGCCGACGTAGGCGTAGTCGCCCTGGAAGGCGAGGTCGGTGTTGATGGTGCCGGCGAGCGGGGCGGGCTTGGGCAGGTTCAGCACGTGGGTCACGTTCGGGCTGGTGACCACGGTGTCGGCCGGTGGGATGTCGCTGGACATGGCCGGTAACGCCGTCAGCCCCAGGGCGACGGCGATCCCGGCCACGACCAGCGCGCGGCGCTTGCGTGTCATGGCGGATCCTCCTCGATCACAGATGTGCTGCGGCCTCACGCCAAAGGCGGCGGGGGCTTGTGGCCCCCGCCGCCGGCGAAGATCAGTGATGGCCGCGTTCGCGGTACTGCTGCTGGGTCTGCGCGTTCAGGATGTCGAACTTGACGCCGTTCGCCCTGTTGGTACGCGGGTCGTTGATCTTGAGTACGTCCAGGCCCAGGTTGAAGTCCGAGCCGTAGATGTAGCCGTTGTAGTAGTAGGCGGACCAGAACCCGCCGCTCAACGCGGGCGCGGTGTTGTCGGGGCCGCGTTCGAAGAAGGCGATCTCCTGCGGGTTGGCCGAGTCGGTGAAGTCCACGACGGAGATGCCGCCCTGGTACCAGGCCTGGACCATGATGTCCTTGCCCTTGACCGGGATCAGCGAGCCGTTGTGCGCGACGCAGTTCTCGCTGGGGTCCTGGTGGCGGGCGATCTTGAAGTAGCTCTTGAAGGCGAGCTGGCCGCGCTGGATGTCGTAGTAGGCGTTGGCGCCGCGTGTGGGGCCGATCTCCGGGTTGCAGGTCGCCCTCGTGCCGCCGCCGAGCTCGTCGGTGAAGATGACCTTCGAGCCGTCGTTGTTGAAGGTGGCCGAGTGCCAGAAGGCGAAGTTGGCCTCGTCCCTGACGGTCGCGGTGACCCTCGGCTGCTCAGGGTCGCGGATGTCCATCAGGACGCCCTCGCCCATGCAGGCCCCGGCGGCGATGCCCTTCTCCGGGTAGGCGGTGATGTCGTGGCAGCCGGTGGTGGCGGACTTGCCGTTCGGGTACGGCGCGGGCAGGCCGGGGTTGCCGCCGTCGGGGAACAGGTTCGGCGTCGCGATCACCGTCGCGGCCGCCGGGTCGCGCAGCGGGACCTTGATGATCGAGATCAGGTCGTGCGGGGGCTGGCAGTCCGGGAAGTTCGCGTTCGGGCTGTAGGACGAGACGTAGATGTAGACGTTCTTGCCCCGCCTGTCCGGCACCAGCGTGTGCGTGTGCGAGCCGCAGTTGGTCTCGATGGCCTTGATGTACTTCGGGTTGCGCTTGTCACGGATGTCGAAGATCCGGACGCCTTCCCACGACTCCTTGATGTCGGCGCTCTGGCCCGTGCTGCTGCACGAGTCGTTGTTGCGCGAGGAGTCGACCGAGCCGAACAGCAGGTTGCCGTATACGGACACGTCCATCTGGCCGCCGGGGCAGACCACCGAGCTGACCAGGGAGGTCCTCTTGGGGTGCTTGATGTCGTAGATGGAGAAGCCGTAGTAGTTACCGACATAGGCGTAGTCGCCCTGGAAGGCCATGTCCGTGTGGATGTCGGCGAGGGCCTCGGGCTTTGGCACGTTGGTGACGTGCTGGATGTTCGGGCTCATGACGATCTCGCCAGGAGCCGGGATGTCCGCAGCCTGAGCAGGGACGCCGGCCATCGCTAAGGCGATCGCCGCTCCCGCCAGGATGAGGGCTCTGCGGGGGGACAGCACTGGAGGAATCCTCCTATAAAGGGGACATAAATGTATGAAATCTTCGCCCACGCCGCTCATTCCCGGCCAGCACGCAAGATGTCAAATGTTATGCCGGTTTGCCCTCTTTTGTTGATCATTCATACGATCTAGAATGCGCAGTTCCGACCAAATCAGTCAGGGAGGCTGGGTGCGCGCCGCGCTCATCGTCGTCGTCACGGGCACGGTCATCGCCCTGTCGGGCTGCACCGCCGAGGCGCCACCGGCGCCGCGAGCCGACTCCACGGCTCCGGTGATCGCACCGGGCCGGCCCGGCGAGGAGGCCAGGACCCTGTCCCCCAGCGAGGCCGCGACCGCCGTGCCCACGGCCACCGCGAACGCCGCGGACGTGAAGTACGTCCAGGACATGATCGTCCATCACCAGCAGGCGCTCGACATGGCCCTCCTGGCGCCGAACAGGGCCGCCTCCGGCAAGCTGAAGAGCCTGGCCTCGCGGATCACGGACAGCCAGGGCCCGGAGATCCAGTACATGCGCACCTGGCTGCAGGAGCAGGGCCAGCGCATCCCCGACCATCACGCCGCCCACGAGGGCATGCCGGGCATGGCAACGCCGCAGCAGCTCGAACAGCTGAAGGCCGCCTCCGGGACGGCCTTCGACAAGCTGTTCCTGCAACTCATGATCAACCACCACCTGGGCGCGATCAAGATGTCGGGGCAGGTGCTGACCGGCGGCGCGCACATCCGGATCGAGGAGCTGGCCAACGACGTCGGCGTGACGCAGACGGCCGAGATCCGCCGCATGCAGGAGCTGCAGGCCCCCGCCTAGAAGCGGGCCGCCCAGCACGGAGCGCACCGGCCGGCTAGGAGCCCACCCGCCAGGAGTGCAGGTAGGCCTCCTGGTCGCCGGTGAGCACGTCGATGCCGATCCCGGTCGCCGCCAGCTTGAGCCGGGCCACCTCGTGGTCGATCTCCTCCGGCACGTCGTACACGCCGGGAGCCAGCCGCACCCGCTCACGGGCGAGCCAGGCGACGGCGAGGGCCTGTGCCGAGAACGACATGTCCATCACCGCGGCCGGATGCCCCTCGGCGGCGGTCAGGTTGACCAGCCGCCCCTCGGCCAGCAGCAGCAGCCGCCGCCCGCCGGGCAGCACGTACTCGTCGGTGTTGGGCCGTATTCCGCGGTGCACCTCCTCGGCCATCTCGTCCAGGGCCCGAACGTCGATCTCCACGTCGAAGTGCCCCGCATTGGCCAGGATCGCCCCATCCTTCATCGCGGCCAGGTGCTCGGCCCGGACCACGTCGCGGTTGCCCGTCACGGTGATGAACAGGTCGCCCACCTGGACGGCCTGCTCCATCGGGCACACCTCGTAGCCCTGAAGGGTGGCGTCGAGCGCCTTCACCGCGTCGATCTCGGTCACGATCACCCGCGCGCCCAGCCCCTTGGCCCGCTCCGCCACCCCGCGCCCGCAGAACCCGAACCCGGCGACCACCACGGTCCGCCCCGCCAGCATGGTGTTGGTGGCCCGCATGATCCCGTCGAGCGTCGACTGCCCGGTGCCGTAGCGGTTGTCGAACATCCGCTTGGTCCGGGTGTCGTTCACGGCGACGACGGGAAACCGCAGCGCGTCCTCGGCGGCCATCTGCCGCAGCCTGATGATCCCGGTCGTGGTCTCCTCGCACCCGCCGGAGACCCCGTCGAGCAGGTCGGTCCGCTCGGTGTGCAGGATGTTCACCAGGTCACAGCCATCGTCGAGGACCAGATCGGGCCCCACATCGAGGGCCTGGTGAATGTGCCGGTAGTAGGTCGCCCGGTCCACACCGGCCCTGGCGTGCACCGCCATCCCGTAAGCACGCAGCGCCTCGGCGACATCGTCCTGCGTGGACAGCGGGTTGGAGGCGGCAAGCGCGATCTCGGCGCCCCCCGCCTTCAGCGCCCCCATGAGCACGGCGGTCTCGGCGGTGACATGCAGGCAGGCGGCGATCCTCAGCCCGTCGAGCGGCCTCTCGGCGCCGAACCGCGCCCCGATCGCCGTCAACACCGGCATCGAACGAGCGGCCCAGGAGATCTGCCGCTCACCGGTCTCCGAGAGATCCATTGCCAAGCCCTAACCGAAGAACACGGCCAAGAACGCGCTCGTAACGGCGCGCCACCCGTGAGCCTTCACGACCGGCCATGACAGACGGGAGTGGCGTCGGCGCGTGCGGGCGACTTGGCCTGCCGTAAAAAATGGTCTTGAGCGCTCCGTGGGAGCGCGCTGACAAGGGAGAGCCCCAGGGGGGGGGAGAGCACCTCTCTCCCCGGGAGGCTCCGGAAGGAGATCCCCTTCCGGAGCACCTCTCGTCAGAGGAATCAGTAGCGGTAGTGGTCGGACTTGTACGGGCCCTCGACGTGGACGCCGATGTAGGCGGCCTGCTCCTTGGTCAGCTCGGTGAGCTTGACGCCCAGCGCGTCCAGGTGCAGGCGGGCGACCTTCTCGTCCAGGTGCTTGGGCAGCGTGTAGACGCCGATCGGGTATTCGGCCGTCTTGGCGAACAGCTCGATCTGCGCGATCACCTGGTTGGTGAAGGAGTTGGACATGACGAACGACGGGTGGCCGGTGGCGCAGCCCAGGTTCATCAGGCGGCCCTCGGCCAGCAGGATGATCGAGTGGCCATCGGCGAAGACCCACTCGTCGACCTGCGGCTTGATGTTGCGCCGCTCGATGCCGGGGGTCTTGGCCAGCCCGACGATGTCGATCTCGTTGTCGAAGTGGCCGATGTTGGAGACGATCGCCTGGTGCTTCATCTTCGCCATGTGGTCGGCGGTGATGATCTTGAAGTTGCCGGTCGTGGTGACGAAGATGTCGGCGATGCCCACGACCTCGTCGAGGGTGGTCACCTGGAAGCCGTCCATGGCCGCCTGGAGCGCGCAGATCGGGTCGATCTCGGTCACGATGACCCGGGCGCCCTGTCCGCGCAGCGCGTCGGCGCAGCCCTTGCCCACGTCGCCGTAGCCGGCGACCACGGCCACCTTGCCGCCGATCAGCACGTCGGTGGCGCGGTTGAGGCCGTCGATGACCGAGTGGCGGCAGCCGTACTTGTTGTCGAACTTGGACTTGGTGACCGAGTCGTTGACGTTGATCGCCGGGAACAGCAGCTGGCCGTTCTTGTGCATCTCGTAGAGGCGGTGCACGCCGGTGGTGGTCTCCTCGGTCACGCCCTTGATGCTCTCGGCGATCTTGGTCCACCGCTTGTCACCGGTGACCGTGCGCTTGAGCAGGTCGATGATGACGTGCCACTCCTCCGGGTCCTCGTCGGTGGCGGCGGGGACGGCGCCGGCCTTCTCGTATTCGGCGCCCTTGTGGACGAGGAGGGTGGCGTCGCCACCGTCGTCGAGGATCATGTTGGGGGCGTCACCGCCGGGCCAGGTGAGGGCCTGCTCGGTGCACCACCAGTATTCCTCCAGCGTCTCGCCCTTCCAGGCGAAGACCGGCACACCCTGCGGGTCGTCGACGGTGCCGTTGGGGCCGACGACGGCGGCGGCGGCCGCGTGGTCCTGGGTGGAGAAGATGTTGCAGCTGACCCAGCGGACCTCGGCGCCGAGCGCGACGAGGGTCTCGATGAGGACGGCGGTCTGGATGGTCATGTGCAGCGAGCCCATGATCTTCGCGCCGCGGAGGGGCTGCGAGGCCGCATACTCCTTGCGGATCGCCATCAGACCGGGCATCTCATGCTCGGCGAGCCGGATCTCCTTGCGACCGAAGTCGGCAAGTGAAAGGTCGGCGACCTTGAAGTCCATCTGGTTATCCCCTCGCATCACTACGGTGTCGCGTCGAGTTTAGGCGGCCGGAGGGCCCCATCGCATCCCAAGCCCATCGAACTTGACGTAAGAATGTAAGGATGCGGATCACGGAAGCTGCCAAGCGACTCGGCATGTCCCCCAGGATGCTCCGATACCGGGAGGCACTGGGGCTGCTGCCGCCGGTTCGCGAGCAGGGCGCGCACCGCCGGTTCGGCACCGAGGAGCTCGCCGCCGTGGCCCAGGCGGTGGAGCTGGAGAAGCGGTTCGACGTCTCCCCCGCCGAGCTGGCCTTCGCCGTGCGCGCGCTCAGCGAGCCCGCGGTGGCGGCGGCCGTGCGCGATCTCGGCGTGCGGATCGGCCGCATCCAGGTGCCGCGCAGGGCACTGGACTTCGAGCAGGAGAAGGCGCTGCGCCTGCTGCGAACCGCCGCCCCCGGCCGTACGTCAAAGAGGGCATGAGAGAGCTGCTGATGGCCACCGTGCTCGCCCTTTCCCCGGTGCAGGCGGGCAGTGAGGTGAAGGTCTACTTCTCCAAGGGGTTCGGCGTCCCCGGCAAGGTCGTCGCCGTCTCCAGGACGGCGCCCCACCGTGGCGTCGCCAGGTTCGCCGTCGAGCAGCTCATCGCCGGCCCGACCGCGGCCGAGCGGCGCCGGGGGCTGCATTCCGAGCTGAGCCGCCAGATCCGCGGCAAGTCCGACTGCGGCGCGGACTTCACCCTCAAGATCAGAAAGGGTACGGCCACGCTCCGCTTCTGCCGGACCGTGTGGGGCAACGGCGTGGGCGGCGACGCGCGGATCCTGCACGGCATCGCCAGGACGCTCAAGCAGTTCGGGACCGTGAAGAAGGTCGTCACGCTGGACAAGGACGGCCGCTGCCTGTTCGACCAGACCGGTACGGGCACGTCCTGCATCACCGGCCGCGAGTGACCGGCCGAGTCGTGCCCCGCCCTCGGGGGCGGGGCACGACTCGATCAGGCCTTGCTCGGCGCGCGGTAGAGGTCCGGCTCCAGGTAGATCACCCGGGCGATCGGCACGGCCTCGCGGATGCGCCGCTCGGCCTCGTCGATCCCGTCGGCCACCTCGGCGGCCGTGTCGTTGTGCGTCACCGCGATCTTCGCCGCCACCAGCAGCTCCTCCGGCCCCAGATGCAGCGTGCGCATGTGGATGACCCGGTCGACCTGCGGCGTGGAATCGAGCGCGGCGCGGATCTGGCTCTCCGTCTCCGGCGCGGCGCCCTCACCGAGGAGCAGCGACTTGGTCTCGACGGCGAGCACCACCGAGATGACGGCGAGCAGCACACCGATCATCAGCGTGCCGATGGCGTCCCAGACGGGGTTGCCGGTGACCACGGCCATCGTCACGCCGAACAGGGCGAAGATCAGACCGAGCAGGGCGCCCAGGTCCTCCAGCAGGATGACCGGCAGCTCCGGCGACTTGGACCGGCGGATGAACGAGACCCATCCCTGCTCGCCGCGGACCGCGTTGGCCTCCTTGATGGCCGTGCGGAACGAGAACGTCTCGGCGATGATCGCGAAGATCAGCACGCCGAACGCCCAGGCCGGCGTCGTGAGCGGCTCGGCGTGGGTCAGCTTGTGATAGCCCTCGTACAGGGAGAACAGCGCGCCGATCGCGAACAGCACCACGGCCACGACGAACGCGTAGAAGTAACGCTCGCGACCGTAGCCGAACGGGTGCTCCTGAGTGCTGGCCCGCTGCGCCCGCTTCCCGCCGAACAGCAGCAGCACCTGGTTGCTTGAGTCGGCCACCGAGTGGATGCCTTCGGCCAGCATCGACGAGGAGCCGGTGAAAGCCGCCGCCACGAACTTCGCCACCGCGATGGATATGTTCGCGACCAAGGCCGCAATGATTGCTTTGGTTCCGCCGCTCGCGCTCACCGGTCGTCTCCCAGTCTTACGATCACGTACAAAGGCCTGAAACGGGATCCTATTGCGAAATTCTGGCCTTAAGCTCAGTGATCGCCGGCACGGCTGTCGGATCGATGCCGTAACCCAGCGCCAGGTAGGTGCTGGCGTAGTCGCCGAGCCCGACCAGCGAGGCCAGCCGCTCCAGCGGGTGGGTGCCGTCGGCGGCCAGCTCGGTGACCGGCACGTCACGGTCGTGCGCGAGCCGCACGGCGGCCTCGCGGCTCCTGGCCACCTGCGGATGCTCCTCCACGTCGCGCAGTATCACGAGCCTGAGCGAACGGCTCGAGGTCTCGGCGAAGATGTCACGCGCGGCCAGCGGCCCGTCGAACGCGGCCACCTGGTTGTGGCCGGCCTCGGGCAGCTCGCCGGAGATCGCCGGATACTTGGCGTTCGCGTTGAGCTGGCCCGCCAGGCGGTCGGCGGCGACGGCGGCCAGCCGCGACGAGCCCCAGATCATCGGGACGCTCTCGGCCAGATCCATGGCCAGCGTCTTGCCCGGGTTGATGAACGACTCGCTGGACGGCCGGCACCGGTGCGCGATGTCCTCCAGCGACTTGGCCACCCGCTCGAACACCTCGTCGTCGGCACGCACCAGGCCCAGCGAGACGGCGGCCACGACGAGCGGGACCGTCACCAGCCAGAGGTTGGCTCTGGGCTGCCCCTGCGTCGGGAGCGGCACGTGGACGGCCGACGCCTGCGTGGCCACCGCCTCCAGCGGGGAGCCCGCGGGCCCGAGGGCCAGCAGCGTGCAGCCGCGCCGCACCGCCTCGGCGGCGACGGAGAGCGTCTCCTCGGTCTCACCCGACCAGGAGATCGCGACGACCAGGTCGGTGGCGCCCACCCAGCCGGGAAGCTGGTAGGAGCGCAGGGTCACCACGGGCACCGGCGCGCTGTTGCCGCAGACCGCGGCCAGAATCTCGCCCGCGATGGCCGAGCCGCCCATACCCGCGACCACGACGGCCCTCGGCCGGACGTCGGCCGACAGCCGGCCGACGCCCGCCTCGATCGCACAGCGGTGGCCGGTGCGCACCTGGGCGGCGGAGGCGGCGACGGCGAGCAGCATGCCGCCCGGGTCGGCCTCGCTCAGGTGGTGCTGGTCGTCGAGCCGCTCCGGCTCCCAGGTCACGGCTTCCTGGCCTCGTCGACGAGCAGCACGGGGATGTCGTCGCGGACCGGATAGATCAGGCCGCAACCCGTGCAGGCCAGCTCCTCGGACTCGCTCTCCGCGCGCAGCGGTGACTTGCACGCCGGGCAGGCCAGGATCTCCAGCAGCCAGTCGTCGATCTTCACTGTGTTACCTCTCTCAGCATGTCGAGGACCTCGTCCCTGACTGCCGTCATCGTGGTCTGGTCGGCCGCCTCGGCGTTGAGCCTGAGCAGCGGCTCGGTGTTGGACGCCCGCAGGTTGAACCACCAGCCGGGCGCGCTCACGGTCAGCCCGTCGAGCTCGTCGACCTCGCCCCGCCCGGCGAACGCCGCACGCACCCGGCGCAGCGCCTCTTCCTGGTCGGGGACCGTGCTGTTGATCTCGCCCGTGGCGTGGTAACGCGAGTAGGCCGCCACCACCTGCGACAGCGGGCGCTCCTGCTCGCCGAGCGCGGCCAGCACGTGCATCGCCGCCAGCATGCCGGAGTCGGCGAACCAGAAGTCGCGGAAGTAGTAGTGGGCCGAGTGCTCGCCGCCGAAGACCGCCCCGGTGCGGGCCATCTCCGCCTTGATGAAGGAGTGGCCGACGCGGGTCCGCACCGGATCGCCGCCGTGCTCGCGGACGATCTCCGGCACGCCGCGCGACGTGATCAGGTTGTGGATGATCGTCGAGCCGGGGTGCTTGGCCAGCTCTCGCGCGGCCACCAGGGCGGTGATCGCCGACGGGGAGACGGACTCGCCCCGCTCGTCGATGACCCAGCAGCGGTCGGCGTCGCCGTCGAAGGCCAGTCCCAGGTCGGCGCCCGCCTCGACCACGGCCTTCTGCAGGTCGCGCAGGTTTGCCGGCTCCAGCGGGTTGGCCTCGTGGTTGGGGAATGAGCCGTCGAGCTCGAAGTAGAGAGGGGTCAGCTCGATCGGCAGCCCGTCGAACACCGCCGGGACCGTGTGGCCGCCCATGCCGTTGCCGGCGTCGACGACGACCTTCAGCGGCCGGATGCCGTACAGGTCGACCAGCGTGCGCAGGTGGTCGGCGTAGCCCTGCAGCAGGTCCTTCTCGATCAGGGACCCGGTGGGCGTCGCCGTGACGCCGACCAGCTCGGCCGCCCGGTCGCGGATCTCGGTCAGTCCCGTGTCGCCGCCGATGGGCACCGCGCCCGCGCGGCACATCTTCATGCCGTTGTAGCGGGCCGGGTTGTGGCTGGCGGTGAACATCACGCCGGGCAGGCCGAGGCTGCCGCTGGCGTAGTAAAGCAGGTCGGTGGAGCCGAGCCCGGCGTGCACCACGTCGGCGCCGCGCGAGCGCGCGCCGCGGACGAAGGCGTCGGCGAGCGGCACGGAGGACTCGCGCATGTCGTGCGCGACCACGGCCGCCAGGGCTCCGGTCACTTCCACGAAGGCCGCCCCCACGGCCTCGGCGGTGGGCTCGTCGAGCTCGTCTGGCACCACGCCGCGGACATCGTAAGCCTTGAAGATCTTGGCGAGGTCGCCCACTCCAGCTCCGCCCCTAGGTCGTTTCTCCGGCTGGGACGAGCCTACCGGTCACGATGCTGCTGGGCCGACCTCAGCACCCGCAGGTGCCCACGCCGTCCGACCTCGACTCCCTGGCCGACGGGCTCGCCCGCACCGGAGGGGGTCGGCCTGGCGGCCTCCCTGACGGCGTTGGCCAGCGCTTCGAGATCGTCGGAGCTCGGCGAGCCGCTGTCCGTGGGGAGGCGGACCACCTCCCAGCCGCGGGGGGCGGTCAGCCGCTCGGCGTGTTCGGCGCACAGGTCATAACAGTGTGGCTCGGCGTACGTCGCCAGAGGGCCGAGAACTGCGGTCGAGTCGGCGTATACGTACGTGAGCGTGAAGACGGCAGGCTGACTGCAAGCGGTGCGGGAACAGCGGCGGACGGGGCTCACGGAGGGACCGTATCTGGTAAGAGTGCGGGGCGCCACTATCTGAGCGCTCTTAACGAGCGTGTCGCCACAATTCGGACACCTGTCGCAGCCTTTCCACCCACATGCACCGATGGCGTCCCCCCTTAGACTTGCCGTGTGACTTCCAAGCGCGGTCCCAAGCGGCGTGACCGGCACGGTCGCGGCCTGCGCGGGCCGCTCGCCCCCTCCTACGTGCCCATGTCCAGGGCCCGCAGCGAGCGCTTCGACGACCTGGTGCTCGACGCGGTGGACCGGCTCAGGCCCAAGTGGGGCAAGCAGCTGTCGGCCGTGGAGTTCGCGGTGGAGGAGGTGCCGCCGCTGAGCGAGCTGGGAGACGGGCCCGGCGTCGGCACGGGCCCCATCCCGTTCGGCCGCGCCGACACGGCCAAGGGCCCGAATCCCGCCTCGGTCGTGGTCTACCGGCGGCCCCTGGAGGCGCGCGCCCGCGACCGCGACACACTGGGCGCGCTCGTGCACGACACGGTGGTGGAGCAGGTCGCCACGCTGCTCGGCCTGTCACCCGACACGGTCGATCCCGGTTACGACGAGCGCCGCTAGGGCAGCACCGCGCGCGAGGTGTCGGCGAGCTCGGGCAGCATGGTCCAGATCCGGGCCTGCGCCAGCGGCTGCGTGGTGATCAGCAACCCGCTCCTGGACCGCTCCGCCAGCACCCGCCCGCCGTAGACCCGGCCCGCCACGGGCGTGACCACGATCCCGTACACGCCGCGAGCCCGCACCGGCACGTCCTTGGTGCGCCCGGTCGGCACCTCCACCTCGAACGGCGGCTGCGCCTCGCCGCCTTCCGGCACCACCTGCACGCGCACCCGCCCGGCCGGGCCTCCCGCCGGGCCCGGCGCGGTCAGCACCAGCCGGGCGCCCGCGCCGTTGCCCGCGACCGCGCTGCCGAGGTCGAGCGGCGGCGTGCCCGCGGTGAACGCCACGTCGGACTGCTCCCCGGTGCCGGTGATCACCAGTCCGGCGACGATCGGGGCCGTCGAGGTGAGCACCAGACCGGCGGACTCGCCGCCGATGCCGGTGGTCACATCGATCGACAGCACGCCGCCCGCCGGCACGTCGACGGTCTCGCGGCCCTTCATCGCGTAGTCGGCGCCCTGGGTCACCGCCCTGATCTGGACGGTGGCGTCGCTCTCGCCCGGCGCCGCGATCAGCAGCTCCCGCCTGCCGCCACCGCCGGGGATGCCCGGCACCACGACCCGCGTGGCGGGCGGCGCGGCGGCGGGCAGCCAGTCGACGCCGCCGCTCTCCACCGAGGCCCTGGCGGCGACCGCGAGCCTGCCGGTGACGGCGGTGACGCCGACCGCCATCACGTCCGCCGACGGGGCGAGCGTCCTGAGGTCGATCGCGCGGTGCTCGCCCGGCCCGATCTCCAGCCCGAGCCCCTTGTCACCGGAGACGAGCCCCTCCGCGGCGAACACCGTCACGTCGGCCAGGGCGGCCGCCTTGCCGGGGTTCACCAGGTGCAGCGTCACCCGGGCCGCGGCGGGGCCCGGCCCGACCAGCCAGGTCTCGGCCGCGGGCTCGGCGCACCGGACCCCGGCGAGGCCGCGCTCGCCGCCCCTGGTCACGCGGGTGGTGTATCCGGCCTCCAGGCCGCCGGGGCCGGTCACGACGTACGGCTTCGCGTCCTTGATCGTCTCGCGGGACAGCGTTCCGGGCAGGTAGACGCTGACGCTCGCGCCGCGCGTGCCGGGACAGACCGCGGTCGCCGCCTCCACGGCCACCTTCCTCGGCTCGGCCGCCCGGGCGGGCGAGGGAGCGGGCCTGGTGACGTACGCGATGCCGTACAGCACGACCAGCGCCGACAGGACCAGCGCGAGCGGGCCGAACCTGCTCTTCGCCGCCGCCCTCATCGCGCGCCCACCAGCACCGGGGCGGGAGGCTGCGCGCGCTCCTCCACGGGCTCCTCGCGCCTGCCGGGGGCCGCCAGCAGTGCCACCGCCAGCACCAGCGCGCCTTGGATCCACAGCCAGGGACCGTGCAGGATGTGCGCGGGCTGGGCCGGCACCTGGGCGGCGGGCTCGGCCAGCCGCCACAGCCCACCGGCGTCCGACAAGCTCATGCGCCGCAGCGAGAGCTGCGAGTCCAGGGTCCTGGCCAGCTCGGGCGAGACCGGCGGCGCCACCGCCACCATCGCCACGCCGTGCTGGGCGAGCGTCGCCGCGTCGTTGCCGCCGCGCCCGCCCGCGAGCCCCTCCGCCGCGGTGGCGACCTGGGCGCGCGCCTCGGATCCGACCGGCAGCTCCGCCTCTCCGATCAGCGGGGTACGGCCGCGCAGCACGGTGAACTCCGATCCCCTGATGAGCAGCGTGCGCTCGCCCCGCCCGGAGTGGATCACGGCCAGGGCGGGCAGCGCGTCCGGCGCGTCGTTCCGCAGCGGCCCGGACACGCCGTGCAGCATCCAGTGACCGGCGGCGAGCAGCGGCGTGCTGAACGCCACGGCGGCCACCAGCGTCGCTCCCAGCCTGCGCAGGCCGCCCCTGGCCCGCAGCCCGGTCAGCCGGTGCGCGCTCAGCGCGACCGGCACGAGCAGCCCGGCCGCGGCCACCGCGAGCGGCACGCCCGGCCAGGCCGGCGCCCCGGCCACGCTGATCCGGCCGGTCAGCGTCGCGACCAGCACTCCGGACAGCGCCACAGCCCACCCGGCCACCACGGCCACCACGGCCGCCCGCCCGCTCCCCACGAGCAGCGCGGCCAGGGCCACGGCGAGCAGCCCGGCGGTCACCCACAGCGGCGGCAGCCCGGGGCCACCCGGGCTGAGCGCCAGCAGCGACTCGGGGGCGAGCCGGGCGTCGACCAGGTCGGGATCGTGCAGCCCCGCTTCGAGCAGGAACCTGGCCGGCTCCACCACCAGCCCCGCCAGCCACGGCAGCAGCAGCGCGACCGGCACGGCCAGCGCGATGCCCACGGAGATCGCGGCACGCCGCACCTTCCACAGGGCGAGCGCGCCGAGCACCGCGAAGATCGGATAGAGCAGCGGGACGAAGGCGGTCCCCACGGCGAGGAGCAGGCCGAGACCCCAGCTCGCGCGGCGGGCGCGGCGGCGCTCGCCGGACAGCACGCTCGCGCCGAGCACCGCGTAGGCGGGCAGCAGCACGAGCACGACCGCCGTGCCGAGCCGTCCCCCGGCGATCGCGCCCGTCGTGACGGGCAGCAGCGCGTACGACGCGGCCACCCATACGCGCACGGGCACCCCCGAGCCGGGGACTGCCGCGACGAGCCGGCGGGACGCCAGGTAGGCCGACGCCCCCGCGAGCGGGACCGAGCCGAGCAGCAGCACCGAGACCGCCAGCCAGGTCTGCCCGAACGCCAGCGTCGAGAGGGCCGCGATCACCGCCACGTACGGCGGGGCCCAGTCCGCCGAACCGAGCCCGACGTCGTGGTAGCCCTCGGTGTAGAACGCCCACAGATCTCCCGCTCCGCCCGTCACCGGGACGAGCGCGCCACCGCCGAGCCTCTCGCCTCCCAGGAGGGAGCGCTCGGCCACCAGGGCGATCAGGGTGAGCCCGAGCACCAGCAGCACGCCGGGGCGGCCGAGGAAGCGCTTGACGCCGCCGGAGTGGTCCGCCGGGGCCTGCTCGCTCTCCTCGTCACCCCGGGCGGCATCCGGCGCGGCCTGATGGTGGCGGCCCGCGGAGTCGACGGGGCCCTCGCCCGCGAGGAAGCTCTGCACCATGTCGGCCAGCCGCCGGTAGGCCGCTCCGGGCGGCGTGAGCAGCCGTTTGATCCGGAGATACCCCTTCGTGCGGCCTTCGTGCCTGGCCCGTCGCGCCCTGGCCAGCCGCAGCGGGTGGGCCAGGATCGAGCCCAGCGCGACGATCTCGTCCAACGCGTTCGCCGGCTGCTTTCCGACGATGAGGAGCAGCACTCGGAAGAACGAGCCGAACACGTTGCGCAGCAGCGCCCAGAGCATCGCCCTGAGCGGCAGGTTGACCATGATGACGAAGATCGCGTTGCGCCGGTCCAGCCTGCGCGGGTGGTCGCCGCTGACCGTGATGCGGCGGCACCTGCGTGCTGCCGCCTCCGCGTGCCAGGCCACGGCTTCGGTGACGTTCAGCACCTTGTGGCCGGCGTTGCGCACCCGCCAGCACAGGTCCAGGTCGTCGCGGAAGAGCGGGAAGAACGGGTCCAGGCCGCCGGTCCGCTCCCACACGTCGCGGCGGATCAGCATGCCCGCGGTGGACACCGACAGCACCTCGCGGGTGCCGTCGTGCTGCCCCTGGTCGAACTCCCCCGGCTCCAGCCCGGTGTCCCTGCGCCCGGTGCGGTCGACGGTGACGCCGATCTCCAGCAGCCGCCTGCGGTCCAGCCAGTCGCGCAGCTTCGGGCCGAGCACCGCCGCCTTGCGGTCCTGGTCGGCGGCGCGCAGCAGCGCCTCCAGGGCGCGCCGGTCGGGTGCGCAGTCGTCGTGGAGCAGCCACAGCCACTCGTTCTCGCCGCCGGCCGGCAGCTTGCCGAGCACCTCGGCGACGGCCTCCCCGAAGCCGGTGGAGCGGGGCAGCCTGAGCACGTTGCCGCCGCCGAGCGCCTCGGCCAGCAGGTCGGCCGAGCCGTCTCTGCTGCCGTTGTCGGCGCCGACCACGCGATCCGGGCGGCGGCTCTGGCTCAGCAGGGCCTGGAGGGTCTCCCTGAGCCAGCGTCCGCCGTCGTGCGCGACGACGATCACGGTGACGAAGGGGCGGGACATGGGCGTGCGGCTCCAGAGGGGTGATCATCAGGGGGCTGATCAGCCGCGCCCACCATACAGGTCACACCTTGCACACATACGAAAAAGGGTCACACGGCGAACCGTGTGACCCTCCTCCGGATATATCCCTATACGGCCTCGCGTTTGATTCGTCTGCGCTCCCGCTCGGACAGCCCACCCCAGATGCCGAAGCGCTCATCGTGTTCGAGTGCGTACTCCAAGCACTCGGCACGAACTTCGCACGATCGGCACACCTTCTTGGCCTCTCGGGTGGAGCCGCCCTTTTCCGGGAAGAACGCCTCCGGATCAGTCTGCGCGCACAGTGCGCGCTCCTGCCAGCCGAGTTCTTCAGCGTCAAGCTGATCCTGTGCGATGACCAGATCGGTCACTGCACACCTCCCTGCCGCCCGCCCGCAATGGAGCCCCCCATGGAACGCCTTCCTTGTACCCACCCACGGGAAGGCGTAACAACATGGTTGTAATTACACGCGTGTGCCGTACGTGGCGTCAAGCGGCATGCTGGTATCCGGGGAAAGACCAGCTCTCGCCCCGGTCGTGCCTGGCATGTGATGTTCGCACCCGCTTCAGGCCAGAGTCCTGGGTGATGGACGGGTGTGTTCAACGCTGTCAGCGGTCGGAACCGTAGCAGGGCGGGATAGAGCTCCGCCCTCTGCGCCACCTCTTCTCTAGCCGTGCTTTGCCGGTCCGTTACCTGCGTGGCTCGTTGGGCGTGTATATGGCCGTCGGGTCGATCGGGTCATCCCCCTGCCGGGGCTGCTCGCCCAGCGCGTCACCGAACGACGACTGGTCCAGCCGGACGGTCGACTCGGCCGGCGTCTCGGCGCTCCAGCCCGGCGCCTGGTGGTGCGGCTGGTAGCCCTGCGACTCGTACTGACCCTGCTGGGGCTCGTACGGCGCCTGCGAGTGCGGTGCCTGCGAGTGCTGGGGCTGCGCGTGCTGCGGCCGGGCGGGCTGGGACTGCGAGTGCTGCGGTTGACCGTGCTGGCCGTGCTGCGGGTGGCCGAACGGGTCGTCGTACGACCTGGCCGGGCTCGAATAGTCCGGGACCCTGAGGTCGGGCTGGGTGCCGGCGCCCGACTGGTAGGTCTCCGCCTGCTGGTAGGCGTCGAGGAGCTGCTGCGAACGCGGATCCACGGGCAGGTCCGGCTCGGCCGGCTCGTGGGCCGGGGTCGCGAACTCACTGCCGGAGTACCCGGTGAACGGCTGCCCGCCCTGCTGCTGGCCCTGCTGGTCGAAGGCGGACGGGCGCTCGTAGTACGCCTGCTGGCCGTACTGGGACTGCTGGGGCTGCTCGGCCTGGGGGTACGGGACGCTGGGCGCGGTCTCGCTCGTGTTGTAGGGCTGGCCGGCGGTGCCGAACGCGCCGGGCGGTCCGTCGGGGGCGGCGTACAGGTTCGGCCTGCTGTCGGCCGCGGGCGCGTACGGATTGGGCCGGTCGTCGGCCGGCGGATACGCGTTCGGCTGGCCGCCGGAGGGAGCGTAGCCGCCCGCCTGGCTGTCCGCCGGAGGGGCGTACGGGTCCCCGGCCTGGCCGTAGGCGTCCGGCCGGCTCTCGGCCGGCGCGTAGGGGTTCGGCGCGCCGTAGACGTTCGGCTGGCTGTCCGCCGGGACGTACGGCGCGGGCTGGTACTCCGCCTGCGACTGGAATCCCGCGTCCGGCGCGGTCTCGGACGGCGTGTACGCGGCGTGCGCGGGCTGGCTCTGCGGCGTGTACGGGGCCTGGCTCGGCGGGCTGTACGGATCCTGCGCCTGCGAGCCGTGCGCGTCCTGGGTCCGCTGGCCGAAGGGATCCTGCCCCTGCGAGCCGTACGGGTCCTGCCCCTGCGAGCCGTACGGATCCTGCCCCTGCGGGGTGTACGGGTCCTGGGCCTGCGGGGTGTAGACGTCCTGGGGCTGCGGAGCGTAGGCGTCCTGGGTCTGCGGAGCGTAGGCGTCCTGGGGCTGCTGGCCGTACGGCTCCTGAGCCTGGCCGAAGGGGGCCTGAGCCTGCGGGCTGTACGGGTCCTGCGACTGGGAGGGCTGGCCGTAGCCGTCGAACTGGCCGGCCGGCTGCTCCGCCTGGCTCTGGTCGCGGTCGGACGGGGCCGCGGGCAGGGCCGGGAGGGCCGCTCTGGGCTGAGGCTGATAGGCGTCCTGCGCCTGAGCGGGCTGGTCCTGCGGGCCGAACGGCGGCTGGGCCTGGGCGCTGTAGGACTGCTGCGGGTACGGGGGCTGCTCGGGGTGGCCGCCGTGGCTCGGCGGCTGCTGCCCGTAGCCCTGCTGGCCGTACGGCGGCTGCTGGCCCTGGACAGGCGGCTGCTGGCCGTACTCCTGCGACGGCGGCTGCTGGACATACGCCGGCTGCCCCTGCGACGGCGGCTGCTGGCCGTATCCGGGCTGGCCCTGGGACGGCGGCTGCTGGCCGTAGGCGGGGCCGCCCTGCGACGGCGGCTGCGGGCCGTACCCCTGCGGGCCGTACCCCTGGAAGCCCTGCGCGTAGCCCTGGGCTGCGGCGCGGCGCTCGGGGAGGACCTGCGGCAGCAGGTAGACCAGCGCGACGGCGGTCAGCGCGAGCAGCGGCGCGCCCATGAGCACGAACTCCACCGTGGAGCGTGCCCCGGCGCCGGCGAACAGGCCGAGCAGCAGCGACAGCGCGCCGAACACGGTGGCGATGCCCAGGAAGGCCGCCGCGATGTAGGCGACGGGCTTGGCCTTTGGCGAAGGCTGGCCGACCTTGGTGACCAGGATCACCGCGCCCAGGAGCAGCGCCGTGGTGACCGGGCTGGTCAGGCCGGTGAAGTGGCTGAATGCCCGTTCGACGAAGGATGAGCTGCCGCCGAACGACTCCGAGGAGCCGATCAGGATCCGGCCCAGCGTCAGCAGGATGTCCAGCCCGCCGGCGGCCAGCATGATCCAGGCGGCCGGCTCCTTCAGCCGGGCGACGTCAAATTTGCTCACAACTACCCCCAACGGACCCTTTGGCCCGAAGGGAGTTTGCCACATCATGGACTTACCCCGCGGGAGTCCCATGGAGCTCGTAGATCACGATAGCCGTTATCTTCCCCGTAAATCCGCCTTTTTCGGAGGTTGCGGGATGAACTAAAACGGCTCCCGTGGGAGGGCTTCCCGGGCCCGGTGGAAGACTGGCCGCATGCACATCCTGTCCCTCGCCGGCGGCATCGGCGGCGCCCGCTTCCTGCGCGGCCTGCGCGCGACCGCACCCGACGACCAGATCACCGTGATCGGCAACACGGGCGACGACATCACCCTGTTCGGCCTGCGGGTCTGCCCCGACCTCGACACCGTCATGTACACGCTGGGCGGCGGCATCGACGAGGAGCAGGGCTGGGGCCGCGCCAAGGAGACGCACGTCGTCAAGGAGGAGCTGGCCGCCTACGGGGTGCAGCCGCAGTGGTTCGGCCTGGGTGACCGCGACTTCGCCACCCACATCGTGCGCTCCCAGATGCTGGAGGCCGGCTACCCGCTCTCGCAGATCACGCAGGCGCTGTGCGCGCGCTGGCAGCCGGGGGTCCGCCTGCTGCCGATGAGCGACGACCGCTGCGAGACGCACGTGGTGATCTCCGACGAGCACGGCAGGCGCGCCGTCCACTTCCAGGAGTGGTGGGTCCGGCTGCGCGCGTCCGTCCCCGCCGAGTCCATCGCTCTCGTCGGCGTCGACCAGGCCAAGCCCGCTCCGGGCGTGCTGGAGGCGATCGCCGACGCGGACGTGGTCATCCTGCCGCCGTCCAACCCGGTGGTGAGCATCGGCACCATCCTCCAGGTGCCCGGCATCCGCGACGCCCTCACGGCCAAGACCGTGGTGGGCGTCTCCCCCATCATCGGCGGCGCCCCCGTCAGGGGCATGGCCGACGCCTGCCTGACGGCGATCGGGGTCGAGACGAGCGCCCAGGCGGTGCTGGAGCTGTACGGCGCCGACCTGATCGGCGGCTGGCTGGTCGCCCCCGAGGACTCGGCGGTCGCCTTGGAGGGCGTCCGGGTCGAGGCCCGGCCCCTCCTCATGCACGACACGGACTCGACCGTCGCCATCGCGCGCGCCGCCCTCGACCTGGCCCAGGAGCTCGCCCGATGACCGCAGATCAGCACCAGCCGCCAGGAGCCGCCCCCGGCCAGGTCGAGATCGTCGGGGTGCGCGGCATCGGGGAGGTGCGGCCCGGTGACGACATCGCCGCCCTGCTCAAGGACGCCGGCCTGCGCGACGGCGACATCCTCGTCGTCACCTCCAAGATCGTGAGCAAGGCGGAGGGCCGGATCCGCGAGGCCCCCGACAGGGCCAAGGCGATCGAGGACGAGACCGACCGGGTGGTCGCCCGGCGCGGCGACACCGTGATCTCGCAGACCCGGCACGGCTTCGTCATGGCCGCCGCCGGAGTCGACGCCTCCAACACCGATCCAGGCACCGTGCTGCTGCTGCCCGAGGATCCCGACGCCTCGGCGCGCCGGATCAGGGCGGGGCTCGCGCACAGGGTCGGGGTGATCGTCTCCGACACGTTCGGCAGGCCGTGGCGGCAGGGGCTGACCGACGTGGCCATCGGCGCGGCGGGCGTCACGGCGCTGGCCGACTTCCGCGGCGCGGCCGACACCCACGGCAACCCGCTCAGCGCCACCGTGACAGCCCTCGTGGACGAGGTCGCATCCGCCGCCGAGCTGGTCAAGGGCAAGCTCGACGGGGTGCCCGTGGCCATCGTGCGCGGGCTGTCGCACCTGGTGACCGAGGACGACGGACCGGGGGTCAGGCCGCTGGTGCGCCCGGCCGACGAGGACATGTTCCGCTTCGGCTCGCGTGACGTGGTGTTCGCGCGCCGCACCATCAGGGCGTTCGGGGACCGGCCGGTCGACCCCGAGGCCGTGCGGCGGGCGGTCGCGGCGGGCATCGCCGCCCCCGCGCCGCACCACACGACGCCCTGGCGGTTCGTGCTCGTCGAGTCCGCCGCGACCAGGATGCGGCTGGTCGACGCCATGCGCGAGGCGTGGATCGCCGACCTGCGCGGCGACGGCTTCACCGAGGAGTCGATCGCGAAGCGGGTCAGGCGCGGCGACGTGCTGCGCGACGCCCCCTACCTGGTGGTGCCGTGCCTGGTGATGGAGGGCTCGCACACCTACCGGGATGATCGGCGCAACGCGGCCGAGCGGGAGATGTTCGTGGTGGCGACCGGCGCCGGCGTCGAGAACTTCCTCGTCCAGCTCGCCGTCGAGGGGCTGGGCTCGGCGTGGGTGTCGTCAACGATGTTCTGCCGCCCGGTGGTGCGCGAGGTGCTGGACCTGCCGCAGGAGTGGGATCCGATGGGCTGCGTCGCCATCGGCCACGCGGCCGCCCCTCCGCGCGACCGCGCGCCGCGCGATCCACGGGATTTCTACGTGACGCGCTGACGGGCCTGACTCACCACTTCCAGGAGCGGTCACGAATCGGTTTACCGTTAGGAAACTTTCCTTTACATTTGGGCCAACCCCCCAAGTAAAGGAGCCGCTTCAATGAGAAGGTTGCTCACGTTACTGGCCGCGGCGGTGATGACCATCGCCGCAACGATCTTCGTCGCCTCCCCGGCCCTGGCCCACGGCTATGTCAACTCGCCCCCCAGCCGCCAGGCGCACTGCGCCCAGGGCCGGGTCGCCAACTGCGGCGACATCATCTACGAGCCGCAGAGCGTGGAGGGGCCGAAGGGCCAGCGCAACTGCCACGGCGGCCTCAGCCGCTTCGCCCAGCTCAGCGACGAGAGCAAGCCCTGGCCCGTCACCTCGGTCGGCACCACGGTCAACTTCAACTGGACGCTGACCGCCCGCCACTCCACCAGCACCTGGGAGTACTACATCGGCAACACCCGGGTCGCCAGCTTCAACGACGCGGGCCGCCAGCCCCCGCCGCAGGTCTCGCACACCGTGAACCTGTCCGGTTTCAGCGGCCGGCAGAAGGTGCTCGCCGTCTGGAACATCGCCGACACGCCCATGGCCTTCTACGCCTGCATCGACCTGCAGATCGGCGGCGGTGGCGGCAACCCCACCCCCACGCCCACGCCCACCCCCACGCCCACTCCGACGCCGACCCCCACGCCGACCGTCAGCCCGGGCGGCACGTGGAAGGCCGGCACCGCCTACAGCACCGGTTCCACCGTCACCTACGGCGGCGCCACCTACCGCTGCCTCCAGGCGCACACCGCACTCACCGGCTGGGAGCCGCCCAACGTCCCGGCCCTGTGGAGCAGGATCTGACCTCGGCCAGCCGGAGAGCGGCGCCCCCGCCCTCCGGCGCCGACTGATCGAAGGGGGTGCCGGACACCGGCACCCCCTTCACCGTCTCTACGAGGCCGTCCCGCAGGTGGGATGGCACAGGCGGCGGGCCAGGGCGGCGAGGAAGACGTCGATGATCTCGCCCGGCTCCTGGGCGACGTGCAGGGACCCGTTCGTGACCGAGGTGATGCCTGACAGGCCGTCGCGGTCGACGCCGTTGCCGAAGGCGATGATGATGACCTGGACCGGCCTGTCCGGCTTCCACTCGGCACGCAACCGCTCGACGAGCTGCGAGAGCTTGATGCCGTGGCCGTCGTCCTTGCCTGCGGTGATCACCAGCAGCGTGTTGTTCATCTCCTCGCGGTATTCGCTGCCGACCTTGCGGAAGCCGCTCAGGATCGAGTCGTAGAGCGAGCTGTCCCGCTTGGGGTGGGCGGTGATCGTGGTGGTGAGCTCGTTCAGCCGGCCGCGCCTGACGAGCTCGCCCGTCTCCGGGCGGTTGATCGGGCCGAGGCTCACCCGCTCCCGGTAGCCGTTGATCCCGCCGATCCTCTCGGCGAACTCCCACAGTCCCATGTGCGTGGACTCGGGGAAGAGCTGCAGCCCGGTCCTGGCGGCGTCCAGCGCCACCGCCACCCTGGTGCGGCCGCCCAGCGGCTCGGCCATGTGCTTGGAGGTGTCGCTCAGCACGAGGATGTTGGTCGGCGGGGCGAGCCTGCTCCATGCCCGCAGCGCCTCGTCGATGTCCTCGTGCGACACCGAGGGCCGGACCTTGGGGGTGGTGACCGGGCTCTGCGCTCCCGCCGTGACCGGGCCCTGCGTCCCGTCACCCGACCGGAATCCCGCCTCCCGGACCAGTTGCTGCGCCTCGGCCCCGCGCAGCCACTCGGCGAAGGCCGTGGACGCCTCGGCCACCGTCGGATCGGTGGCGGTCACCACGTACGGGTAGTCGAGGGTGATCGTGCCCTCGCGCGGGTGCAGCGCGACGACCGGGTCCGCCGACGGGCTCAGGTTGTGGTTCCGCACCGACTGCTCGGGCACGATGACCACCGGCCGCTGCCAGAACGCCCGGTTGTCGACCGCCGCCAGCATGCTGCGGTAGTCGGGCGCCGAGCCCGCCTGCGCCCACCGGACGAACGCGGTGAGCGCCTTGTCGGCCTCCGGCCCGGTGCCGACCACGTCCCTGGCCGCGGCGACGGTGGCGATGCCCGCCCCCGCCAGCGACGGGTCGGGCACCCGCACGATGTCGGGCTCCTCCTCGGTGGGCGCCACCCGCCCGCGCACCGTGGGCGGGAACACCATGCGCCAGTTCATCTCCGTCTTGCCGACCGAGAAGCGCTCGGCGAGCGAGGAGCGGGTCGCGAACACCAGCGGCGAGGTCGCCACCACGGTCTCGCCCGCGGGCAGCGCGCTCGCCCCCTGCTTGCGAGCCAGGCGGATCCAGGCCGAGGAGTCGGAGATCCAGCCGTCGGGCCGCTCGCTCAGCACGCCCGCCCGTTCGCCGATCAGCGTGCGCAACACCGTGGCGGGAGGCTGCTCGGTCACCTGGACGAGCACGCACCGCCCGCCGGCGGTGGTCCTCGTCTCGTTGAACCGCCCGGCCGCCTCCATCGCCGCCGGAGCCACGTCGAACGCGGCCGCCACATCAACCAGAACAGGCTCTCGTGTGGAGCACAGGGCACCGCGGCCGCCGCCGAACAGCACCACCAGCATGCCCGCGACCACAGCCACGACCGTGACACCCGCCAGCATCCCGCGCCGGAGCGCTCTCCCCCGTCTCTGCTCGGGAGATAACGCGGCGCGGTGTCGGCCAAACCGCACGGTGAACCTCTCTCGGTGGGGGGTGACGATTCTCCCAGCGCCTCCCACAGCAGGCGCAAGGGTCAGTAGAACTTGTTATAACTATGCCAGCGGAAGTACCCGCCGCACGCTCTGGCACACTCCGTCGCTGGCCTCGGACGCGGCCAGCCGCTCGGCGCCCGGCCGGCCGTACTCCGTGGTGCGCTGCCGCACCGGCCTGCCGGTGATCCCGGCCATCTCGCGCAGCTCGCTGATGGTCTTGTACGAGCCGTTCTCCGACCCGGCCATCCGGCTGATCGTCTCCTCCATGAGCGTGCCGCCGAGATCGTTAACCCCGCCGTTCAGCACCTGGCGGCACAGGTCGTCCTGGAGCTTGACCCAGGAGCACTGGATGTTGGCGATCGCCCCGTGCAGCAGGATCCTGGCCAGCGCGTGCACCGCCCGGTTCTCCCGTGCGGTGGGCCCCGGCCTGGCGACGCCCGCCAGGTAGATGGGCGCGCTCGTGTGCACGAAGGGCAGCAGCACGAACTCCGAGAACCCGCCGGTCTCCTCCTGCAGCCGCCGGATGAGCTTGATGTGCTTGACCCAGTGCAGGTGGGTGTCGACGTGCCCGTACATCATCGTGGAGGTGGTCGGGATGCCCACCCGGTGCGCGGTGGTGATCACGTCCACCCACTCGGCGGCGGGCAGCTTGCCCTTGGTCAGCACCCAGCGCACCTCGTCGTCCAGGATCTCCGCCGCCGTGCCCGGCAGCGAGTCCACCCCGGCCTCCTTGGCGGCGTGCAGCCAGTCCTCGACCGACAGGTTGGTGCGGCTGGCGCCGTTGATGACCTCCATCGGCGAGAAGGCGTGCACGTGCATGTCCGGCGTCCTGGCCTTGACGGCCCTGGCGATGTCGAAGTACGCCGTCCCGGGCAGGTCGGGATGGATGCCGCCCTGCATGCACACCTCGGTCGCGCCCGCCCGCCACGCCTCCTCGGCGCGGTCGGCCACCTGGTCCAGGCTCAGCGTGTAGGCGTCGGCGTCCGTCCTGCGCTGGGCGAACGCGCAGAACCGGCAGCCGGTGTAGCAGACGTTGGTGAAGTTGATGTTCCTGTTGACCACGTACGTCACGTCGTCCCCGGCGGCCTGGCGGCGCAGCTCGTCGGCGATCCCGGCGAGCTCCTCCAGCGCCTCCCCCTCGGCCGACAGCAACGCCACGGCCTCGGCGTCGCTCAGCCCCGCTGGATCGCTCTCAGCCCGGCGCAGCGCCTCCCGCACCTCCCCGGGCACTCCGGGACCGCTTCGCGCCGCCGCTGCTCCCGGCACCGGTGCGGCGGGATCCAGCCGGTCCCGCAGCGCGTCCCAGTCCCCGTAGACGTGATCGAAGTCATCGCGCCGATCATGGGTGCGCCCGGAGGTGTCCACCTCCACATGCAGATCCACCCGCCCTGAGGAGGAGAACCCGCCGTCAGGCTCCTGCCAGGGCAGTCCCTGGGGCATGGCCCCCTCCCGGGCGAGCCCCGTCTCGGGATCCGCGAGCGCAGCCACGTGCCCGAACAGGCGGGGGTCCAGCCACGGCTCCCCCGCCTGCACATACTCGGGGTAGATGGTCAGCCGCTCCCGCAACCGGAACCCGTGGTCGGCGGTGCGCGCGGCGAGCTCCTCGATCTGCGGCCACGGCCGCTCGGGGTTCACGTGGTCAGGCGTCAGGGGCGACACGCCGCCCCAGTCGTCGATCCCGGCCCGGATCATCAGCTCGTACTCGGAGTCCACCAGGTTGGGCGGCGCCTGCACGCGCGCCCGCGGACCCAGCACCAGCCGGGTGACGGCGATGGTGGCGGCCAGCTCCTTCAGGTCCGCGTCCGGCAGACCGCGCATGGCGGTGTCCGGCTTGGCGCGGAAGTTCTGGACGATGACCTCCTGGATCGCGCCGTACTCGCGGGCCACCCGCCGGATGGCGAAGATGGACTCGGCCCGGTCCTCGACGGTCTCGCCGATGCCGATCAGGATCCCGGTCGTGAACGGCACGTTGGTCCGCCCGGCGTCCTCCAGCACGCGCAGCCGCACCGCCGGGTCCTTGTCCGGCGAGCCGTAGTGCGGCTGCCCCTTCTCCTCGAACAGCCGCCTGGACGTGGTCTCCAGCATCATGCCCATCGACGGCGCCACCGGCTTGAGCCGCTGGAGGTCCCGCCAGCTCAGCACGCCGGGGTTGAGGTGCGGCAGCAGCCCGGTCTCCTCCAGCACCCCGATGGCCATCGCCCGCACGTAGGAGAGCGTGTCGTCGTAGCCGTGCGCGTCGAGCCACTCGCGTGCCTGGTGCCAGCGGTCCTCGGGCCGGTCGCCCAGGGTGAACAGGGCCTCCTTGCACCCCATGGCGGCGCCCTGCCTGGCGATCTCCAGCACCTCGTCCGGGCTGAGGAAAGGGGACTCGAGCTTGTGCGGCGCGGTCGCGAACGTGCAGTAGCCGCAGCGGTCCCGGCACAGCCTCGTCAGGGGGATGAACACCTTCCTGCTGTAGGTGATGACCCCCTCCCGTCCGACGGCCTTAAGCCCGGCGTCGCGCACCCGGGAGGCGTGGTCAAGGAGGGTTTCAAGGTGCTCGCCACGCGCGTGCAGGAGCACGGTGGCCTCGGCGACGTCCAAGGTCTTGCCGTCACGGGCACGGGCGAGAGCACGGCGGAACGCGGAATCACTGACGAGACTCATAACGGCACACTACGACCAGCTGAGTTCCCGGCCCGCACTCAGGGGCCCGGGTTAGAAGGACCGGTAATCGCGGGCGGCCATCCTGGGGCCGCGCGCGGGCGGGCGCAGACCCGTGAGCGTGATGAGGAGCGCGGCCCGATGCCGGTGCCCCCGGTAGGGCTCCAGCAGCCGCATCATGCCGGGATCGTCGGTCTTCTCGCCGGTCAGCGCATATCCGACGATCTTGGCCAGGTGGAAGTCGCCCACGCTGACCGCGTCGGGGTCGCCGAACACTCGCTGGCGCACCTCCGCGGACGTCCACACCCCGATCCCGGGCAGGGCCCGCAGCAGCCGGTCGAGCTCCTCGCTGGTGGTGGCGGCCTCCAGCTTGGCGACGTGCCAGGCGGCGGTGGCGATGGTCCTGGCGCGCACGGCCTCGGCCCCGGCCTTGTGCCAGTGCCAGCTGGGGATCTCCCGCCACACGGCCGGCTCGGGCATGACCCGCATCCCTTCGGGCGCCGGTCCCGGCGCCGGCTCGCCGTACCTCTGCAGCAGCCACCGCCACGCCCGCCACGCCTCGCGACCGACGACCTTCTGCTCCAGCACGGCGGGCACCAGGGCCTCCATGACCCTGGCCGTCCTGCCGATGCGCAGCCCGGCGTGCTTCCTCGCCACGTCGTCCAGGACCGCGTGCCGCACCCTGAAGCCCGAGACGTCGTCCTCGGCGCCGAGGAGCGCGGGCAGCCTGTCCAGCATCCACTCGGCCCCCGGCCCCCAGGCGTGCCCGTGCACCTGCCGGTGGCCGGCCGACACCTTGAGCGTGACGGGCCCGTCGGGGGTGCGCGAGGTGCGCCAGATGGCGCCGTCGAGCGTCTGGCGCCATGCCGGGTCGCCGGAGCCGCGCTTGTGCGGCGCCAGCTCCATTCCGACCTCGACCGGCCCCGCAGGGGCCCAGACGCGCTCCTTCATCGGCCGACCGGGCCCGATCCGGTGTCCCTCATCTTTCCAGCATGCCCGCCACCGGTCAGACGTCGCTCGAGTAGCGGACCGCGCGCTCGGGCAGCTCCACGCCAGGCCAGATGCGCACCCCCGCCCGCAGCTCGTTGCCCGGTCCGACGACCGCGCCGTCGCCGATGACCGCGTCGCGCACCACCGTGCCCGCGCACACCCGCGCTCCCCGCCCCACGACCGAGTCGGTCACGCTGGCACCCGCCTCGACGACGCAGTCGTCGCTCAGCACCGAGCCGACGACCGTGGCGCCCGCCTCGACGACGCAGCGGGCCCCCACGGCCGTGCCGCCCTGGATCTTGGCCTCCGGCGAGACGAGCGCGCCCGGCAGGGCGAGGTATTCGCCCGTCGGCCCCGGCAGGGCGAGCGACTCCAGGCGGCCGAGCACCAGGTCGCGCGAGCCCTGGACGAACGCGGCGGGCGTGCCGACGTCGAGCCAGTAGGTCCGGTCGGCGTAGCCGAGCACGAGCCGGCCGGACTCGATGAGGCCGGGGAAGGTCTCCCGCTCCACCGACACGACCTCGCCGCGCGGGATCTCGTCGATGACCGAGCGGGTGAACACGTAGCAGCCGGCGTTGATCCGGTTGGTGACCGGGTTGGGGGTCTTCTCCAGGAACGCCGTCACCCGGCCGTCGCCGTCCGTGGGGACGCAGCCGAACCGGGTCGGGTCCTCCACCTCCGTCAAATGGAGCGTTACAGCGGCGTCGCGAGCGAGGTGGTCGCGCACCTGCCGGCCGATGTCGTGACCGGACAGGATGTCGCCGTTGAGGATGAGCACCGGGTCGGACGGCCCGGACGACAGCGCCTCCGCGGCGTTGCGGATCGCGCCCCCGGTGCCCAGCGGCGTCTCCTCGGTCATGTATTCAAGCGAGAGCCCGAACCCCGAACCGTCGCCGAACTCCGGCTCGAACATCGAGGCCTTGTAGGAGGTCGCGAAGACGATCCGGCGCACGCCGAACGAGCGGGCACGTGCCAGTTGGTGGGCCAGGAACGGCACTCCGGCGGTCGGCAGCAGCGGCTTCGGCGTGCCCAGCGTCAGCGGACGCAGGCGCGTGCCCTGCCCCCCGACCAGGAGGATCGCCTCGAGGTCTGGCAAAGAGCTCTCCATAACTGTGCGAGGTTACCGAACTATTCGATGGCGCGTTGATAAGAGCTGAGATGCGCCTCGGCCGACGCCTCCCACGTGAACTCGCGTGCCCTCGCCAGCCCTGCCTCGCGCAGCTGCCGCCTCCTGTCCGGCGCGGCCAGGAGCTGGCCGAGCGCGGCGGCGATGCTGTCGGCGTCCGGCTCAGTGTAGGCGACCGCGTCGCCGCCCACCTCGGGCAGCGACGTGCGGTGGGTGGTCAGCACGGGCGCGCCGCAGGCCATCGCCTCCAGCACGGGCAGGCCGAACCCCTCGCCCCTGGACGGGAAGGCCACCACGAGCGCCCCGCCGAGGAAACCCGCCAGGTCGGGCACGCTCAGGTAGCCGGGCCGCACCACCTTGACGGTGGCCTCGACCTCCCGGCAGGCGGCGTCGACGTCGTCCTCGTGCACCCCGCCGCCGAGCACCAGCGCGGGCGGCTCCCGGAGGTTCTTGACGGCGGTGGCGAAGCCGCGGATCAGGTTTGGAACGTTCTTGCGAGGGTCGAGCGCACCCAGGAAGGCCACGTACGGCTGGCCGTGCAGGCCGCACCTGCTGAGCGCCCGCTGGATCTCCGCCTCGCTCGGCGGATGGAACTGCTGCTGGTCGACGCCGTGGTAGGCGACGTCGATGCGGGTCGGGTCGGCGGAGAGCACCCGCACGAGCTCGTCCCTGGTCGCCTTGGACGGCACGATCACCCGGTTGGCGTGGCGCACGGCGGTGCGCGTGGCCGAGCGGAAGAAGGAGGCCTTGGCCGGGCTGTGCTGGTCCGGCTCGGTGAACCAGGTGACGTCGTGGACCGTCACGACCGTCCGCACCCCGGAGCGCAGCGGGATGGAGTAGTAGGGGGCGTGGATCACGTCGGCCCCGGCCCGGTGGGCGAGCAGGGGCAGGCCCGTCTGTTCCCAGGTGAGCCTGGCCGCCCGGTTGGTGAGCGAGACGGGTCCCGGGATGACGCGGGCCGACGGGGCGATGGCGCGGTATCTCTCGGCGTCCGCCCGCTGGCAGACCACCGCGAGGTCGGCGCCCACCCGGTCGAGCGCCATCACCAAGCCGTCCACATACCTGATCAACGCACCGCGGTCCGCGGGAACTGCGGCCGCATCGACGAGCACTCGAGGCATTACGAAGATCTTCTCCCCTCAAGATCAACGTGGGATCTGGTGTCCCCCTCTAGGTTCAGCTTATGACCAGCCTCCCCTAAATCGTGTGCCAAATCACACCGAGTCGCGCCGCGCCGAAATTCCGGCCAATCCGGCGCAGATCAAGTCGCCGAGAATGATCACTATCCGCGAGCAGAGGGCCACCGCGATGGCCGGGCCGCTGTCCATGACGGGCCCGAGCGCCGCCACCATGGCGACCTCACGCACCCCCGCCCCGGCGGGCACGACGAAGGTCAGGATGCCCAGGCACCACGACAGGGCGAACGCGCCGACGGCGAACGGCAGGCCCATCTCGGGGGCGATGAAGAACAGGTGCACGCCGTAGCAGGTCCACCCGAGCAGCGCCCAGCCGAGCGCGGTCAGCATCCCCCGCCGGGTGAGCGGCCGTTCCAGCGGCTCGCGCTTCAGCCTGCGCAGGCCGAAGCCGATCACCCCGTTGATCACCTTGGGTTCGAGCAGCACCAGGAGCACCGGAACGAGGAGCAGCAGCCAGCCGAACCGGTCCCAGCCGAGCGTGCCGAGCGCGACGAGCAGTCCGGTGGCGAGCTGGATGGGCATCATCAGGAAGAACGCCGCCGCGCTGCGCGGCCGCGGCACGCCGAGATCGCGTCCCATCTCCATCTGGGCGAGCACCGGCCAGAGCGCGCCGGGGATGTACTTGCCGAGCTGGCCCACGAAGAACACCTTGGCCGCGGGCCGCAGCGGCAGCGGCGAACCCAGGTCGGCGAGCAGGGTGCGCCAGGTGAGCATGGCCCCGAGCAGGGCGGCGACGACGGCGACGAGCGACCCGGCGAGCATCGGCCAGCTCAGCGCGGCGAACCCGGCGACCACGGCGTCCCACTGAGACGCCACGGCCCAGCCGCCGAAGGCCAGCGCGAGCAGGAGGAACCCGATCCGCACCACCCGGCGCACCAACGTCCCCCTGCGAGCGGGCGCCCCCTGTCCGGCCGTCACGCCCCCCTCGGCCCCGCTGGTGGAGGTCTCGCGGTCGCCGGCCGTCTCGGGGCGGCCCGGCGTACCGGAGTCGTTCACAGCGGGCGTACCGGCTCGGGGGGCTGCGGGAGCGCGGCGCCCGCGGGGCGCCGCGGCGTCTTCGTCGCCACCCACAGGTAGGTCGGCACAAGAGGGAGGAGCAGCCGCAGCACGGCGCGCGGCGTGCGGGCCAGCACGGCCTGCGCCACGCGCCCCGGCGTCCCCGGGAACAGCTCGGACCCGGCGAACCGGGTCGGCGTCGCCAGCACCGGGAAGGTGTAGTCCCACACGTGGAAGGCCCGCAGCATCCTGCGCAGTCCGCGCCGGGTGCGGAAGCGCTCGTAGTAGTGGTCGGCGCGGCCGGAGGCGCGCACGTAGCGGTCGGCCAGCGCCGGCGGCAGGTAGGACAGGAACGGCAGCTTGTAGTGCGGCTCCATGACGCCGAGCCGGTTGCCGAGTCCCAGGTAGAGGACGCCGTCGTCGGAGAGCACCCGGCGCATCTCGGCCACCACCGCGTCGGGGTCGACCACGTGCTCGTAGATGTGGTTGAAGACCAGCACGTCGATCGAGCCGTCGGGGAAGGGCAGCGCCGTGCCGTCGCCGCAGACGAACGCCACCCGCTCGCCGAACCGGTCGGCCGCTTTGCGCAGCCCCGGCACGTCGATGTCGATGCCGAGCGTGCGCTTGGCCCCGGCCGCGGCGAGCTCGTCGGCGATGAAGCCGGCCGAGCAGCCCACGTCGCCCACGGTCAGCCCGCCGAGCGGCCCGTGGAAGTGCTCCAGCACCGCGATGATCTTCGCGGCCTTGCGCCTGCGCTTCTCCTCGTCGAGCATCGCCGACTGGAACTCGGAGTAGGCCAGCTGCGCGACCCGTTGCTTTCCCACGCCGCCCAACAGTACCCGCGCTCGCCACCGGCAGCCGTCGAACCCGGCTTCGGACGGGGCGAGAATCCGGACACGGCTCACGTCATCAGGACAGTCTGGCTCTACCTGGCGTATCGCGCGTAACCTTGGCGGATGATCCGCCGCCTGTTGCGCGTCGTCCTGGCCCTGGTCGCGCTGGGTTTTCTGGGTTACGCCCTGGCCCGCAACTGGGACGACACCCGGGCGGCCGTGGCCGAGATCTCGCCGTGGGCGGTGCTCGGCGCGTTCGTGGCGGTGCTGCTCGGCCAGTTCTGCATGCTGCTCGCCTGGCGCGCGGTGCTCGCGGGACTGGGATCGCCGCTGCCCGTACGGGTGGCCGGGCGGATCATGTTCGTGGGCCAGCTCGGCAAGTACATTCCGGGCGCTGTCTGGGCCTACGCCGCGATGATGGATCTCGGCCGCGACCACGGCAGCCCGCCGCGCAGGACGTTCGCGTGCATCTCGCTGGCGCTGGTGATCAACCTGGGAGTCGGGATCGCCATCGCCGCCGCGACCCTGGCGACCCAGGAGGTCGTGCGCCAGGCGTGGTATCTGCTGCTGCTCGTGCCCGTGATCGCCGTCTGCCTGCATCCCCGCGTGCTCACCTGGGGGCTCAACGTGGCGCTGCGCGTGGCGCGCAGGCCGGCGCTCGACAGCGTGCTGCCCGGCCGCACGGTGCTGGTCGCGGTGGGGTGGACCGCGCTCGGCTGGTTCGTGTACGGCCTGCACACCTGGATGCTCGCCGGCAGGTGGGACCTCTACGTGATCGCGACCGGCGCCTACGCGTTCGCCTGGGCGACGGGGCTGCTCACCTTCGTGGTGCCCGCCGGGGTGGGGGTGCGGGAGGGCGCCCTGGTGCTCGTGCTCGCGCCGATCATCACCACCGGCCCGGCCTTCGCCGTGGCGGTGCTGTCACGGCTGGCGTTCACCCTGGCCGACGCGGCGGCCGCCGGGCTGGCGCTGCTGCTCGGGCGTCAGGTGTCCAGGAGCGCGGCCGTGTACGCCGACCAGAAGGGCGCGGGGTCGACCGCCTTGACCCCCGACCGCAACCTCTCCGGCTCGCCGGAGGCGTAGAAGCCCTCGATCGCCCGCCTGAGCGCCGCCACGTCGCCGGGCTCCACCAGCAGGCCGTCGACGCCGTCGGTCACATGGTCGGCGAGCGCGCCGACGCGGGTGGCGATCACCGGCACGCCGTGCTCGTGGCCGAGCCACACGTTCTGGCTGGCGGTGGCGTTCCTGTAGGGCAGGACGAGCGCGTCTGCCTCGGCGAACAGCTTGGGCACGTCGTCGGCGGCCACGTAACCGGGCCGCAGGTCCACCCGGTCGCCGATCCCCAGTTCCTCGATCAGCGCCCTGGTGCCCTCCAGGCCGCCCCAGAACTCGCCCGCCACGGTCAGCGCGACCCCGTCAGGAAGCGCGCGCAGCAGCAGGTCGAGTCCCTTGTACGGGCGGACGATGCCGAAGAACAGCAGCCGGTGGCGCACCTCGTCGGAGCGTCCCGCGTGGGTGGAGGGCAGGTGCGGCGGCAGCGCCGACACGCGGACGGGACCGGCCGTCAGCTCCCCTGCCAGCGCGGCCTGCTCCCCGGAGTGGGTCAGCGCCCCGTCGACGCGCTTGAGCAGCGCCTTCATCAGCGGCCTGTCGTACGGCTTGCGCTCGTGCGGCAGCACGTTGTGGCAGAGGGCAATGGTCCTGACTTTTCGGCCTATGCCGTACAGGATCCCCAAATATGCGGGGACCTGCACCGGGCTGAGGACGGCCAGGACCACCAGGTCGGCCGTGCGCAGCCGCCTGCCGGCTGCCACCCACCCGTCGGGCCGGCGCCAGTCGAGGTCGCGCACGGTCTTCGGATAGGGGACGCCCTCGGGTGCGGAGATCGTCTGCTGCCCCGGGTAGAGGAACGACGGATACTGCGCCTTCCACGACTCGATCACCACGTCGTGGCCGAGCGCCGCGAGCCGGTGCGCCAGCTCGGTGGTGTGCTGGGCGCCGCCCCCCTTGTACGGATAGGTGGGGCCGACGATGGCGATCCGCACGCTATTCGCCCCGCGACCGCACGATCAGGTCCGCCAGCAGCGCCACCGACCCGATGAGCAGGCCGGACAGGAAGATCATGACGGTGTTGGCCGGGAAGTAGAAGGGATGCTGGATCATGTCCCACACGCCCTTGACGAACCCGATCGCCACCAGCCAGAGCGCCGGCGGCATGAGCACCTTGAGCGGGTTGAAGTACATGATCATCCGCAGCACCTGCAGGATGTACCGGTAGGCGTCGGACACGAAGCTGAACTTCGACTTGCCCGCCCGCTTGGCGTAGTCGATCGGCAGGTAGTAGATGTCGTGCTGGTTGGACAGGAACGACAGCGTGATCGTCGTCACGCAGGAGAACCCGGGCGGCAGCAGGCGCAGGTAGGGCCTGGCCACCGACTTGCGGAAGGCCCGCAGCCCCGAGTTGAGGTCGGGGATCGTCTGCCCGGCGAGCTTCTCCGCCACCTTGCGGATCACCCACTTGGCCGGGACCCGCAGCAGCTTGTGCGAGCCCTCCTCGCTGGTGCGCGCGCCGACCACCTGGTCGACCGTCTGGTCCTTCTCCAGGAGCTGCACCAGCTCGGGGATGCGCTCGTTGGGGTAGGTCATGTCCGCGTCGGTCCAGACGACGATCTCGCCCCTGGCCTCCTGCGTGCCGATCCTGCGCACGGTGCCGGAGCCGCCGTTGCGGTGGAAGGCGCGGATGCGCAGATGGGGATAGCCGGCCGCGGCCTCCTGCAGCCTGGCCAGCGTCGCGTCGGTGGAGCAGTCGTCGACGGCCACCAGCTCGTAGGTGTAGCCGCTGGAGTCCATCGCCCTGGTGATGCGCTCGACTTCGTCGACGACGTGGTCCTGCTCGTTGTAGCAGGGCAGGACGATGGTGACGTAGGGCGCTTCTTCCACGGCGGATCCACTCTGGGGGGGCTCAAGCGTGCTCACGTGCGTCGAGGGTACTCTGCCCCGCCGGAAGCCGAGTCCACATCCGGGCAGGCAGGCGTCAAGCCATCGCCATCCACACGTTGACCCGCAACGTCCAGGTGCCGTCGGGCGGCCCGGTCAGCGAACGCTCGTCCTGCGGCGTCACCAGGGCGATCACCTGCGACGCCGCGCCGTACGGTGAGACCTGCCAAGGCTCGGCGGCCAGCACGACGGGGGTCCGGCCGGCCGCGCGCACCCGTTCGATCAGGCGGTGCACCTCCGGCTCGGCGGCGGTGTCCCCGGCGGCCCGGCGCACCTGTGCGGCCGGGACATCGCACATGCCGCGCACGACCTGGGTGAACCGGTTGGCCGTGACCCGCTCCACGATCAGCACGGAGGCGTCCGGCGGGATCCGCGCGCACATGGCCGCCACCGCCGCCGCCTCCCCGCGCTCCACCGGGGTGAACGCGGTGCCGATCGAGGTCACGACGGGCGGGACCAGCAGGAGCAGCACGCCCACGGGCGCCACCCAGCGCTGGACCGCGCGCAGGCGCCGGCCGGGCCGGGCGGTGTCGCGCAGCCGGTCGTCCAGCCGGTCGCGCAGCCGGCCGAGCCCCCACACGGCCAGCAGGATCAGGCCCGGGATCACCACCGGCACCAGGCGGCGGGCCGCCCAGGGATGGTCGGGGGTGATCTCCGGGCGGAGCAGGGTGGTGACGGCGGTCCAGCCGACGACCGCGAGGGGCAGCAGCCACTCGGGCGAGCCGCCGCGCAGCAGCCGCCGCACCAGGACGGCCGCGGCCAGCGTGGCGAGCACGATCGCGGGGACGCCGATGTACCAGGCCACCCAGTGCAGCGAGTTCTCGAAGTAGAGGCGGGAGCCGTCCTGGGGCAGCCCGTTGGCCTTCTGGATCTGCTCGATGAAGATGTACGTGAGCCGGTCCTCCGGCGTGGCGGGCGTGCGGCGCACGGTCTGCAGCCACGGCCGCGCGGCCAGCGCGGCCATCACGAGCACCACCAGCGCGGCCGCGGCCTCGGGCAGCCGGCGCGGCAGCCGCACGCGGGCCAGCAGCGGCGCGGCGGCCGTGCCCGCGAGGGTGAGCAGCAGGACGACGGCGCAGATCAGCAGCAGCGGCTTCACGGACCGCGACAGGTAGTCCAGGTACGGCCGGGCCAGCAGGTAGGCGGCCAGCAGCCCCACCCCCACCCCGGCGGCGACCCCGGCCAGCAGCGCCCCGCCAAGCCCTGCTCCTGACCAGGGCGGCTGCCCGGCGAGGCCCGGCGATCCCCCCGCGTCGCCGCCCTTGGCGCGGGATCGGGCGAGTCTTCGCATCCCGATCAGCAGTCCCGCGAACGCCAGCGCGGGCAGCACGTCCCGCAGCCCGTCCACTCTGACCAGCACGCTCAGCCCGAACACCAGGCCGGCCAGGGCCATCTCCAGCCGCCGCCGAGCCGGCGACGGCGCGGCGCCATCGGGCTCACCTCCACCTGGCGAGCCGCCGGCCAGGGAGTGCCTGCTCAGGGTGTCGTGGATCAGCGCCAGGCCGCCGAACAGCAGGATCATCGACGGGATCTCGCTGAACGTGGTGCGCGAGGTGTAGAGGACCGGCATGCAGGCCGCGAACGCCAGCGCGGCGACGGGCGCCCAGCGCGCGCCGGCCAGGCGCGCCACCAGCCCGGCCAGCGCCAGCACCGCCAGGGCGCCCAGCACGGCGGGCGTCACGAGCAGAGCGCCGAACCACTCGCCGAGAGCGAACAGCATCGGCGCGCCGGGCATGAACTGCGGCACGACGGCGCCGTCGACCGTGTAGAGCCCGACGCTGTGGAAGATCAGCGCTGGGTCGGCCCCGCCGAACGCCTCGGCGTGCGCCGGGATCGGCAGCGAGCCGTGCCCGGCGAGCCAGATGGCGTACTGCGCGTAGGTGGCGGGGTCGCGCTTCACGGCGAGTTGCTCGCTGTGCATGACGGCGTTGAAGACGCCGGATCCGGCCGCGATCGCGAGCACCGCCGCGACCTGCCGGGCGCTGGCCTCGACGGTCTTCGCCGGGCGGCGCGCACCGGCCCAGCACAGCAGCGCGACTACGGGCGCCCCCACCAGGAAGGCGGGAAGCGGCTGGTAGGCGCCGAGCAGCAGCAGCGGCAGCCCGGACAGCAGCCAGCCGGCCACGGCCAGCGCGGGCAGCACCGAGACCGCCGCGAGCACCCGGCCCGCCGGCGGCCTGCGCGTCTGTTCGAGCCGACCGAGTTCCATCGGTTTGCGAGCGTATCCAACATCACGATGACCGCTCGCCGGTCCCCCGCCAGGCGGGCGACCCGGCGTGTCCGCGGAGCCGAAGGATGACGGTCCGCTGGTCGAAGCCCGGTAGCGTACGCGACGTGCCGGTGGAACGGGAAGACGTGCGAGTGGATGACGGCGCCGGCGAGCGGCGGGACGCCGGGCCCGCGCCTGTTGCCAGGGCCGCCCTCTTCGTGCGGCGGCACGGCTGGTTCGTGGGGCTGCTGGCCGTGGGCGCGGCGCTGCGCGTGGTCGCGGCGCTCGGCTACCGGCCGGCGCTCTGGTTCCCCGACACCTACACCTACATCGTCACCGTCTTCAAGCCGCGCCCCGACCTGGTGCGGCCGGCGGGTTACTCGATGTTCGTCAAGTTGCTGGAGCCGTTCCACGCGTTCGGGGTGGTCGCGGCCGTGCAGCACCTGCTCGGGCTGGCCACCGGGGTGCTGGTCTACTGGGCGGTGCTCCGGCGGGTGCGGCGCGGGTGGGCCGCGACGCTCGCCGCGGCGCCCGTGCTGCTGGACGCCTACCAGATCCAGCTGGAGCACCTGCTCGTCTCCGACACGCTCTTCATGTTCCTGGTCGTGCTGGCCGTGGTGCTCAGCCTGGCGGACCGGCCCAGCGCCGTCACGATCGGTCTGCTGCTGGCCGCCGCCACCCTCACCAGGACCGTCGGCCAGCCGCTGATCCTGCTCCTGGTGGCCTGGTTCCTGCTTCGCAGGCAGGTCCGGCCGGCCGCTGTGCTGCTCGCGGCGGCGCTGGTGCCCGTCATCGCCTATGGCGCCTGGTTCTACGGCACCTACCAGCGCGTCGGCATCATCGGCGCGAACGGCGTCTTCCTCTACGCCCGGACGATGTCGTTCGCCGACTGCGCCCGGATGGATCCTCCGCCGGATCTGCGGGTGCTGTGCGACGCCCGGCCACCCGAGCAGCGGCCGCCCTCTCAGGAGTACATCTGGGCCAAGGACGCGCCGCTGGTGGCGCTGCCCGGCATCACGTTCACCGAGCAGACCGACGACCTGGCGGGCAGGTTCGCCACGCTGGCCATCCGCACGCAGCCGCTGGACTACGCGGCCTCGGTGCTGTCGGAGCTGGGACGTTCGTTCGTGTGGGGCCGGCCGGTCTATCCCGACCAGGAGATCTACGACTACTACCAGTTCCCCACGACCAGCCCGGGGCCGCCGGGCCGCTACGCGGCCCAGCTCGGCGTCGACTACTCCCGGCACTACGAGCGGGGGCCGATCGGCACCGCCGTCGTCGAGCCGTACGCGGGGTGGATGCGGGCCTACCAGGACGTGGCGCGGCTGCCCGGCGCGGTGCTGCTGGCCGTCCTGCTCGTCCCGCCCGCGCTGGCGGCAGGCCGGCGACTGCACGACAGGCGGGCCGGAGCTCCCCCGGGCCGGTGGCGGGAAGCCGGTCCGGCCCCGTGGCTGCTGCCCTGGTCGACGGCAATTGTGCTGTTGGTCACGCCCGCCGCCGCCGCCGAGTTCGACTACCGCTACGTGCTGCCGGCCGTTCCGCTGGCCTTCCTGGCAGCCGCCCTTGCCTGTGGGAATCGTAAAGACTTCCTGAATGATATTCCACGAAATGTCCGGCTCTGAGTATGCTTTGGCCGACAAACATCACGCCTGGGTCACGGTCGATTCCGTCGGTCATGGCTGCGGGTACGCCGTACGTGACCTAGTCTCTTGGCGCAGTACGACCAAGCCAGCGCGTGGAGCGTAGCGAACGAGGCTAGGGGGCGCATGAGTGACCACAGAAGCGCGTCCACTCCGGACCGCAGGGTCGCCCCGCCACAGCCCGGCAGCCGGATGGCTCGCAGGCAGGCGGCGGCCGTCCCGTCTGCTCGCAAGCAGGCCCCTCCGCCGCCACCCGACGGCGGCGGGCCTCCGCCGCCACCCGAAGGCCCGCCGCCGTCCGGCCACCGAGGCGGTGGCGGCAGGGGCGACGGCAGGATGCGGGTCCTCGCCTGGGTCAGCATCGCCGCCACCTCCCTCATGGTCGCCGGATCGCTGACCGGCTACACCCTCTACCGCGACGCCTTCGGCAACATCAACCAGAAGAGCGTCAAAGCGGACATCATCACCCCGCGTCCCCGCGACACCGGGGCGCTCAACGTGCTGATCGTCGGTTCCGACACCCGCGCGGGCAAGGGCAACGCGCGGTACGGCCAGGAGCTCGCCAGGACCGCCGACGCGGGCGGCAAGCGCACCGACACGATCATCCTCATGCACATCTCCCCCAACCGGGACAAGGCGCGGCTCATCAGCTTCCCCCGCGACTCGATGGTGGACATCCCCAAGTGCAAGAACGAGTCGACCAAGCAGGAGATGCCGCCCCAGCGAGCGATGATCAACTCCGCCTACAACACCGGCGGCATCGCGTGCACGATCTCGACCATCGAGACGCTCACCGACATCCGCGTCAACCACTTCGTCGAGGTCGACTTCAGCGGCTTCAAGAACATCGTGGACGCGCTCGGCGGCATCGAGATCTGCCTCAAGTCCGGCGTCAACGACAAGGACTCCAAGCTGGTCCTGCCGCCCGGCAAGAGCCTGCTCAACGGCGAGAAGGCCCTGGGTTACGTACGCCTGCGCAAGTACGGCGACAACAGCGACATCCAGCGCATCAGGCGCCAGCAAATCTTCCTCAGCAAGGTGGTCGCCAAGGCCACCAGCGGCGACCTGCTCACCGACCCGGGCAAGCTGACCAGTTTCATCAAGGCCGCGGCCGGCTCGGTGACCATGGACCCGGACCTGGCCAACGACCCCGAGCAGCTCATCGAGATCGCCGCCAGCGCCAAGGAGCTGACCGCGGGCGGGGTCAAGTTCACCACGATCCCGTGGATCCCCGACCCCGAGGACGAGAACCGGGTGGTCTGGAAGCAGCCCGACGCCGGCGACCTGTTCCACGCGATCAAGAGCGACACCGAGATCGCGCCCCCGTCGCCCTCGGCCACCGCCAGCACCGCGCCCAAGACCACGATCAAGCCGGAGCAGGTGCAGGTCCAGGTGCTCAACGGCACCACCACCAAGGGCCGGGCCCGCGAGGTGGCCGACCTCCTCACGAAGGAGGGTTTCAAGGTCACCCAGCTCGGCAACTACCAGACCTCTGACGGCCAGAGCCTGTCCACCACCGAGATCCGCTATCCGAAGACCGCCTCCACCGGCGCCGACTACGCCGGCGTGCTGGCCGGCCAGGTGACGCCCAAGGCGGATCCGGAAGCGGGCAGGGCCAAGGCCACCACCACCGAGGCCTACTACGGGCCGGCGACGAGCGCGACCACCACGCCGAGCGGCACGGCCAAGAAGGTTCCGGTCATCCAGCTCATCGTCGGAGCGGACTTCAAGGGGGTCAAGGTGACCAAGCTGCCCGACAGCGTCGAGAAGTCCACGATCACGGCCTCGGAGCAGAAGAACGTCTGTGTGTAACCCTCCAAGTTGGCTGTGTAAGCCCGGCAATCACGGGCTTGTCGTGAGACAGGACCCCGAAGCCGGGATATCGTGTTGCGGGTCGGCGACGCGGCTCGCCTTGCGCCGTCAAGGGCGATGCTGGGCAGGCCGCTTCGCGTTCCCCGGCCCCGAGCGAAGCTGAGCGACTTTCCTGTGTCTGAGACCAAGCACTCTCCCCCGGTCACCGCTCCGAGCGACGAGAGTGCGGGCCCCGCCAACACAGGCGCCCGATGGCCGCTGCCGGAAGAGACCTTCTGGAGCGAGCAGACCGACCCCCACGGCGTGCTGCCCGAGGGGGACAAGCAGGGCAAGCCGGAGGCCGCGAAGGAGCCCGAGCCGCCCAAGCGCAAGCGCGACCCCTACCTGGACAACGTCAAGTTCGTCCTGATCGCCCTGGTGGTCGTCGGCCACTCACTGGTGCCGACGCTCAGCGCCGACTCATCCCGGGCGCTCTACATCTTCATCTACACCTTCCACATGCCGCTGTTCGTGCTCATCAGCGGCTATCTGTCCCGGAATTTCTGGAACTCCAACGCGAAGACCAACAAGCTGGTCGACACGTTCCTCGTTCCGTACGTGATCGTCGAGGTCGGCTACGCCGCGCTCCGCTTCTCGCAGGGCCAGAAGTGGAGCCTGACGATCATCGATCCGGCCTGGCTCAACTGGTATCTGCTGGCGCTGCTGTTCTGGCGGCTGTCCACGCCGGTGTGGAAGCGGATGAAATACCCCATCCCGGTGGCCATCGCGATCTACCTGTTCGCCGGGTTCTCGCAGATCTCCGGCGACTTCAGCATGGACCGGTTCTTCGGCCTGATGCCGTTCTTCGTGATCGGGCTCGTCATGCAGCCGGAGCACTTCGAGCGGCTCAACCGCCGCTGGATCAAGATCGCGTCCGCGGTCACGGTGCTCGCCGCCGCCGCGGTGGCCATCGTGATCGCCCCGAGGGCCCCGCTGGCGCCCTTCTACTTCAAGGACAGCTTCCAGGACATGGACCTGTCGTGGTGGATGGGCCTCGGCGTGCGGACCGGGATGCTGATCTGCGCGCTGGCCATGTGCATCGCGGTGCTGGCGCTGGTGCCCAGGGGTGAGACCTGGTACTCAGATCTCGGCACCCGCACCCTCTACTGCTACCTGCTGCACGGCATCCCGGTGCTCATCGCCAAGGAGCAGGGTTGGCTGGAGCTGCCCTGGCTGCACGGCCCGCTGGGAGTCCTGGCGATCAGTTTCAGCTGTTTCGCCCTGGCGATCGTGCTGTGCCTGCCGGAGACGCGGACGGTGTTCAAGTGGGTGCTGGAGCCCCGCCTGACATGGCTATACCGGCGGCCATCCAGGAGTTAAGCGGTAGTTTCACCCGCATTCACGCCTATGACCTGGTAAGCCCCGAGCATCGACGCATGCGGGTATGCGTTGCCACGACCGTCCATCATCCCGAGGACGCCCGGATCATGCACCGGCAGATCCGGGCCCTGCTCGACGCGGGCCACGAGGTGACCTACGTCGCGCCGTTCAGCTACTTCAACGTGACGCCCGCCGCGGGCCTCACCGCCGTCGACGTGCCGCACGAAGCCGCCTACGGCAGGGCGCGCGCGGCGCTCAGGCGCGGCGTCAGGGACGCGGACCTGCTGATCGTGCACGACCACCGCCTGCTGCGCACGCTGCCGTTCCGGCGGCCACCCGTCGTCTGGGACGTGCGTGAGCAGGTCTCCGGCGGGCGCCTCGCGCGTGCCGGACGGCGGCATCACGTGATCACGCCCGCCGCGGTGCCGGAGGCCACCCTGGTGTCGCCCGCCCCTCCGCCACCCGGCGACACCAGGGTGGTCCATCTCGGGCGGCTGTCGGCGGACAGGGGCGTGCACGAGCTGATCGGGCTGGCCGGACGGCTCGCCCCGCACGGCATCCGGCTGGACCTCATCGGCGCGGCCGGGCCGGGAGCGCGCCCGCTGCTGAGGGACGCCCAGCGGGTGGGCCTGCTCGACTGGTTCGGCCACGTCCCCCACCGCCACGCCCTGCGCATGGTCGAAGGGGCCCTGGCCGGGCTCTCGCTGGCGAGCACTCCGGGCGGGACCCCGACGAAGATCCTCGACTACATGGGCCGCGGACTGCCGGTCGTCACCACCGCGCCGGGCGCCTCGCTGGTGGAGCAGGCCGGCTGCGGCCTCGTGGTGCCGCTGGACGTGGACGCCGTCCTGGACGCCGTCCTGGACCTCAAGGAGGACCCGGAGCGGCGGCTCGCCCTCGGCAGGCACGGTCACGCCCACGCGCTGGCCCGCCATCACTGGCCGGACCAGGCGGCGGCGTTCGTGGCCAGGATGGAGGGCTGCGCGGGCGTGCCCGCCCCCGCCCCCTCACTGCCGCTACACAGGCCTGTGTACGTACGCCGATCCGCGGAGTGATGGTCACCGTGCTCGCCGGTTGATGTACTGGAGGGCATGGCATCGCATCTGATCCAGGGCCGGACGGTGGGCATGCCTGTCCGGATACGGGACGTGACGGTCTGCAGCGCCATGTACGCCGTCCGCGCCGACGCCGCGCGGGCGGTCATCGCGTACTCAGGGCTTGACGTGACGGAGGTCGTCCCCGGCAAGGCCGTCTGCGTGCTCCTGTTCGCCGACTACCGTGACGGCGACCTCGACACCTACCACGAGTTCGGCATGGCCTTCCTGATCAGGCCGCCCGGCTCGGCGGGCGCCACAAGACCGGGTGATCTGCGAAATTCGGCCGCGTTCGTCCACTGGCTCCCGGTCGACGAGCACTTCACCATGGAGGCCGGGCGCGCGCTGTGGGGTTTCCCGAAGGAGCGCGCGGACATCGACCTGCGTCTCGGCTCGCCCTACAAGCGCTGCATCCTGCGCAAGGACGGCAGGCTGGTGCTGGACATGCTGGTCAAGCCGGGCATCCCGCTGCCCGGTCCCGGGCCGCAGGTCGGCTTCGACGCCTTCACCCACCGCGACGGCGTCACCAGGCGCGTCCCGGTGACCTTGCGGGCACGCGGCGTCCACGTCCGGCCGAGCGGCGCCCTCATCAGGCTGGGCAACCATCCGATCGCCAAGGAGCTCAGCGAGCTGGGCCTGCCGAAACGCCCCCTGCTGGCCTCCACGGTCGCCCACGCCGCCCTGTCGCTGCGGGAGGCCGAGCCCCTCCTCTGACCGGCGCCGAGCAGGCCGACGCGGGCGCGTCCGCCCGGAAGCTCCAGGCTGAACGAGGTGGGCCTGCCGTCGCGATCGCGACCTCAGGCCTCACACGATCGGCGGGCGGCCCAGTTTCACCATGCGCCAGGCGGTCCGCCAGGCCATCGGGCGGCGCTCGCCGGCGGGCGTGCGGAGCCCTTCGAAGAACCCGGTGAACCACGCCTTCAGCGCCATCCCCGACCGCCGCTCGCGGATCAGGGTGAGCACCACCCAGTCGATCAGGTAGAGCGCCGCGAGCGGCCAGGGCAGGTTGCGCCGGGCCAGCCACACGCGGTTGCGCGCGTTCAGCCGGTAGAACTCGGTGTGCCGCGTCGGCGGCACCTGCGGGTGGTACATGACGGTCTCGGCGTCGTACTCGATCCGGTAGCCCTCGCCGAGCAGCCGCCAGGCCAGGTCGGTCTCCTCGTGCGCGTAGAAGAACCGCTCGGGGAGCCCGCCCACCTGGAGGAAGGCCGAGCGCCGGATGGCGCACGCGCCGCCCAGGAAGGTGGTGACGGGCGACGAGCGCTCCGGGTCGCCGGCGCGCAGGCGCGGGACGTGGCGGCGCTGGCCGATGCCGCCGTCGGGGTCCATGACCCGGAAGGAGATCACGGCCAGGTCGGGCTCGGTCGCGAACCGGTCACGGACGTGGGCCACGACCTTCTGGTTGGCGTACCAGCCGTCGTCGTCGAGGAACAGCACCACATCACCGGAGCACTCCTCGACGCCGCGGTTGCGGCCTGCGGGAATGCCGGTGTTCTCGTCAAGCCGGACCGTTCGCACGGTCGCGGACGAGCCAACGGGTGGCGTCGCCGACACCTCGGGCACGTCGGCTCCGTTGCCGACGATCACCACCTCGACGTCGCCGTCGACCTGGTTGAGCGCGGACTCGACCGCCCGGGTCAGCTCCGCGACCCGGTTGCCCATGGTGAGGATGACGCACGAGATCTTCAACGAATCATCGTCCTGACGCGTTGAGAGCACGGGCGGAGCATTCTTTCATGATCACCGAGTCTGCTGGTCTGACTATTGCCTGATATGGGTGGAGCTAAGCGTATCGGAACCGATAGTGAACCCCCACCGAACCGCGGACGTCCGATCAATACGACGGACGAGGAGCCCTGTCGGTTCCGACATGAGATCACGCAAGCCGCCTCGATGCCATGATGCTGACCAGATGGAGGACGACCTGTAGGCATGCCGCCACGAAGCAGGCGACCAGCAGCACCCGGGTGGCCGTGAGATCCCCGGCCACCGCGTCGATCACCGCGGTCGCCAGCGCGAGCAGCGACAGCTCGATCGGCTGCACGATCCGATGGAACTTCGTCGCCGACAGCACCTTCCGGCCCAGCCCGAGCAGCCCGGAGCGGAACTGCACCCCGGACGCCTCGGAGGCGGCCGAGAGGCCCCCCTTGGCCCGTGCCACGTCCACGAGGTCGGTCTCGACCTTGATGAGGATCGCGCCGAGCGCGGCGGCGACCCCCAGCACGGTGTACCAGTCGGGCAGCACGGCCGACGCCCGCCAGCCCAGCCCGACGAGCACCGCGGCCTCGGTGAAGTAGGCGCCGACGCGGTCCAGGTAGACGCCGGCCAGCGAAGTCTGCCCCGTCCAGCGGGCCAGCTCGCCGTCGGAGCAGTCCAGCAGCAGGTAGACCTGCACGAGCACGGCGGCGAGCGCCGCGGCCCAGAGTCCCGGCAGCGCCAGCACGACTCCGGCCACGATCCCCGCGACCGTCATCACCCAGGTGAGCTGGTTGGGCGTGACCGACGTCTTGGTCATCAACCATGTGACGTAGATGGAAAGCCTGCGCATATAGAGCACGCCGGCCCAGTGCTCGCCGTTGCGGCGCTCGAGGTGGCCTGCGGGCTGGGCGACCCGCCGCAGCTCAGCGACCGAAGGCCCGGACATAGTCCTCCACCCGATCGCCGATCTCGGACTCGGGCAGGCGCAGATGCTCCAGGATCGTGTAACGGCCGGGACGGGTGGCGGGGGCCAGCGCGACAGCCTGCGCGAACTGCTCGCTGCTCAGCCCGATGTCGGCCGGGACGACGGGCAGCTCGTGCCTGCGCAGGCAGTCGGTGACCTGCGCCAGCCTGGCGGCGTCCTCCCTGAGGAAGAAGCAGAAGGCGGCGCCGATCCCGGCGAGCTCGCCGTGATTGGAGGTGCCGGGGAAGAGCTGATCCACGGCATGAAGGATCTCATGGTCTCCACCACTCGCGGGCCGAGACGAGCCTGCGATCACCATCGACATGCCGGAAAGGATCAGAGACTCGGCCAGAACGGTCAGGAAAGCGTCGGATTCGATGGAGTCGGTGCGGCCGATCAGCGCCTCCGCGGCGGTGCGGGCCATCGCGCACGCCAGCCCGTCGATGGGCTCGCCGCGCTCCACGTTCCCCAGCTGCCAGTCCTCGATGGCCGACAGGTTGCTGACCACGTCGCCGACGCCCGACCTGACCAGCGAGCTGGGCGCGCTGTGCACGAAGTCGAGGTCCACCAGGATCGCCAGCGGCATCGGCACCCCGAACGTGCCCTTGCCGCCCTCGTACAGCAGCGAGGCGGTCGGCGAGCAGATGCCGTCGTGGGAGAGGTTGGTGGCGACCGCCACCATCGGGATGCCGGCCAGCGACGCGGCGTACTTGGTCGCGTCGATGGTGCGGCCGCCGCCGACGCCCACGACCACCTCGTAGGCACCCTTACGCAGGTCGGCGCCGAGCGAGACGGCCGCCTCGACCGACCCGTCGGCGACCCTGAAGACCTCGGCCTCGCCGAGTGTGGGGGCGATCAGTCCCTCGATGTGGTCACCCTGGCCGGGCCCGACGGCCACCGCGACCCTGCCGGAGGTGGCCACCCGGCTGTCGGCGAGCAGCGCGCCGAGCTGCACCACCGCACCGCGCCTGACCTCCATGGTGAGCGGCGCGGGCAGCATCCTCGCTAGAAGCGGCATCCAGACCCCTCAGTAACGGACGGCTATGGTGCGAGCCTTCGCCAGGTCGTCGTGGTTGTCCACCTCGACCCAGTCCACCTCACCGATGGGCGCGACGTGGATCTGCTCGCCGCGCTCGACCATCTCCTGATAGCCGTCCTCGTAGTAGAGCTGCGGGTCACGCTCGAACGTCGCCTGCAGCGCGTCGGCCAGGCGAGCGGCGGCGCCCGGGCGGATGAGGGTCGCGCCGATGTACTCGCCGTAGGCGTCGGACGGGTCCATGAGCTTGGTGATGCGCCGCAGCGAGCCCCCGTCGGAGAGGGTCACCTTCATCTCCTCGTCGGCGAGCTTCTTGACGTCGTCGACGGCCAGCAGGATGTCGCTGGTCTCGGGCGCCGACAGCAGCGTCTTCTCGACCGAGACCGGGTGCACGGTGTCACCGTTGACCAGCAGCGCCCCCTGGGCGAAGTAGTCGCGGGCGCACCACAGGGAGTAGGCGTTGTTCCACTCCTCGGCCTTGTCGTTGTGCACGAGGGTGAGCTCCACCCCGTGGCGCTCCTCCAGCTCCCGCTTGCGATCGTGCACGGCCTGCGCCGCGTATCCGATGATGACCACGACCTCCCGCAGGCCCACCTCGGCGAGGTTGCGCAGCGAGATGTCCATGATCGTGGTCTCACCGTCGACCGGCACGAGCGCCTTAGGCAGCGTGTCGGTGTACGGCCGCAGGCGTCGTCCGGCTCCAGCGGCCAGCACCATTCCCAGCAACGTGCACTCCTCAGTCGAGCATGACTACGTAGGCCCAAAGGTTAGTTGGCTTTAGGCCCTGTGCGGGTAATCCGCCGTTAGTCTTGCGTTCCCGCATCGGCCGCTTCCACCCGAGAGCGCGGGGCGGCGAGCCAGCACGTCAGACTCTCCCAGCCGAACACGCCCCACAGATAGAGGGCGAGCAGCGCGAACCCGCCCGTCGTCCAGCCGACGAGGACCGCCAGGCCGATCACGATCGAGCGCCCGTCCCAGCCGAGTCCCAGCGTCGACAGCCACGGCGGCGGGTAGACGTGCTGCCGCAACCGGTAGACCAGGTCGTAGTGGTGGAAGGCGATCGCCCCGAGCAGCAGGAAGATCAGCACCGGATGCACGGCGTGGGAGAACCCGCAGGCCGCGATGAAGGTGTACTCGATCACCCGCAGGACGGGCGGCGCGAGCCAGTCCAGCCTGCCGTCGTGCGGGTGCGAGCTGCCCGGCCCGGCCAGCAGCAGCGTCACGGCGGGCGCGAACACCGCGATGGCGTCGGCGCCGGCGACGCCGATCAGCAGCAGCACGCCGGTCACGAAGGCTCCGACGATCAGCGGCGGAAGCGGCGGGAGCTGCCCGGCCACGAGCACGCCCATGCCGCGCGAGAGCGGCCCGTCGTCGCGGTAGGCGACGACCCTGCTGTTCGGCACCGGGATCATGTGCACCGAGATCATTCTACCGACCTCACGATTCGCCCGGCGAGTTGGTACAAAGCGGCCACGCTCCCCCAGCCGAGCAGCGCGAGGAAGGTCACCCGGGCGTTGAACAGGACAGCGGTGACGGCGATCAGGGCCATCCGCTCGCCGATCGGCAGCACGATCGCCTTCCTCAGCCAGTGGACGACGCTGCCGCGCTCCATCCGCTGGGCGAACCTGAGCACGCCCTGCCTGGGGACGCGGCGGCGGCCCGCGTCGGCCGGCTCCAGCAGCGAGCGCACCGGTCTGGCCCACGTCGCGCCGACCCGGCCGGCGTCCGCGACCGATCCCGCGTAGGAGAAGTGGAGGGAGTGCCGTACGGACTGAAGGATCATCGCGGCGACGGCGAGGAACCAGATCCCGGCCGGGTTGCCGCTCGGGAACGGCTGGACCGCGACGTAGCCGTAGGCCAGCCCGACGTAGACGACGTACTCCTTGAGCCGGTCGGCCATGCCGTCGGCCCACGCGCCGAGCGGCGAGAAGCTGCGCGTGTAGCGGGCGAGCTGGCCGTCGAGGCAGTCGAGCACGAACGACAGATAGAGCAGCACGGCTCCGAGCAGCCGACCGCCGAGGGTGCCGGCCGAGAACCACACCGCCGACAGCACCGCCAGGCCGATCGAGATGCCGGTGACGGAGTTGGGGGTGAGCTTGAGCGCGGCGGCGGGCCGGATCAGGTAGCGCGACCAGGACGAGACGAAGAACGTGGCGAAGAAGCCGTCGCCGGACTTGACCGAGCCGTCGAGGCGGACCCGCGCCTCGTCGACGTCGGCGAGCCTGCTCACGGCGGTGTCGGCGGAAGCCTGGCCGGTCACCCGGTTGCAGTGCAGCTCGCCGAGCGCCGCGGCGCGTACGCGCACGCCGGACCTGACCAGCCCGACCAGCAGCAGGTCGACCGCCTCCACCGGGGTGACCGGGCCGAGCCTGCCTGCCTCGGCCAGCTCGGCCAGCTCCTCGGCGACGTCGGCGAGTGTGGCCAGATCGGCCTCGCCGGCCTGCAACACGCCGGCGAAGGAGGCGTTGGCCTCGGGGACGGTGTGGAAGGAGCTGCCCGCGGCAGCGATCTTCCCGCCCTCGATCCGCACCGGGGGGCGCATCGGCCCGCCCGCCGCGCCGCCTGCGACCAGCGCCCGCGTGTCGTGCGCGGGATGCTCCAGGAGCGCGGCCAGCGCCTCGGTGTGGGCGACGACGTCGGCGGGCAGCACGGCCACGGCTCCGGAGGAGACGCGTGCGATCTTGGCGATGCCGCGCAGGTCGGCGGCCAGCCCGCCGCCGGCGGAGACCACCTGGACGTCGCGGATGGGCAGCTCGGCGAGCTGGTCGGCGAGCCGGTCGAGCAGCGTGCCGTCCGCGCAGGAGAGCCTGCAGGCCGGTGTCGTGGCGAGCAGGACCACGGAGGTGGTGGTGCTCACGCGGGTCATTGAGTCAGGCAAAGCGCAGGTCCTCCCGTTCGCAGAGGGAGTGCGTGGACTCAGAGTAGCGACAGGTACACGCGAAATCACGGAAGCCGGACCGTTACCCTCGAAGTATGAATTCTCGGCTGAGCTCCGTCGGGGTGGTCCTCGCGGGCGGCGTTGGGCAGCGGGTCGGGCTCGGTACTCCCAAGCAGCTCATCAAGATCGCCGGAAGGACGATCCTGGAGCACACGATCGCCCTGTTCGACGGCTCACCCGAGATCGACGAGGTGGTCGTGCTCATGACGCCGGGGTTCGCCGAGCCTGTCAGGGAGCTCGTCCGGCGGGGCGGTTTCGACAAGGTCGTCCAGATCGTCGACGGCGGCGCCAGCCGCACGGAGAGCACCTGGCGGGCGCTTCGGGCGCTGGGCGAGCGGGAGTGCAACGTGCTGCTGCACGACGCTGTACGCCCCCTCCTGGAGCCCCGGATCATCACCGAGTGTGTTCGGGCGCTGGAGAGGCATTCGGCCGTGGAGGTGGCGATTCCGAGCTCCGACACGGTCCTGGTGGCGGGACACGGGCCCGGCGGCGAGGAGATCGTGGCGGACGTCCTCGACCGGTCGCGGCTGCGGCGCGCGCAGACGCCGCAGGGATTCCGGCTCTCCGTCATCAGGCGGGCCTACGAGCTGGCGCTGGCCGACCCCGAGTTCGGCACCCGGCCGGCCACCGACGACTGCGGCGTGGTGCTGCGTTACCTGCCCGACGTGCCGATCTTCCTGGTGCCGGGCAGCGAGCGGAACATGAAGGTCACGCATCCTGTCGACGTGTCCATCGCGGAGCGGCTGCTGCGGCTCGCCGCCGCGGGCGCGCCCGCCGTCACGCCGGACGGCTACCGGCAGGCGCTGGCCGGCAGGACCGTGGTGGTCTTCGGCGCCGACGGCGAGTTCGCGCGGCTGGCCGGGGAGCACGGCGCGCGCGTGCTCGCCTTCCCGCGCGACGAGGTGAGCGTTGCGGAGCCGGAAGCGGTGGCGAAGGCGCTGGCCGGCGCCGGCGCGGTCGACTACGTCGTCCACCTGGCGGACGTGCCGCGCGGCGGCGCGCTGGCCGAGGTCGGCGACGAGGTCGTGGCCGAGACCGTGGGCGCCGGTTACCTCGGAGCGATCAACGTCGCCCGAGCGGCGCATCCCCACCTGCGCGAGAGCGGCGGCCGCCTGCTGCTGCGCACGGCCGCCGGCGACACGGGCCTGGCCTCCTCGACCAGGGCTGCCGTGGCCTGTCTGGTCAGGTCTCTGGCCGAGGAGTGGGCCGCCGACGGCGTCGGAGTCTGCTGCGTCAACCCCTCCGAGCAGGCGCACGCGGTCGCGCTGGCCTGCCTGGACGGGCTGGTCGCCGGCATGACCGGCCAGGTCGTCGACGCCTGACGGTCAGCGGGGCGCGCGGGCGAGCCTTCGCGGGCTCGTCAGGAAGCCCCACCCCCATGACATGTGCATGGCGGCGTAGACGAGCGGCAGCCTGACCTTGGCCGCGGTGGGCAGGCCGCTGCCGGTCAGCGCCGAGCCGGCCACGATGGCCGCCACGTAGCCCCCGGGGATGACGAGCCCGAGCGGGAAGACCGGCGAGACCAGCACGCCGAGCAGCATGGCCAGCACCGCGGCGGGAGGCGCGAGATAGCGCAGGTTGATGGTGCCCTCGTGGGTCCGGGAGACCACCCGCCGCCACCTGCCGTAGTGGAAGTACTGCTTGGCCAGCGCCTTGACGTTGGGCCGCGGACGGTAGGAGACGCGCATGCGCGGCTGGAACCAGACGAGTCCGCCGGTCCGGCGGATGCGGTGGTTCATCTCCCAGTCTTGGGCCCGCTGGAAGTGCTCGTCGTAGCCGCCGACCCGGTCGAGCGCCGAGCGCCGGAAGACGCCCAGATAGACCGTGTCGGCGGGGCCGGCGGTGCCTCCCACGTGGAAGGCCGCGGCGCCGACCCCGATCTTGGAGGTCATGGCGCGGGCTACGGCCTGCTCGAAGGGCGTGACGCCCTCCGCCGCCATGATCCCGCCGACGTTGTCGGCTCCGGTCTCGGCCAGCGTCTCGACGGCGACCCTCAGGTAGTCGGCGGGCAGCATGGCGTGCCCGTCGACCCTGGCGATGATGCCGTTGCGGGAGGCCGCGATCGCGGCGTTGAGCGCGTTGGGGGTGCGGCCTGTCGGGTTGGGCACGACGGTCACCCGGCGGTCGGACGCGGCGATGGCGTCGGCGACCTCCTGGGTGCGGTCGTGGGACGGGCCCACGGCGAGGACGACCTCGATCTCACCCGGGTAGTGCTGGGCGAGGACCTGGTCGACGGCTTCGCGTAGGTGCCGCTCCTCGTTGAGGACCGGCATGACGACGGAGATGGGCGGCCAGCCGCGCGTCTCCGCTGGCGCGTGCGGCGAGTCGGGGAACTGCTTCATGGCGGGGCTCACGCTACTGTACGGGCAGGGGAGGAAGGCAATCGAAAGCCCAATCCTCCGGGCATCACAGAGGGGGACGGCAATGCGCGACCCGAGCGAGGAGGACGCCGGGGTGCACGTGGGCGGGGACGCCTACGGCGGCGTCAGGCTCGCCGGCGGCCGTCCGCGCAAGCCACGCAAGAGCGCCAGGGCGCGGCGTCGCAACGCGATCGTCGGCGGCCTGCTCTCGGCCGGCGTCCTGGTCGGCACCGGGGTGGTCTGGGCGACCCCGCGCCAGATCGGCTCGGTCGACGCCGGCGTCTCGCAGACGGCTCCCCGCGGGGCCGAGAACATCCTGCTCGTCGGGGTGGACAAGCGCGACGACCTCACCCGCAAGAAGCAGAACGAGCTCAAGCTCGGCCGCGAGGCCGGGCAGCGCACCGACACCATGATGGTCATCCACCTGTCGGAGGACCACAGCAAGGCGACGGTGGTGAGCCTGCCGCGCGACACCTGGACGACCGTTCCCGGCCAGGGCGATCACAAGATCAACTCGGCCTACCAGTTCGGCGGGCCCAAGCTCGCCCTGCAGACCGTCAAGCAGGCCACCGGCCTGGAGATCCACCGCTACATCGAGGTCAACGTCCTCGGCTTCGTCGACGTGGTCGACTCGCTCGGCGGCGTCACCGTGTGCACCCCGGTGGCGATCAACGATCCCAAGACCGGCCTCAACCTCGCCGCCGGGACCCACGAGCTCATGGGCGTCCAGGCGCTCGGCTACGCCCGCACCCGTGCCACCGCCCGTTCCGACCTCGACCGCATCGACCGGCAGCAGCAGGTCATCTCGGCGCTGCTGGACCGGGCGCTGAGCGCCGGCACGCTGGCCAACCCGGCCAAGCTCGCCTCCTTCGTCAACACCACGCTCGGCACCGTCAAGGTCGATCCCGACGACGGGCTGCTCGGGCTGGCCGCCCAGCTCAGGGACGTCAAGCTGGACAATGTGCAGTTCGCGGACGTGCCGCTGGCCGACGTCGACTTCAAGACCCCCACCGGCGAGTCGGCGGTGCTGTGGGACAAGCAGGCGGCCCGCGAGATGTTCCGCCGCATCGAGGCCGACGAGGACCTGGCCAAGCCCACCCCCACGGCGTCACCGTCGGCCAAGGCGTCTGCCAAGGCCACCATCCCGCCGCAGCGGATCTCGCTCAAGGTGCTCAACGGCACGCCGATCAACGGTCTCGGCGCCCGCACCAGGACGGCTCTGATCGCCTACGGGTTCCAGGTGCCGGATCAGGCGGGCAACACCCCTCGCAAGGACTTCGCGAAGACGCTCGTGCGTTACGGCGCCGGCCGCGAGGATTCGGCGCGCACGGTGGCCGCCGCCATTCCCGGCGCCGAGCTTCGCCAGGCCGACATCAACGGCATCGAAGTGGTCACGGGCAGCGACCAGCCGAAGGTCGCCAAGCCGAAGTCCACCTCCTCACCGTCGGCCAAGCCCAGCGTTACCCCGACAACTCAAACGGCGACTCAGAACATATGTAAGAAATAGGTATAACTATTCGCAGCCCGGGCACGTTAGCCCCATGGTGGTCAGATATTGGCAGGAGGATTTCTGCACGGTGCTGCACATCGCGGGCGATCTCGACGTCTCCGGTGCACCACGCCTGCGGGCCGAAATCGAGCAGGCGCTGGCCTCGGCCGACCCGGTCAGACTGGTCATCGACCTGACCGAGGTGCCGTTCTGCGACTCGGTGGGCCTCGGCGTGCTGGTGTCCACGCTCAACCGCGTGCAGCACGCCCGCGGCAGGATGATCCTGGTGCTGGGGCCCGGGATGATCAGGCATCTGCTGACGATCACCAACCTCGACAGGCACTTCGAGACGAGCTCCTCGATCGGAGAGGCACGCGCCGCGCTGGGCGAGGCCGCCTGACCGCTGCGCGACACGCCGCCAGGGTGCGAGACGATGTCCTCGACATCCCGGCACCCCTCCCCGCGGCCTGCGAAACCCGGGGAGAGCCCTTCAGGCGTGGAGGCTCTCGCGTTGTTCGACCAGTTCCCCGAACCCGCCCGATCCCAGCTCGTGTCCGCCCATGAGGAGGGCCGGACCCGGCCGGAGTGGTGCTTCGTGGCGGGGCGGACACGGCTGGCGTTCTGGGCGCCGTTCCGCGGCGCCGAGCCGGTCATCACCTGGCAGTTCGAGCCGGGTCCCGACCCCGCCGCCGCCTCCCGGCTGCTCCGCCATGGCCTGGAGTCCGCAGCACTGAGCAAGATCATCCACGACATCTCGCTTCCGCCCGGCCTGACACCGGTCGTCGACCGGGCGGTCGAGCACCAGGCCCTGCTCGGGGCCGGGTTCGGGATGGAGGTCGAGCGCCTCCTGCTCGAATGGCAGGCGGGCGGCGACCTGCCCGACGACCCGGGCAGGCTGCGTTACCGCCCGGCCAGGGAGCTGGCCGCCGAGGAGGTGCTGGACGTGCTGATGCGCATCTCGGAGGGGTCGCTCGACCACGACACGCAGGTCGAGGTGGCCACCTCGGGCGCCGAGCACGAGGCCCGATGGATGTACGACGACCTGCTCAACCGCAAGGCCAAACCCGACTGGTTCGTGGTCGGTTATCTGGACGGCTCACCCGTCGGGCTGGTGGCCCCCGACGACCACTCGATCGCCTACATCGGGGTGGTGCCCGAGCACCGGGGTCACGGCTACGTCAACGACCTGCTGGCCAGGGGCACCCGGACCCTCGCGGAGGCCGGTGTCGAACGGATCGTCGCGGCGACGGACATCGCCAACGCGCCCACCGCGGCGGCGTTCAAGCGAGCCGGATACGCCGAGGTCGGACGCCTGTTCCGCTACTACTGGAGGGCGGCATGAGACTTGGCGTGATGTTCGACCGCGATCTGCCGCCGGAGCAGCTGGTGCCCTTCGCGCGAGCGCTGGACGGCATGCCGGCGGTCCACGACCTGTGGGTGGTGGAGGACCTGGGCTGGACAGGCGGCATCTCCTCCGCGGCGACCGCCCTCGCCGTCACCTCCCGCCTGCGCGTCGGCATCGGCATCACCCCGGCGCCGCTGCGCAACCCGATGCTGCTGGCCATGGAGCTGGCCAACCTCGCCCGCCTCCACCCTGGACGGCTCGCGGCCGGCATCGGCCACGGTGTCCAGGACTGGATGGCCCAGGCGGGCGCGGCGGCGCCCTCACCGCTGGCGCTCCTGGAGGAGACGATCACCGCCGTCCGCGCCCTGCTGCGCGGCGAGACGGTCACCCTGCAGGGCAGGTCCGTCCACCTGGACGGCCTCTCGCTGGTCCATCCCCCGCAGGAGGTCCCGCCGGTGCTGGCGGGCGTGCTCAGCCCCCGCTCGCTGGCGCTGTCGGGCCGGGTGGCGCAGGGCACGATCCTGCCGGAGGGATTCGGGCCGGAGCGGCTCCCGGACGCCCTGGAGCGGATCGGCGCGACCGACGACCACGAGCTGGTGACGTTCACCTACCTCTACGTCGGCGACGACGCGCCCGCGGTCACCCGTGACGTCGCGGCGGGCGTCGCCGAGTTCCTGCGGGTCGCCCCGCAGGAGGTGTCGATGGCCGTCGGCTCAGCGGAGGAGGCGGCGGCGCAGGTCAGGGGCCTGTGGTCGGCGGGCGCCCGCACGGTCGCCGTCCGCCCCATCGGCTCCGACCCGCTCACCCACGTCACCCGGCTGCTGGCCGCCCTCTGACGGACCGTACGCCCCACGTACGGTCCCACCCGCCTCCCGTCTCTCCGATATGGGCCCGCGAGGAAGATGGGGGCTGCTCCGCGGTAGAGGCGCTCACGCCGGAAACGTAGCGGCCTGCCTTCTGCTGATCGTCGCCCTGTCAGTGCCGCCCTCGGCGTGCGAGGTGCGGAAGGTGCGGCGGTAGGTGTCGGGCGGCACGCCGACCGTGCGGTTGAAGTGCCGGCGCAGCGTCGTGCCGGTGCCCATGCCGGTGGCTGCCGCGATCGCCTCGACACTGTCGTCGGTGGTCTCCAGCAGTTCCTGCGCGCGGCGGATCCGCTGGGTCAGCAGCCATTGCAGCGGGGTGGTGCCGGTCACCGACCTGAAACGGCGGCCCAGGTTGCGCGAGCTCATGGCGGCCTGGCGGGCCAGGTCCTCCACGGTCAGCGGATGGTCCAGCCGTTCGATCACCCACGGGAGCAGCTCCGCGAGCGGGTGGTTCTCCTGCGCGGGCACCGGCGAGGTGACGAACTGGGCCTGGCCGCCGGCCCGGTGCGGCGGCACGACCAGGCGGCGCGCGACCGCGTTCGCGACCGCCGAACCGTGGTCGAGGCGGACGAGGTGCAGGCACAGGTCCATCGCGGCGGCCTTGCCTGCTGAGGTGAGCACGCTGCCGTTGTCCACGTAGAGCACGTCCGGATCGACCTTCACCCGGGGATAGCGCGTGGCCAGCACCTCGGTGTGCGCCCAGTGCGTGGTCGCGCCCCGCCCGTCCAGCAGGCCGGCGGCGGCCAGCACGAACGCGCCCGTGCAGAGGGCGGCCACGCGCGCACCCGCCTGGTGGGCCGCGCGCACCGCGTCGATGAGGTCGCCGGGCGGGTCCGCGTCGACATCGCCCCAAGCCGGGACGATCACGGTGTCGGCGCTCGGCAGCCGGTCGAGCCCGTGGTCGGGCTCCAGCCGGAACCTGCCGGCCTGTACGATGCCTGTTCCGCAGCCGATGAGGCGGTACCAGGGGCCGGCCATGCCGGCCGGTGCGGTGCCGAACACCTCGTAGGCCACCGACAGTTCGAAGTGCAGCATCCCGTCGGTGACGGCGACCGCGACAGTCTTCATGTCCGAAATTGTACGAGGCGTGGCGTTCCAGACACTCGTGCGGGACGGCCGCCGCCGCCATGATATTTGCAGTGGAACAACTGAGCACGATGGGGGAAATGATGGGTTCGGGTCAGGCGGTAGCGGTGTACGGCGCGTACGGGCACACCGGGCGCTTCGTGGTGGCGGAGCTGCAGGATCGCGGGTTCGTCCCGGTCCTCTCCGGCCGCGACGCCGGGAAGCTGGAAGCACTGGCGGCGTCCTTTCCAGGGCTCGACGTCCGGCCCGCGTCGGTCGACGATCCGGCGTCGCTCGACCGCGCGCTGGCCGGCACGGCAGCGGTGATCAACAGCGCCGGGCCCTTCGCCGCGACGGCCGCCCCGGTGATCGAGGCGGCGCTGCGCGCCGGCATCCCGTACGTGGACGTGGCGGCCGAGATCGAGGCCAACGCCGACACGTTCGCGCACTTCGCCGAGCGCGCCCGCGCCGCCGGGGCCGTGATCGTCCCCGCGATGGCCTTCTTCGGCGGTCTCGGCGACCTGCTGGCCACCGCCGCGATGGGTGACTGGACGGCCGCCGACGAGGCGCACGTCGCGTACGCGCTGAGCAGCTGGCACCCCACCGCGGGGACGCGCGCCGCGGGCACGGTCTCCCGGGACCGGCGGGACGGGCGGCGGGTCCGCTTCACCAACGGGAAGCTGGAGTACCACCAGGACGCCCTGCCGTCCCTGAAGTGGACGTTTCCCGAGCCGATGGGCGTCCGGCCCGTCATCGGGGAGTTCAGCATGGCCGACGTCGTCACGATTCCCAGCCACCTGGCGGTCCCCGAGGTGCGCTCGTACATGACGGTCGAGGCGGTCGAGGACCTGTCGGCCCCGGACACGCCGGCGCCGGCGGCGGCCGACGAGCGCGGGCGCTCCGACCAGACGTTCCTCGTCGACGTCGTCGTGCGCTCCGGCGGCGCGGAACGGCGCGCCACGGCGAGCGGCCAGGACATCTATGCCATCAGCGCGCCGCTCGCGGTGGAGGCGGTCCGCCGCGTCCTCACCGGTCAGACCAGGACGACCGGGGTCGCCTCCGCCGGGGAGATCTTCGACGCGGCCGACTTCCTCCGCGCGCTGTCCGCGCACCTGTCGTTCGAACTGCGTCAGTAACCGCCGTCGGGGCCCCTCCGCGGTCCCTCATCAACGGCACTTCGGGCAGGCTGCGCATCCTCGGCGAGGACGGCATGATCAGCGGCGAGCGCCTCCGGTCGGCGGACGTCAGGGCACGCACCGGCACGGGAGCGATCAACCTGTCGTTCACCGCACCTCCGGCCAGACTGGACGCTCGCTCCGGGGACGGGCGGGTGACGGTGGCCGTGCCCGAAGGCGCGTACGCCAGGAGCGCGACCGGCGACGTCCGGATCACCGCGAACTAGGCGCCTCGCACCGGCCCCGCTCCTCTTCCCGAGCCCCACAGCGAAGGCGACCGCCGTACGGCGGTCGCCTTTCTCGCCATCCTCGATCAGGAAGTCCGGCCCGCGCCCTCAGTCGTCGTCGCCGTCCTGCTCTTCGTCCGGCCCCTGGGTGTTGACCACGTCCGGGTCGTCGTCACCGTCGTCGCCACCGCCACCGCACGCGCCGGTCAACCCCACGACCGCCACCATGGCCGCCGCGGCCAGCATCGTCTTCCGGCCGGTCCTGCCGATCATGCAACCTCCAGAGTCCTTGCTGTCCGGACGCCGGCAGACGCCCGATCACCCCTGTATCCCGCCCCAAGGCGATCTAACGTGCCACCTCCGATTCGCCACGTTCACCCCCACTGATAGGCCACCGGCCCGTCCGGTCCTGGAAGATCCGGCGGGCCGTCGGCCTCATCGTGGGCCGGCGCGCCCGAGCCGAGGAGCGTGCGGGTCAGCGCCGCGCGCTCTTCGAGCATCCCGTCCAGCGCCCGCTCCAGGAACTCGCCGGTGAGCGCGGTCACCTGTCCCTGCGCCCGCAGCGTGTCGAGCACCGCCCGGCGCAGCAGCTCCTTGAAGAACGATGCCGTCGCGCCCCCCGTCCTGGCCACGACCGGTTCGAGGTCGGCGTCCAGGGGCAGGTCGCGGGCGTAGAGGCGGAGCAGTGCGGCCCGGCCGGTCGCGTCGGGCTTGGGGATCTCCACCGCGAGGTCCACCCGTCCGGGGCGGTCGGCGAGCGCCCGTTCCAGCACCTCGGCCCGGTTCGTGGTGAGCACGAACGTCACGTCGGCGTCGGATCCCACCCCGTCCATGGCGTCGAGCAGCGCGAACAGCAGCGGGTTGCCGTCCTCGGAGTAGGAGCGGTCCTGTGCCACGAGGTCCACGTCCTCCAGCACCACGATCGCGGGCTGCAGCCGCCTGGCCAGCCCCGCCGCCTGGGTGACGAACCTGATGGCCGACCCGGTCATCACGATGACCGTGCATCCGGTCATCCGCGCCATCAGGTAGCGGACGGTGTGGGTCTTGCCCGTACCCGGCGGCCCGTGCAGCAGCAGGCCGCGCTTGAGGTGCTGCCCGTGCTCGCGGAGCCGTACGGCGTGCTCGGCCACCCCCACGATGTGCCGTTCGATCGTCTCCAGCACCCCGTCCGGGAGCACCACCTGATCCGGCCCCAGCTCGGGGCGCGGCAGGAACGTCACCAGGTCGTTGCCCCGGTGCTCGCTCCACTCGAACGACAGGATCTGCCCCTGATAGACGTCGTGCGCGCGCATCAGCCGCTCCACCTCGTCCCGGGTACGGGTGGCACTCGGCCGGTCGGGAGCCAGCACGACCACCTGGCACTGCGGCGACATGTGCTCGCTCGCGCCCCGCAGCCCCAGCACCACCGGCGTCCCCTCGGGGGAACGTGTCAGCACCAGCCCGAGCGAGATCACCTCGGTCGTCTCGTCGGGCCCCACCGCGGCCGTCTCGTAGTCGACCGCGCCCGGCTCGAACCGCTCCCACCCTCGCGTCGCGCTCGCCAGCATGTTGACGAAGTCGGTGTGCTCCCGCCCCTGCCCCGCCACCCCGAACCAATCGGCATGGGCGCTGTGCTCCGCCAGATAGGCGTCCACTCCCCGTTGGATGTTGACGTGCTCCCAGGCGGGGAACGTCGCCACCACGTTCACCACATATTGCAGATCACACCCGAGATGCCCCACGACCCGGGCCACTAATTCCGGCGGCTCTTTTCCCGCCGTCAGGCTGAGATGCGCGTCCTGCACCAATTCGCTCAGCGCCCGCGCCAGCTCCCTGGCTTCACCGATATCCATCCCCTCACCCTGACAGAACCGGTCGTATCGCACCTCTGATTAATGCGTTCCACGTGCGAAAAGGGACGCCGGAGCGGGCACCGTATAGACAATCTCCATAGAGGAGATCTTGACTAAGGGTGCACATGCGCCACTCGGGTGTGTCCGGGCTCCGTCATCCATCTCCAGAGGGACTGGAAAATGATCGAAATAACGGGCTTGACCAAACGCTATGGCAATAAGACAGCGGTGGACGGATTGACGTTCAGTGTCCAGCCCGGGCAGGTCACCGGGTTTCTCGGGCCCAACGGCGCGGGCAAGTCGACGACCATGAGGGCCATCCTCGGCCTGGACCGGCCGGACGCGGGCAGCGTGACTGTCAACGGCCGCGGCTACGTCGGCCTGTCCAGGCCGATGCACGAGGTGGGGGCGCTGCTGGATGCCCGCGCCGTGCATCCCCGGCGTACGGCGCGCAACCACCTGCTGTGCATCGCCCAGACCAACGGGATCCCCGCCGGGCGCGTGGACGAGGTGCTGCGCCTGGTCGGGCTGGAATCGGTGGCACGCATGCGGGCCGGCGGCTTCTCCCTGGGCATGGGCCAGCGGCTCGGCATCGCGGTGGCGTTACTCGGGGACCCGAAGGTGCTGTTGTTCGACGAACCGGTCAACGGCCTCGATCCCGAGGGCATCAAGTGGATCCGCGAGTTGATGCGCGGCCTGGCCGCGGAGGACCGCACCGTCCTGGTCTCCAGCCATCTGATGAGCGAGATGGCGCAGACCGCCGACCATCTCATCGTGATCGGCAGGGGCAAGCTGATCGCGGACATCGGGATCAGCGAGTTCGTCCGGCAGGGGCAGAACGTGCTGGTGCGGGCCGACGAGCACGAACTGCTCACCCGTCGCCTGACCGAGGCCGGCGCCACCGTTCTGCCGGGAGCCGACGGCGCGCTCATCGTCACCGGTCTGGAGGCCGGCAAGATCGGCAGGGCCGCGCTGGACGCCGGGGTGGCGCTGACGGAGCTGACGCCACAGCGCTCCCTTGAGCAGGCGTACATGGACCTGACCCGTGACAGCGTCGAGTTCCACGCGAGCGCGGCATGAGCGCGGCCTTCGCGGACACGATCCGCTCTGAGTGGACCAAGTTCCGCACGATCCCGGCCAACATCCCCACGTTGCTGTCCGCCGTGGCGCTGATGGTGGGCGCGGGCGCCCTCACCGCCAACGGCGCCGCCGAGAACTACCAGGCGAACTCCCAGGCGGCCAGAGCGCTGTTCGACCCCACCTACATCAGCATGTACGGCGGATTCCTGTTCGCTCAGATCACCGTGGGCGCGCTGGGCGTCCTGATGGTGACCCACGAGTACGCCACCGGCCTGATCCGCACCAGCGCGACCGTGGTCCCGCGGCGCGGCCGGCTGCTGACCGCCAAGACGGCGACGTACGGGCTGGTGGCGCTCGTGATGGGCTGGGTGTCCAGCTTCGGGGCGTACTTCCTCGGGCAGACGGTGATCGGCGCGGGCGGCGGCCCCACCGCCACGCTCGGCCAGCCGGGAGTCCTGCGCGCCGTCGTCGGGATGGGCCTGATCTGGGCGCTGGTCGGCCTGCTCGGCGTGGCACTGGGCATCCTGCTGCGGGCCACCATGGCCGCCACGACCGTGCTGGTGGCGGTGAACTTCATCATCCCCGTCATCGGGCCCCGGCTCATGCCGGATGCGGTCGGCGAATGGGTGACCACCTACTGGCCCATCTCGGCCGGCCTCCAGATCACCACCACCGTGCAGAATCCCGACCGGATGCCGCCGTGGACGGGGCTGGGGGTGCTTGCCGCCTTCACCGCGGTGCTGCTGGTCGCGGCGTTCGCTCTGTTCCGCTCGCGCGACACCTGATCAGGCCGGGACGTGGCTCTCCTTCGCTGGAGGGCCATGTCCGGCTATCAGAGTCCGTTTGCTCGCTTTCGGTGGGATTCGAACTCCCAGGGGTCGTGGGCGCTGACGAGCGAGACCTCGTCTCCGTGGCGGCGGACCAGTTCGCGCAGCCGGGCCTGGGTGCCGACCCTCAGGTCGTGGTGAACCTCCGAGCTGGTCTGCACCAGGTCCAGGAGCGGGTGCGGGTGGGGGTCCTCGTCGAGCTCGCGGTGGTAGTAGTAGGCGTCGCCGCAGTGCAGGATCCAGCGGTCGCCGTCGTGCACCGCGACACCGGTGTGGCCGTCGGTGTGGCCGCCGAGCGGGACCAGGCGGATCTCCGGCGGAAGGCCCTTGGCCCGCAGGGAGGTGAAGCCGAACCAGTCCTCGCCGGAGTCCGCCGGGTAGGTCACCCAGTGCGGGTCGTGCGCCCAGTGGGCCGGGCGGTAACGGAAGCTGGGCGCCTGGCCGAGCGCCGCCTCCAGTTCGGCGGCCAGCACGTGGACCCGCGCCTCACGGAAGTCCGGGAGGCCGCCGCAGTGGTCCACGTCGAGGTGGGTCACGATGATGTGGCGTACGTCGGCAGGGTCGTACCCCAGCCGGGCCACCTGCCGGATGGCGGTCTCGTCCTCGTCCAGCACGGGCTGGGACAACTCGACCCAGTCTGCGCCGAGGGTGTCGCCGGGGTTGCGCACGTCGTCCAGGCCGAGACCGGTCTCGACGAGGACCAGCCCGTCGGAGTCGGTCTCGATCAGCAGGCAGTGGTTGACGGCGTGCGCGGGGGCCAGGCCAGGGTAGGTGGGTTCGATCTGTCGCACGGACCCGCAGTTGAGGTGATGGATCTGCATGGCCGCCAGCTTGCTACTTGAAGCGTGGTTCAAGTCAAGGGGCCGTGGTGGGCGAACCGCTGGACCTCGCCCCCGGGCTCAGCAGTCTCTCCAGCTTCTCGCCGGCCTCCTCGAACCCGGCATCCGAGATCCGTTGCAGCTCGCGCAGGTCACCCGCCGCGACCGCGCGTCGCGTAAGCAGGAACCCGGCGTGCATGGATCCCTCGTCCAGCAACTCGCTCAGCGCCTCGAGGTCGCCGTCGGCATCGGCGAGGTCGGCCAGCCGGTCCAGGGCGGTCTCGTTGCCTTCGTCGGCCAGCTCGCGCAGGGTCTCCCGGTCGAAATTCTCCATGACACCATGATGCGACCTTGCCCCTGGGGAAAGGTCAAATGCGACCATGGCTGTGTGATCACCATCGGGCAGCTCGCGAAGTACGTCGGGGTGTCGACCAAGACGATCCGCGTCTACCACGACAAGGGGCTGCTCCCGGAGCCCGGCCGCGACGCCTCCGGCTACCGCCGATACGATGCCGGCCACGCCATCGAGCTGATCAAGATCCGAACCCTCGCCGAGGCCGGTGTCCCCCTGGCCCGCATCCGGGACCTGAGGTCCGCAACCGACGAAGAGCTCCGGCAATCCCTCCACGAGATCGACACCGATCTCAGCGCCCGCATCCGTGACCTGCGGGCAACCCAGCAGCGCCTGCGACAACTCGCTGACGGGCAACTCCAGGTGCTGCCCGCCGAGGTCGGCAGCCACGTCGAACAGCTGACCCGCCTGGGGTTCACCAGGCGATGGGCAGCACTGCAGCACGACCTGTGGATCCTGGTGTTCGCCACCCACCCGGACACCGCGATCACCCTGTTCCATGACCAAGCCCAAATTCTGGCCGACCCGACCTTGCGGCAACTCTTCCTCGACTACGACCAGGCGTACGACCTCGACCCCCACGACCCCCGCATCGACGACCTCGCCCGCCGCATCATCCAGGCCACCCGCGACCGATACGGAGCCGATGACCTGCCCGGACAGGACGTCAGCACCGAGATCCCCGCACTCATCCAAGGAGCTGTCAACGCCTCCTCCCCAGCGTGGCAACGGCTCGACACCCTCATCCGCGAACACCTGGCCACCTGACCTCAACACCCTGGCGCAGTTAGCGAAAGGAGACGGATCATGGCGACGTATCGCGTCCGATCTGCTCTGGAGCGAAAGCCGTGACGCCTGAGACGCAGGCCGCAGCCGTCGCGCACGACGGCTTCGTCACGTACGACGAGCTCAGCGCGGGGTCGATGCGTGGTGAATACGCGCTGGTAGCGCGCGCAAGGGCTGGGAACCCGGCACGTTCACTGACGTGGCCCGTAATTGGCGTTGCGTGGTTCGACCGGTCCGCCAGGACATGTCGTGAAAGCAGTTGGACGGGTGGCGTTATCGTGTCTCCGTGACGACGCTCAGCAGTGCGACCGAAGCCTCGGAATCGAGATCCACACGACCCCGGGCCTTCATCGTCACGATCTACGGGCTGTACGCGCGCGAGGTAGGCGGCTGGATCAGCGTCTCCGCTCTGATCCAGTTGATGGGGCAGCTCGAGGTCGATGCGCCGTCGGTGCGTTCGGCCATCTCCCGGTTGAAGCGCCGGGGCCTGCTCGAGGCGCGGAAGGCCAACGGGTCGGCCGGGTACGGCCTGTCCCAGCAGGCCCGAGAGATCTTGGACGAGGGCGATCAGCGGATCTTCGGCCGCCGGCGTGCCGAACTGGCGGACGGATGGTTGCTCGCGGTCTTCAGCGTCCCGGAGGCGCAGCGGCAGCAGCGGCATCTGCTGCGGTCGCGGCTGAGCTGGCTCGGGTTCGGCGTGACGGCGTCGGGGGTGTGGATCGCGCCGCACTACCTGTACGAGGAGACCCGTGAGGTGCTGGAGCGCCACGACCTGTCGGGTTATGTGGATCTGTTCCGCGCCGACTATCTGGCCTTCGGGGACGTCTCCGAACTGGTGGCCCAGTGGTGGGATCTGGAAGGGCTGCAACGGCTTTACGACGAGTTTCTGAGCTCGTTCTTCCCGGTGCGGGACCGCTGGCGGCAAGGCGGCGCCGGCAGTGACGCCGAGGCTTTCGGCGACTATGCGCGGGTGCTGACCGAGTGGCGACGACTGCCGTTCCTCGATCCGGGGCTGGCGCCGGAACTCCTGCCGCCCGACTGGCACGGGGCGCGCGCGGCGGCGTTGTTCGACGAGTTGAGGGAGAGGCTGACCGAGCGCGCGCACCGCTTCGCCAGCTCGGTGATCGAAGAACACAAGGGCCGCCCCGCGGCGGCGGATCAGCTGTAGAGCGGGTTGTTCGGGCCTGCCTGTCCGCACCCGTCATCGGTGACCGGGCTGTCAGATGACGGCTGCGGAACGGCGAACGGCATGAAACCGGGGACTGCGTCTTCTTCCAGGAGATCTACGGTCTGTCTGTGATGAGCCGGTCCTCCGGGATGACAGCCACTCCCAGGATCTCGATCATCGCCTCCGGCTGCCACAGGGCGGTGCAGCCGATGCCTGCCATGGCCGGGTAGACGGGCCCGGCGAGCTCGCGCCAGACACGGCCGATCTCCCTGCCGTGCGCTTGGTAGTCGGGAATGTCGGTCAGATACAGCGTGATGCTGACCAGGTCCTCCGGCCGGCCCCCCACCTCCCGGAGCGTGGTGAGGACGTTGCCGAAGGCCTGGCGGAACTGCTCGACGATGCCGCCTTCGACGATCTTCATGTTCTTGTCGAGTGCGGTCTGGCCGCCGAGATGCAGCGTGTTGCCGGCCAGGGTTCCGTGCGAGTAGCCGCTCGGAACCGGCAGTTGGGCCGGGTTGACAGGAATCGGGGTCATCACGCCTCCGTCGAGTCACGGTCCGCGCTGCCCCAGGCAGCCACGGTCTGGGTATTGACTTTATATGACGTCCGTGAAAAAAACGCTATACGCTACTCAGTGAGACGTCCAGTGGGAGGCACGAGGATGAGGTTCGCCACGTTGACCGAGGTCGGTGGCCGTACGACGGCAGCCGTCAGCTTGGACGGCGGCTGGCACCGGCTGCCGGCGCCGGATTTGTCGGCCTACCTCGCGGCGTTCCACGACCGGCCGGTGACCGACCTGCTCGGCGAGGAGGTCCAGGGCGCCCGCGCGGCACTGCCCCTGCCCGCGCCGGGCAAGGTGGTCTGCTGCGGTCTGAACTACGCCGACCACATCACCGAAACGGGACGTGAGCTGCCCACCCATCCCACCCTCTTCGCCAAGTACGCCGACACGCTGACCGGTCCGACCGAAGAGATCCGGTTGCCAGCCGGTCTCGACGTGGACTGGGAGGCCGAACTGGCCGTGGTCGTGGGCACCGAGATCCGCGGCGCCGACCGAAGCGAGGCCGCCGCCGCGATCTGGGGGTACACGGTCGCGAACGACGTGTCGGTCCGCGACTGGCAGCGCAGGACCCTCCAGTGGTTCCAGGGCAAGGCGTGGGACCGCACCACGCCCATCGGCCCGGTCGTCGTCACCGCGGACGAGATCGATCCGGCCGCGGGTCTTCAGGTGGTATGCCGGGTCGACGGCGTGGAACGCCAGCGTGACAACACCCGCTCGCTCGTCTTCGACGCCCCCTCGCTGGTGGCGTACGTGTCGACGTTCACCCGCCTGCGACCTGGCGACCTGGTGCTCACCGGGACGCCGGGCGGCGTGGGGATGGGGATGACGCCTCCGGCCTATCTCACGGACGGCGCCGTCCTCGAAACCGAGATCTCCGGCATCGGCGTTCTGCGCAACCGGATCGCGTTCACCAAGGATTAGGAGTCGATCATGCAGCCGACCGAGGGAGACCTCAGCAACTTCCGCCTGGAGGGCGACAACTCCATGTATGCCACCGAGAGCGGCCTGGTCGTCCCGGTCGTCACCCGAGGTGGGCTGGAGTCCGCTCTGACCGGCCAGTCGGAAGGCGCCTCGCGCATCGCCGGTGTGAGCCCTCAGCACACGCCGGCGACCCGGATCTGGTTCGGGAAGGTCAGCAACGAACCCGGGTACCGCTCGGCCCCGCACCACCATGGCGAGGCTGAGACCGGTGGATACGTCCTGTCCGGCCGGGCACGCATCTACTTCGGGGAGAAGTACGAGGACTACACCGACATGGAGGAAGGCGATTGGGTGTTCGTCCCGCCCTTCATGCCGCACGTCGAGTGCAACCTGGACCGCAACCGGCCGCTCACCTGGATGACCGCCCGCACGCCCGACAACATCGTCGTCAACCTCGCCGACGTCGCGGACGAGGCGCTGAGCGACTGGGTGAACCGGCCGTGACGGCCCCCGCCGGGCACGGCGCGGTGCCCACGTCTGAAATGTTCGCGGCAGCCGTCACCCTGAAGGAGGCCGAGCCGGAGCACCACGACGTGGCCTTCACCGCGGTGACCCAGCCCTGCCCCTGGCCCAAGGCCTACGGTGGCGACCTGGTGGCCGCGGCCGCGGCTGCGGCCATGCGCACGGTCCCGGAGAGCGGCAAGACGCTGCACTCGATGCACTCCTACTTCATGCGCCCGGCCGACATCGGCGCCGAAGTCCGCTACGAGGTGGAGGTGCTCCGCGACGGTCGCGGCTACAGCACGCGGCAGGTCCGCGGCTACCAGAACGGACGGCCCGTCTACGTGGCGCTCGCTTCGTTCGCCGCCGGCGAGCCGAGCGGCACCTTCGCCGTACGACCTCCCGAGGCACCGGATCCGGACACGCTGCCGTCCTCGGCCGCATACCTCGAGGAGCGGTCCGGCGGGACGATGACGCAGGAGTCGAAGGCGTACTGGAGCGGTGGACGCAGTTTCGACATGCGCCACGTCCCCGGGCCCGTCTACCTGACCGTCGACGGAGACCCGACACCCCACCAGGCCGTCTGGGTGAAGCCGTACGACGACCTGCGACCGGTCGAGGGCCTGACCCGTACGCAGCGCGACCTCGCCGCACTCTCCTACGTCTGCGACTACACCATCCTCGAACCGGTGCTGCGCGTGCTCGGTCTGCCGTGGGCTCAGCCCGGACTGGTCACCGCGAGCCTGGACCATGCGATGTGGTTCCACCGGGCGCCGGGCGAAGGAGTCGTCGACAACTGGTTGCTCTACGCGCAGGAGGCCGTCTCCGCCGGATCCGGACGCGGCGTCGGGCTCGGACGCTTCTTCACCCGCGACGGAGAACACCTTGCCACGGTCGTCCAGGAGGGCATGATCCGCGCGTCCTGATCATGGATCGTTCCCCCGAACTGCTGCTGGCCGCCGACGCGGCTCCGGAAGGGCCTCCGATGCAACTCTCACCCACCTCCCACACCGACACCTTCGCCCGCGATCACCTGCCGCCGATCACGCAGTGGCCGCGGCTGGAATTCACGACCGATCTCCTCGAGTATCCGGACCGCCTCAACGCGGCCGGGGAGATCATCGACGCCTCCGTCGCGGCTTTCGGCCCCGATCGACCGGCGATCCGTACCGACGCGGGCGAGATGTGGACCTACGGCGACCTCCAGCGGCGCACCAACCAGGTCGCCCAGGTCCTCGTCGAGGACCTCGGCCTCGTACCCGGCAACCGGGTGCTGCTCCGGTCCCCCAACAACCCCTGGGCGGTCGCCTGCTGGCTCGGGACGCTGAAGGCCGGAGGCGTCGTCGTCACGACGATGTCAGCGCTGCGCGCCCGCGACCTCGCCCCCGTGCTCGCCAAGTCCCAGCCGACGATCGCGCTGGTCGACCACCGGTACGTGGAGGACGCGGAGGCCGTGCGCGACAGCGACGCCCCCGGCCTGACGGTCGTGCCGTTCGGCGGCTCCGGCGACGACGACCTCATCGCACGCTGCGCGGTCAAGCCGGGCGAGTTCACCGGCGTTCCCACCGCCGCCGACGACGTCGCGCTCTGCGGGCCGACCTCGGGCAGCACGGGCGCCCCCAAGATCACCACCCACTTCCACCGCGACATCCTGTCCATCGACAACACCTTCGGCCGGGGCGTCCTCCGGCTCACGCCCGATGACGTGGTCGCCTGCACAGCCCCCCTGGCGTTCACCTTCGGTCTTGGAATGCTCGTGGTGTTCCCGCTCAGGGCCGGTGCCTGTGCGTTCCTCGTGGAAAGCGCGACACCGGCGCAGCTCGCGAACCTCGTCGAGGAGCACCGGGTCACGGTGCTGGCCACCGCGCCGACTGCCTACAAGCAGATCCTGAAGGCGGGCGAGATCGCCAAACTACGCGGCCTCCGCGCGGCGGTGAGCGCCGGCGAGCACATCTCGCAGGACATCTGGGAACAGGTCGAGGCGGCCATCGGACTCAAGATCATCGACGGTATCGGGGCCACGGAGATGTTGCACATCTTCATCTCCGCGGCCGGCGACGACATCCGGCCCGGAGCGACGGGCAAGCCGGTTCCCGGATTCCGGGCGACCATTCTCGGCCCGGGCGGTGAGGAACTGCCCGCCGGCGCCGAGGGCCGCCTGGCCGTGATCGGCCCGGTCGGCTGTCGCTACCTGGACGACCCGCACCAGGCGACGTACGTCGTCGACGGCTGGAACGTCACCGGTGACACCTTCTACCGGGACGAGGACGGCTACTTCTACTACTGCGCACGCACCGACAACATGATCGTTTCCTCGGGTTACAACATCGGTGGTCCCGAGGTCGAGGCGGCCATCAACACCCACCCGGACGTGATCGAGTCCGCGGTCGTCGCCGAGCCGCACCCCGAGCGGGGATCGATCGTGTGCGCGTTCGTCGTGCTCAGGGACGGCGCCGACGGCGACGCGGCGAAGGCCAAGGAGATCCAGGACTACGTCAAGCAGCAGCTGGCGCCGTACAAGTATCCGCGCGATGTCCGCTTCTGTACGTCGCTCCCGCGCAACCCCAGCGGGAAGCTCCAGCACTTCGTCCTCCGGGAGCTCATCGAAGAGGAGCAGGGCCGGTGACGTCGCCGACTCGCAGTGAGAGGAAGACCCGTTGAAGATCGCAATCGTCGGCGGCGGCCCCGGTGGTCTCTACTTCGCGGCGTTGATGAAGCAGCTGGACCCGGCCCACGAGATCACCGTCTGGGAGCGCAACGCGCCGGACGACACCTTCGGGTTCGGCGTCGTCTTCTCCGACGAGACGCTGGGAGGCATCGAGAACGCCGACACCGTCATCCACGACCAGATGGCCCGTCGCTTCGCCCGCTGGACCGACATCGACATCGAGTTCAACGGCCACGCCTTCACGGTGGGCGGACAGGGCTTCGCGGCGATGAGCCGGAAGGAGCTTCTGCACCTGCTGCAGCAGCGCGCCGCGGACCTGGGCGTGACCGTCCACTACGAGACCGAGGCGCCGGATGCCGACGAGCTCCGCGCCGCGAACGACCTCGTCGTGGCGGCCGACGGCCTCAACTCGAGGATTCGCACCAAGTACGCGGACATCTTCGCCCCCTCGCTCGACCACCGGCGGAACAAGTACATCTGGCTGGGCACCGACCTCGTGTTCGAAGCTTTCCAGTTCTTCGTCAAGCAGACGGAGTGGGGCACCATGCAGATCCACGGGTACCCCTACTCCGCGAGCGGCTCGACCTTCATCGTCGAGATGCACGAGGACGTGTGGCGTCGCGCGGGATTCGACGCGACCGAGAGCGAGTCGTTCGCCCCTGGAGTATCGGACGAGAACGCGGTCGAGAAGATCAAGACGATTTTCGCCGACGAGCTCGCCGGGCACCAGGTCCTCACCAACAACTCCAAGTGGCTCAACTTCACGACCGTTCGCAACGAGTGCTGGCACGACGGCAACGTCGTGCTCCTCGGGGACGCCGCGCACACCGCGCACTTCTCCATCGGGTCGGGCACGAAGCTCGCGATGGAGGACGCCCTCGCGCTGGCGGCGTGCCTGCACGAGCACCCGTCGCTCGGCGAGGCGCTGGAGGCGTACCAGTCGGAGCGCAAGCCCGTGGTGGAGTCGACCCAGCGCGCGGCGCAGGCCTCGCTGGAGTGGTTCGAGAACATCGGGATCTACTCCGGCCAGGATCCCGTCCAGTTCTGCTTCAACCTGCTGACCCGATCGCGACGGATCACCTTTGAGAACCTCAAGGACCGCGACCCGGAGTTCGCCCACCGCGTCGAGCAGGCGTTCGCCGCCGCGGCCGGGGCGGATGAGGTCGCTCCGGCGATGTTCCAGCCGGTCGACATCGGGCCGCTGCGGTTGAAGAACCGGGTGATCGTGTCGCCGATGGACATGTACTCCGCGGAGGAGGGCGTGCCCGACGACTTCCACCTCGTGCACCTTGGCTCCAAGGCACTGGGCGGAGCCGGGCTCGTGATGACCGAGATGGTCTGCGTCTCCCCCGAGGGGAGGATCACCCCCGGCTGCACCGGCCTGTGGAACGACACGCAGCGTGACGCCTACCGCCGGGTGACCGACTTCGTGCACTCGCGGACCACGGCGAGGATCGGCCTCCAGCTCGGCCACGCGGGGCGCAAGGGCTCCACCAGGCTGATGTGGGAGGGCATCGATCAGCCCCTCGCCGAGGACAACTGGGAGGTCATCGGCCCGTCCGCGCTGCCGTACGGGAAGAAGTGCCACCTGCCTCGCGAGGCCGACCGCGACGACATGGACAAGGTGGTGGCCGACTTCGTCGCCGCCGCGGAACGCGGCGTCGCGGCCGGCTTCGACCTCATCGAGATCCACGCCGCGCACGGCTACCTCCTTTCCGCCTTCCTCTCACCGGTGGCCAACAAGCGGACCGACGCCTACGGCGGTTCCTTGGCCAACCGGCTGCGGTTCCCCCTGGAGGTCTTCGACGCCGTACGCGCGGCCGTACCCGAGGAGATCCCGGTGACGGTCCGCATCTCGGCGACCGACTGGATGCCGGACGGCAACACCTCGCAGGACGCGGTCGAGATCGCCCGAGCCTTCGTCGCGCACGGGGCGGCGGCCATCGACGTGTCGTCGGGCCAGGTGACCCAGGAGGAGCAGCCGGCGTTCGGGCGCTCCTACCAAACGCCGTTCGCCGACCAGATCCGCCGGCTCGTCGCCGAGCCGGCAGGCGTGAAGGTCATCGCCGTGGGCGCCATCTCCTCCTACGACGATGTGAACTCCATCCTGCTGGCCGGACGGGCGGACCTGTGCGCCCTGGGGCGGACCCACCTCTACGACCCCCAGTGGACCCTGCACGCCGCGGCCGAGCAGGAGTATCGAGGCGAAGGCGCCGGGTGGCCGATCCAGTTCCGCGCGGGAAGCCGGAAGCCTCCGTCGTCGCGCACCGACAAGGTCGCGCCGCGCCTGGCGCTCCTGCGGCGCCAGGCGGACCAGCACATCCACGTCCGATGGAAGCCGGGGCGTGAGCACACTCTCGTTTCATGATCGGAACAACGCCTTGCTGACTCCGCGCGGTATCCACCGCACCCGGGTGGAATGGATCGACACCGACGCGGCAGGGATCTACCACAACTCCGCCGTCGTCCGGTACGTCGAGGCCGCGGAGGCCGAGCTCATGCGGGCCCGCGGACTCCTCGAGTACTTCCCCCGGGCGCCGCGGGTCCGTTACGAGGTCGAGTTCGCGGCGCCCCTCCGGTTCGGGCAGGAGGTGACAGCGGTCGTCGAGCTCGACCGGATCGGGACCACCTCGATGTCGTTCGTCTTCGACGTGTGGGGCGAGGAGCTCCCCGGCCGCCCGCGGGTGCGGGCCGCGTTCGGACGCTACGGCACGGTGCACGTCGGCAGCGGGCACGACGGCGAGGTCGCGGCTCGCAGCACACCATGGCCGGCCGCGTGGGTGGATGCACTCCAGCGCCCGCAAGGACAGCGGCCCCCGCCCTCGTGACGGGTCGCCCGACGGTTCCGGCGCCCCCTGGCGTCGGCGGGAAAACCGTTCGATCATGCTGACAAGCAGTGGATACGCTTGCGGTTTTCGCGGAACAATCGTGGAGGCGGCTGTGGCGATGCCGAAGAAGGGCTCGCGGCTCATCACCGTCGACGGCACTGCCTACCGCTGGCGTGTCAGCCACCGGCCGACATACAGCCAGGACAACAGCTCGAGTCCGCTCAGATTCGCCGTTGAGCGAGCCGAGGAGCCGGGAGACGTTCTCGTGGTGTCGCTCCCCTGCGCCCGGCCGGACAACTGGGACGGAGAGCGCACGGTCATCGTCCGTCCCGTCCTCGTCAGCGGATGCGTCCGGCGGGCCGTCGAACAAGGATGGAACGCGGGACGACCAGGCTCGGGATTCCCCCTCGCCGTCACCGAGGACGAGCTGGCCGCGTTCCTGGGCGGACCGCCGCAGTACCTGATCCCCTTCCTCTGGGGCATGATCCCGGAAGGCGGCGGCATCCGAGACCTCCCTCGCTGCACTCAGATCTGGAGCCGGGACGAGCCGAGCACGTAGGGAGGCAGTCCCTCTCCGCCGAGGACGAGCGCGCACCGACATACCGCCGCCTCCTAGCTTTGTGCGTTCAAGCACAGGACCTAGGAATGGGCGAGGCACTCAAGTCATGCGTAGACGGCTCAGCAAGGCACGCCGGCGAACCCTCGTGGCGGGAATGAGCACCGTGCTGGTGGCGGCGATCGCGAGCGTCCACGGACCCGCGACGGCGACCGCGAACGTCCAGCAATCCGTGGCGGCCCAGCCCGGAGGTCTGAGCGCCTACGACGAGCTGGTCCTGTCGCACGGGCCTGCCGCCTACTGGCGGCTGTCGCACCCGTCCCACGGTACGGAGACCGACCGGGCCGGCAACGGGTACAAGGGCACCTTCCACAATGTCACCAGCTCGGTTCAGCTTCCCAACCGGGACGGCGCCTCGGTATTCAACGGATCATCCGGATACTTCGAGGTGCCCAACGCCGGCAAGTTCCACATCTCCACGACCGGCAAGTTCACCGTGGAGGCATGGATCAGGCCGCACACCTTGCAGTTCCCCAACGAGGAGCACACCGGCTACGTCTACTTCCTGGGGAAGGGCACGAAGTCGAACAGCGGCGGCGACCAGGAGTGGGCGGGCCGGATGTACTCCAAGGTCACCGATGACAACCGCCCCAACCGGATCTCCGGGTACGCCTGGAACCTCGCCGGCGGCTACGGCGCCGGAGCGGGCTTCCAGGAGACCGTGAAGGTCAACGAGTGGATGCACGTCGCGTTCACCTTCGACACCTCCGAAGGCGAGTACGGCAAGGTGCGCATCTATCGCAACGGCGTGCTCAAGGGCTCCTCGAATCTGGTCTTCCGCCCCGGCCAACCTGACGAGGTCATCGTGAAGCCCAAGCCCGGATCGGCCCCCGTCCGAGTCGGGACCCGCAGCAAGGCGTCCTGGTTCAAGGGCGCCGTCGGAAAGTTCGCGATCTACAACCGGGCGCTCACGAACAAGGAGCTCGCGACCCACTATGCCGCGATGACCGCGGCGAACACGCCGGACTTCAACGCCGACGGCGTGGGTGACATCTTCTCGGCCAAGACCGGATCGCTGGACCCCTGGACCGGCAGGGGGGCCAACAACTTCTGGGGCAGAACCCGCATCGGAGACGGCTGGGCCGGCTTCACCCGGCCGATCGCGGGCGACTTCGACGACGACGGGCGCACCGACCTGATCGCCGCCGAGAAGAGCACGGGCCTGCTGCACGTCTGGAACGGCGAAGGCGGCAACCAGTTCACCACCCCGGTGAAGCTCGGGCCAGGCTGGACACCGTACGCGGACACGCTGACGTCCGTGGGCGACATCAACCAGGACGGCCACACCGACATCGCGGCCGTCCACAACGACACGCTGTACCTCTGGAACGGCCTGGGCGGCAACCGGTTCGCAAGCGTGAAGACCGTCGGTCCCGGCTGGACGCCGTACTTCTGACCCGATCTCGGCTCGTCGGCGTCTGTGTCAGCTGACGTCCGGCAGGGTGGAAGAATCCGGATCCTCGGGTGCGAACTCGGGATACATGCCAGTCATGAGATCCCAGAACGAGCGGTACTCGATCTCTCCAGGACGCCAGGCGGCCAGGTCAAATGCCTGCCACTCGCCGTCAGCTCCCACAACGTGCGGGTTGAGGAGACAGACCTGGCCGTCGACGTCCTCCGAGATGCAGAGCATGTCACCGACCGAATCGCCCCATACAGCCATGTAAGGGGCGATGTCACGGATCCAGCCGACCTCGGCCAAGGGCAGTACGCGCAGGCACGAACAGCTTTCCTCATCCCAGCCGTTGGAAACCTGGAGAAACTCCCTGTAGCTCGGCGGAAGACGCATACCAAAACGTTCCTCGTGCCGCGCCAGTTCGGCCTCGCCGGCGCCGGTCGCCCCGAGCCACTCCGGAGGTGGCTGCGCCTCCACCAGGTGCCGCGATCCCGGCGGCGCGGAGGCCACGCTCCGCGCGTGCCGCTCGTGGATTCTGCCGTTCACGGTCCGAAGAAGATCGGCCCAGGGATAGCGCGGACCATCAGAGGCATGGGGCGTGATCACGGATCCACCGTACGGCACCATGATCGGTAAGGGCATTACCCGATGTACGGCGTACCGGTCCATGCGCCGATCGACGCCCACCCGCCCTCTTCCGCCCGCCGCCGATCCTCGGGGCCGCGTGCAGGCTGCGGAAACCGTCTGGAAGCCCCAGCAGCTCCAGCCTTGCGCATGATCACTTACCGGGTTCTCGCACGTCAACTGGCTACTTGAGCAACTGCCGAGCCATCACCATCCGCTGGATCTGGTTCGTACCCTCGTAGATCTGGGTGATCTTGGCGTCGCGCATCATGCGCTCCACCGGGAAGTCCTTCGTGTACCCGTAGCCGCCCAGCAGCTGCACCGCGTCCGTGGTGATCTCCATGGCCGCGTCCGAGGCCGCGCACTTGGCGGCGCTGGACAGGAACGTCAGGTCCTTCTGCGGGGTGCCGTGCATGGCCAGTTCGGACTTGGCCGCCGCGTGGTAGGTGAGCTGCCTGGCCGCCTCGAGCTTCATGGCCATGTCCGCGATCATGAACTGGAGGCCCTGGAAGTCGGCGATCGCCCGGCCGAACTGCTTGCGCTCCTTGACGTAGCCGATGGCGTAGTCGAGGGCGCCCTGGGCGATGCCGAGGGCCTGGGCGGCGATGGTGACGCGGGTGTGGTCCAGGGTCGCCAGGGCCGTCTTGAAGCCGGTGCCGGGGGCGCCGATCATGCGGGATTCTGGGATGCGTACGTTGTCGAGGATCACCTGGCGGGTCGGCGAGGCCTTGATACCGAGCTTTCTCTCCTTCGGCCCAAAAGAGACGCCTTCGTCGGACTTTTCTACGACAAATGCGGAAATGCCGCGAGCACCTGCCGACGGGTCCGTCACCGCCATCAGCGTGTAGTACTCCGAGACGCCCGCGTTCGTGATCCACATCTTGGCGCCGTTGAGCACATAGTGATCGCCGTCCTTGACGGCCCGGGTCTTCATCGCGGCGGCGTCCGAACCGGCCTCCGACTCCGAAAGGGCGTAGGAGAACATCGCCTCACCCCGCGCGACCGGCGCGAGGTAGCGCGACTTCACCTCCTCCGAGGCCGACAGCAGCAGCGGGACCGTGCCGAGCTTGTTGACCGCGGGGATCAGCGAGGACGAGGCGCAGGCCCGCGCCACCTCCTCGATCACGATCACGGCGGCCAGCGCGTCGGCCCCGGCTCCTCCGTACTGCTCGGGCACATGGATGGCGTGCAGGTCGGCCGCGACGAGCGCCTTGTAGACGTCCCAGGGGAACTCCTCGGCCTCGTCCGCCTGGGCGGCATGCGGGGCGATCTTCTCGTCGGCGAGGGCCCTGACCGTCTCCCTGAGCATGTCGTGCTCTTCGGCGGGCGCGTACAGAGGAAAGCTCATGCTCGAATACTAGGACGTCCGAGCATCTTGTTACCAGTCAGTACGGTTTGTCAGGATGACCAGGTGGCACGAAGCAGGTAGCGAGGAGCCGGTAACATGCCTCGCGATCGGAAGGAGCTCACTCGTGCCATATCGCCTCACGGTGATCGGGACCGGATACCTGGGCATCACCCATGCGGCGTGCATGGCGGACCTCGGTTTCGAAGTTCTGGGTCTTGACATCGACGCCGACAAGATCGACCTGCTCAACAACGGTGAGCTCCCGATCCACGAGCCCGGGCTGGAGCCCGTGTTGCGCCGTGGCCTGGAGTCCGGCCGACTCCGCTTCACCACCTCCTACGAGGAGGTCGCCGCCTTCGGGGACGTGCACTTCGTCTGCGTGGGCACCCCTCAGAAGCGCGGCGAGTACGCCGCGGACGTGTCGTACATGGACAACGCCATCGCGTCGCTGGCTCCGCTGCTCGATCGCGAGTGTCTGGTCGTCGGCAAGTCCACGGTGCCGGTGGGCACCGCGGGCCGGCTGGCCGAGATGCTCACCCGGCTCGCTCCGGCCGGCTCCCAGGCGGAGCTGGCCTGGAACCCCGAGTTCCTGCGCGAGGGCTTCGCCGTCCAGGACACGCTCAACCCCGACCGCATCGTGCTCGGCGTCCGCACCGAGCGGGCCGAGAAGGTGCTGCGGGAGGTGTACGAGCCGCTGGGCGAGGTGCCCATGGTCGTCACCGACTTCGCCACGGCGGAGCTGGTCAAGTCCGCCGCCAACTCCTTCCTCGCCACCAAGATCTCCTTCATCAACGCCATGGCCGAGGTCTGCGAGGCGGCCCACGCGGACGTGCAGCAGCTCTCGCTGGCCCTGTCGTACGACGACCGCATCGGCGGCCGCTACCTCAACCCGGGCCTCGGTTTCGGCGGCGGCTGCCTGCCCAAGGACATCAGGGCGTTCATGGCCCGCGCGGGCGAGCTCGGCGCCGACCAGGCGCTGACGTTCCTGCGCGAGGTGGACATGATCAACATGCGCCGCCGCGCCCGCATGGTGGACCTGGCGCGAGAGCTGGCCGGCGGCTCCTTCCACGGCTGCACCGTCGGCGTGCTCGGCGCCGCCTTCAAACCGAACTCCGACGACATCCGCGACTCCCCCGCGCTCGACGTCGCGGTCACGATCGGCCACCAGGGCGGGCAGGTCACCGTCTACGACCCGATCGCGCTCGACAACGCGCGCAAGGCCCACCCGGAGCTCAAGTACGGCGACTCCGCCGTCGAGGCGGTCCGCGGCGCGCACGTGGTGCTGCTGCTCACCGAATGGCAGGAGTTCGTGGACCTCGACCCGGAGCAGCTCGGCGCCGTCGTCGCCTCCCGCAGGATCGTCGACGGCCGCAACGCGCTCAACTCCGAGGCGTGGCGCTCGGCCGGCTGGCACTACCGGGCGCTCGGCCGCCCGTAGCGATCCGGAGGGAGCGCCCGCACGGGACGCTCCCAGGAAGCGCGTACGGGCGCGTGAGGGCATCCGGGCCCCAGGGTGGCACTTTGGGGCCGTACGTCCCGCTATGGGCTCTTTGAGCCCGTTTGAGAAGCTGCTGCGGCAGGCTGCGCCAGGGTGGCGGCCTCGGCGCGCAGGCGCTCGCCCTTGGCGTAGGCCTGCTCCTTCAGCCGGCCCTGAAACTCCTCCATGCGCGAGCGCAGGGCGGCGTCGGAGGCGGCCAGGATGCGCACGGCCAGCAGTCCCGCGTTGCGCGCGCCGCCGACGGCGACGGTCGCCACCGGGACCCCCGCGGGCATCTGCACGATCGACAGCAGGGAATCCATCCCGTCGAGGTGTTTCAGCGGCACCGGCACGCCGATCACCGGCAGCGGCGTCACCGAGGCCAGCATGCCGGGCAGGTGCGCCGCCCCGCCCGCGCCCGCGATGATGACCTGGACGCCGCGGGAGGCCGCCTGCCGGCCGTACTCGATCATCTCGGTGGGCATCCGGTGCGCCGAGACCACGTCGGCCTCGAACGGGATGCCGAACTCCGCGACGGCCTCGGCGGCCGCCTTCATCACGGGCCAGTCGGAGTCGCTGCCCATCACGATGCCGATCGTCACGCGTACTCCCCGGTGGTCAGGTGGACGGCGGCGTGGCGGGCGCGGGCGCGGACCTCGTCCAGGTCGGTGCCGAGCGCGGTCACGTGGCCGATCTTGCGGCCCGGCCGCACCTGCTTGCCGTAGAAGTGCACCTTGATGCCGGGGTCGTGGGCCATCACGTGCTCGTAGCGCTTGAACAGGTCCGGGTCGTCGCCGCCGAGCAGGTTGGCCATGACGACGACCGGCGCCGTCATCGTGGGCGAGCCGAGCGGCAGGTCGAGCACGGCGCGCAGGTGCTGCTCGAACTGGGACGTGCGCGAGCCCTCGATCGTCCAGTGGCCGCTGTTGTGCGGGCGCATGGCCAGCTCGTTGACCAGCAGCCCGTCAGACGTCTGGAACATCTCCACCGCCAGCAGCCCGGTCACGCCGAGCTCGTTGGCGATGTCGAGCGCGACGCGCTGGGCCTGGGCCGCCTGCTCGGGGTCGAGCCCGGGGGCCGGCGCGAGCACCTCGACGCAGATGCCGTCCTGCTGCACGGTCTCCACGACCGGGTAGCTGACGCCCTGCCCGTGCGGCGAGCGGGCGACGAGCACGGCCAGCTCGCGGTCGAACGGCACGAACGCCTCGGCCATCAGCGGGACCTCGGCCGAGAACGCGTCGGCGACGTCGGCGTCGGTGCGGCACATCCACACGCCGCGGCCGTCGTAGCCGCCCCTGATCGCCTTGAGCACCACCGGCCACCCGTGCTCGGCGGCGAACGCGGTCGCCTCGCCGGCGTCGGCGACGCGCGCCCAGGCGGGGCAGGGCGCGCCGATCTCGGTCAGCCGCTCACGCATGACGGCCTTGTCCTGGGCGTGTACGAGCGCGTCGGCGCCGGGGTGCACCTCGACGCCGTCGGCGGCCAGGGCCCTGATGTGCTCGGTCGGCACGTGCTCGTGGTCGAAGGTGATCGCGTCGCAGCCCTTGGCGAAGTCACGCAGGTCGGACAGGTCGCGGTAGTCGCCGATCCGGGTGTCGACGATGACCCTGGCGGCGCTCTCGTCAGGGGCGCCTGCCAGCACCCTCAGTTCTATGCCGAGAGCGATCGCGGGCTGCTGGGTCATCCTGGCGAGCTGGCCGGCGCCAACCACGCCGACGACCGGTCCGATGGGGCTGTATGCGTTCACGTGAGGTGAGCATACCCGTCCACTTCCAGGAGGTTCGGTGGAGAATCGCATACTCAGGCGGCGGGCAGCGGAAGGTGGTCGCAGTCGCAACGCGGTCAGCCGGAACATCCGGCGCATCGAGACCATGCTCCACGCCGACCTGTCCGACCCCCAGCAGAGGCTCGCGCTCCAGCTCGCCTGCCGGGCGGCGAGGCTACCTGGGTGATGTTCTTTGTCGGGAATGTTCGCCACGCTGACGCGGGGCAGTAAGGTACGCCGGTAGGCTGAGATGGTCATCCATGACTAGGGAAGGGCCGAGCAAGAGACGTGCAGGTTCTCAAACGCCTCTACCAGCGACTCGTTTCCCTGGTGTTCCACGAGCTGGGCAAGTTCGGAACGGTCGGCGCCGCCGCTTTCGTGGTCGACACCGGCATGTACAACCTGTCCCTGGCCCTGTTCGGCCTGGGGCCGATGACCTCCAAGGTGCTGGCGGCCGTCATCTCGATCACGTTCGCCTACCTGGGCAACCGCTACTACACGTTCCGGGATCGGGAGCAGAGCGGTCTGGGCCGTGAATACTTCCTGTTCTTCCTGCTCAACGGCATCGCGCTGCTGTTCGGCGTGCTGGTGATCGGCTTCGTCACCTACACCCTGCACCTCGACGACATCGTCAGCCTCAACATCGCCAACATCATCGGCGTCGGCCTCGGCACCCTCTTCCGCTACTGGTCGTACAAGAAGTGGGTGTTCCTGGAGGCGACCGAGCCCATCCCGGCCGAGCTCCCTGAGGCCGGGATCAGGCAGGACCGCTGACCACCCGGTTGCGGCCGTTGTCGTCGGTGGGACGCAGGAAGATCGCGAACTTCGCCGGACGCCGCCGTACCAGCTCCAGCCGTCCGCCGTCGGCGGCGGCCAGGGCGCGCGCGAGCGTCAGGCCGAGACCGGTGCCACCGCCCCCGCTCACGCTCCGCTCGAAGATCTTGGGCGCGATCTCGTCCGGGATGCCCGCCCCCTCGTCGGCCACCTCGATCACCACATAGTTGTCGCCGCAGCTCGTCGTCACCGTGACGGTGCCGCCGCCGTGGCGCAGGGAGTTCTCCAGCAGGGTCGCGATGACCTGGCCGAACCCTCCGGTGGTGGCCAGGGCCTTGAGGTCGCGGGTGCCTTCGAGCACCAGCGTGCGGCCCACGCCGCGGAAGACCGGCTGCCACTCGGTCACCTGCTGGATGAGCACCTCGTCGATGGAGACCGGCTCCGCCTGGGCGTGGCGTTGCCTGCGGGCCGCGGCCAGCAGCTCGTCGATCACCGCTGTGAGCCGCTCGGCCTGCACGATGGCCGCTTCGCCCTCCTCCCGCACCACCACGGGCTGGTCGGAGGCCGCGACGATCTCCTCCAGCCGCATGGTGAGCCCGGTCAACGGGGTGCGGAGCTGGTGGGAGGCGTCGGTCGCGAACTCGCGCTCACGGGTGAGCAGGTCGGAGATGCGGGTGGCGCTGCGGTCCAGGACCTGGGCCACCTTGTCCAGCTCGGGGATGCCGTAGCGGTGCTTGCTCGGCCGGGCGTCACCCGAGCCGAGCCGCTCGGCGATCTTGGCCAGGTCCTGCAAGGGCAGCGTCAACCGGCGCGACTGCACGATGGCCAGACCCACCGCGACCGCGAGAGCCGCGACGGCCAGGGCCACGATCAGCAGCAGGCGGGCATAGACGTCCTGCTCTATCTGGGCCCGGTCGCGGCTCACCCGGACGAAGATGCCGCTGTCGGACTCGGCGTCCTCGGTCATCTGCTCCCCCGAAGACGGCGGGGTGCCGACGATGGTGGCCTTGGGAGGGTTCCCGCGCTCGAAGATCTGGATGTAGCGGTCCGGATACTTCTGCTCCAGTTGCTTGGGGTCGAGCGGCGTCTCCTGGATGCGGGCGTACTCGACCTCCCCCACCAGGCGCGTCGCCTCCGCCCTGAGCTCCTGGGCGGCCTCGTCGACGATCAGTCGGCTGACCACGAGGCCCAGAGGCACCCCGAGCAGCAGAACGGCGATGACCGCGACGACCAGGGTGGAGGTGAGCAGGCGTCGGCGCATGCCTACTCGCGTTCGAAGCGGAAGCCGACTCCCCGGACAGTGGTGATGTAACGGGGCTTGGCGGCGTCGTCGCCCAGCTTGCGGCGCAGCCACGAGATGTGCATGTCGAGAGTCTTGGTGGAGCCCCACCAGTTGGTGTCCCACACCTCCCTCATGATCTGCTCGCGCGTCACCACCTTGCCGGCGTCGCGGACCAGGACCCTGAGCAGGTCGAACTCCTTGGTCGTCAGGTGCAGCTCCTTCTCTCCCATCCAGGCACGGCGGGAGTCGGCGTCGATGCGGACCCCCTGGACCACCGGGGTCTCGGAGGTGCCGCGGCGCAGCAGCGCCCGCACGCGGGCGAGCAGTTCGGCGAGCCGGAACGGTTTGGTGACGTAGTCGTCGGCGCCGGCGTCGAGTCCGACGACGGTGTCGACCTCGTCGACGCGGGCTGTGAGGATCAGCACCGGGGTGCCGTGCCCTTCGGCACGTATCCGGCGAGCCACCTCCAGGCCGTCCATCTCAGGCAGGCCAAGGTCAAGAACGATCAGGTCGATGCCCCCCGACAGAGCCCTCTCCAGGGCCTGCGGGCCGTCGGGGCTCACCTCAACCTGATAGCCCTCGCGGCGCAGGGCGCGCGCGAGCGGCTCGGAAATCGAGGTGTCATCCTCGGCGAGAAGTACGCAGGTCATGAAGCGATCGTAGGACCTTAGAGGATCGTTTCCCGGGCACAGCGCACGGTTTGACTCGTCGTTGACCTATCCATTGACCTGGCCAAACACGGCTAAACATCGGTTAGTCGTGATTAAATTACCGCGATTCTCGGGGAGGAAACCAATACACGAGCATGCCCCGCGGTGACACCGTCAATCCACTCCCGGGCGTGTCGCGCCGCGCCGGCCCCGAAAACGCGTCAGCCCGCCCGGAGGAGCGCGAGAACTCCCCCAGGGCGGGCGTCAGGCGTGATCTCAGTCCGAGTCCGAGGACGGCGGCTCGGCGTAGCGGGCCAGGTAGAGCTGCTCACCGAGGGTCTCCATGAGCCCGAGCTCGGTCTCGAGGTAGTCGATGTGCTTCTCCTCGTCCTCAAGGATCTCCTCGAAGATCCTGGCGGAGGTCACGTCGCCCTTCTCCCTCATGAGCTGGATGCCCGGCCGGAGCCGTTGCACCACCGAAAGCTCGACCTCCAGGTCCGCCCTGAGCTGCTCGCGCACCGTCTGCCCGATGTGCAGCGTGCCGAGCCGCTGGTAGTTGGGCAGTCCTTCCAGGAAGAGAATGCGATCGGTGAGCCGCTCGGCGTGGCGCATCTCGTCGATCGACTCTTCACGGGTGTACTCGGCCAGCTTGGTGTAGCCCCAGTTCTCCTGCATCTTGGCGTGGAGGAAGTACTGGTTGATCGCTGTGAGCTCCGCGGTGAGCTGCTCGTTGAGCAACTCGATGATCTGCTTGTCGCCCTGCATGAACGGGCCCCTTGTGCTAAGCGGTGGTCAGTGCGTCAGACCGCTTCAGGATCGCACAAATCTTCCGCACACAAGAAGCGCAGTCCCCTCCAGCACCCGTGGTGTCGCGAACTTGCTTCGCGCTTCGGGCGCCGCTTGCGATGCAGTCGTGAACCTCGTTCTCGGTCACTGCGCGGCAAACGCACACGTACATCTGGGGCGAGCCTCTCAAGGGAAGTGAGCCATCTTTGGTTAGGCACACCTAAGATAGCTCACTTAAGTAAGGCTTGCCTATGTTAGGTGGGCCACAGTGGCTGACGACCCCGCGAGGGTTCAGTGACCTCGGGCGATCCACTCCTCCAGATGCGGCGCCTCGGTCCCGATCGACGTCGAGTCGCCGTGCCCGGTGTGCACGACCGTCTCGGGAGGCAGCGTCAGCAGTTTGTCCCTGATCGAATCGACGATCGTGGGGAACGACGAGTAGGAGCGCCCGGTCGCCCCCGGCCCGCCTTTGAACAGCGTGTCGCCGCTGAACAGCACGCACACGTCCGGCGCGTACAGGCAGACCGCCCCGGGCGAGTGGCCCGGGGTGTGCAGCACCTCCAGCGAGATCCCGCCGGCCTCGATCTTCTCGCCGTCGGCCAGGGGAACGTACGGCACCGAGTCCCCGTACACCTGCGACCAGAGGACCTCGTCGGCGGGGTGCAGCCGGATCGGCGCGCCGGTCAGCTCGGCGAGCTCGGCCGCCGCGTTGATGTGGTCGTTGTGCGCGTGCGTGCAGACGATGGCCTTGACGTCGCGCTCGCCCACCCGCTGGGCGATGGCCCGCGCGTCGTGCGCGGCGTCGATGACGATCACCTCACGGGCGCCGCCCACCAGCCAGACGTTGTTGTCGACGTCCCACGTGCCACCGTCGAGCGAGAACGTTCCCGAGGTGATGACCCTGTCGAGCATCTAGAGGATCACCACCGAGCGCAGCACGTCACCGCGCCGCATCTTGGCGAACGCTTCCTCGACCTCGTCGAGCGCGATCGTCTCCGACACGAACCTGTCCAGCGGCAGCCGGTGCTGCAGGAACAGGTCGATGAGCATCGGGAAGTCGCGGCTGGGCAGGCAGTCGCCGTACCACGACGACTTGAGCGACCCGCCGCGGCCGAACACGTCGAGCAGCGGCAGCTCCAGCCGCATCTCCGGCGTCGGCACGCCGACGAGGACGACGGTGCCGGCCAGGTCGCGGGCGTAGAAGGCCTGCTTGTAGGTCTCCGGGCGGCCCACGGCCTCGATCACCACGTCGGCGCCGAAGCCGCCGGTGAGGTCGCGGATCGCCTCGACCGGGTCGCCGGTGCTGGAGTTGACGGTGTCGGTGGCGCCGAAGCCGCGCGCCCACTCCAGCTTGCGGTCGTCCACGTCCACCGCGATGATCTTGGCTGCCCCGGCGAGTGACGCGCCGAGGACCGCCGCGTCACCGACCCCGCCGCACCCGATCACCGCGACCGAGTCGCCGCGGGTGACGCCTCCGGTGTTGATGGCGGCGCCGATCCCGGCCATCACACCGCAGCCCAGCAGCCCGGCGACCGACGCGGGCGCCTCGGCCGACACCTTGGTGCACTGCCCGGCGGCGACCAGCGTCTTCTCCAGGAACGCGCCGATGCCCAGCGCGGGTGAGAGCTCGGTGCCGTCGGCCAGCGTCATCTTCTGGGTGGCGTTGTGGGTGGCGAAGCAGTACCACGGCCTGCCGCGCAGGCAGGCACGGCACTGACCGCACACCGCCCGCCAGTTGAGGATGACGAAGTCACCCGGCTCCAGCCCGGTGACGCCCTCGCCGACCGCCTCGACCACGCCCGCGGCCTCGTGCCCCAGCAGGAACGGGAACTCGTCGTTGATGCCGCCCTCCCGGTAGTGCAGGTCGGTGTGGCAGACCCCGCAGGCCTGCACGTTCACCACCGCCTCGCCGGGACCCGGATCAGGCACGATCACCGTCTCGATGGAAACTTCCTGGCCCTTGCCCCGGGCGATCACGCCCTGCACTTCGTACGGCATGGCAGCCATCTTGTGTCAGAGGGATGATCTCCGCAAGACATAGGGCTGCACCACGCCGAGGCCTCTGGCCGGCCTGCGCCTGAGCTTGTGGGTGACGAAACCGCGCTCGCCGGCCAGCCCCTCGGCCAGCGCGGCGTCGACGACGATCGTGCCGGGCTTGGCGATGGCGGTGAGCCTGGCGGCCAGATTGACGGTGGGGCCGAAGACGTCGCCCATCACGGGCAGCACCGGACCGTAGGCCAGGCCGATGCGCAGCTCCTCCGCCTCGACCAGGTCGAGCGCGATCGCCGCCGCCCGGGCCGGGGTGGGCGCGGTGAACAGCACCTCGTCGCCGAGGGTCTTGACCAGCCGGGCGCCGTGGACGGCGACCACGTCGGAGGCGCGCGCCTCGAACCCCTCCACCAGCGCGGCCAGCTCCCGCTCGTCGAGCTCGCGGGAGCGCCGGGTGAACGACACCAGATCAGCGAAGCCCACCGCCAGCGACACGCGGCTCGGCACGAGCTCGTCGTTCAGGTCCGCGATCGCCAGCAACCGGGTGCCGGCGGCGCCGAGCTGGGCCCGCCAGACGTGGATGAGCAACCGCTCGAAGTCGGGCAGCAGCTTCTGGGCGGTGCGCAGCACCCTGCCGAGGTCCTCGGCCGTCGGCTCGTCGCCCTGCGGGAGCATCCTGCCGATCACGATCTCGGCCTGCCACTGGGCCAGCCTGGACGTGGTCTGGCCGAGCGCGCGGGCCATCCGGATGACGGTCTCCTCGTCGAGCAGCTCGCTGTCGAGCATCTTGCGCACCCGGACCAGCGCGTCCACGTCGGCGTCGGAGAAGGCCACGGCGTCGTCGGCCAGCGTGGCGAAGCCGAGCGCCCGCCAGATCCGCTCGGCCAGCTCGCGGGAGACCCCGGCCCGGGCCGAGACCTCGTGCCTGGCGTAGCGGGCGGGCATGCCGGACAGCAGCTGCTCGATCTCCTCGGCCGTCGGCCTGCGCTCCGCCACGCCCAGCAGGTTACCGACCGTCGAGCTCGCCGTCGGAGGCGTCCTCGACCAGACGGAACAGGTCCATGCGGACGTCCTGGATCTTCGGGATGTCACGCAGCACGATCCGGCCCCTGTCGCCGGCCGACTCCACGACCAGCGTGCCGCAGCCGAGCATGCGCTCGGCGAACGTCTGGTCGGAACTCACCGTGTTGACCTTGGTCATCGGGATCTCGTCCGTCGACTTGTTGAGCACGCCGGTGCTGATCGTGAAGCGGTGGGTGGTGAGCACGTAACCCGTGTTCTTCCACTGCAGGTAGGGGACGAACGACCAGACCGTCAACAGGAGCACCCCGATGACGCCGACCGCGATCCTGGCATAGGAGGAGTATTCCCACTCGCCCGGTATGAAGTAGATCGCCGCGCCGGTGCCCGCGGCGATGAGGACGAGTGCGAGGAACGGGACGATGAGCCGCTTCCAGTGGGGGTGGAAGGACCGCACCCGCCGCTCGCCCTGCGTCAGATGGTGGTCGGGAATGGTCATGCGCAAATGGTGCCACCCTCGCCCCTTCCGGGGCTACGCCGTTGGCCGAACGTGCACGACGTCGCCCGCGCTCAGCGCCAAGGTCTCGCCGCCCGCCGCCACCTGGAGGTGGCCGGCCCGGTCGATGCCGGTGGCCGTGCCGGCGAGCACGGCGCCGCCCGGCAGCTCCACCCTGACCTGGCGGCCGACCGTGGCGGAGGCGGCCAGGTAGGCGGCACGTAGCCCGCAGGCATCGGCGTCGCCGCCCGCGTCGGCCCACTCGCGGTAGTGCGTTTCGACCTCTCTGAGCACCGCCCTGAGCAGCGGATCGCGGTCCAGGCACGCCGCCTGCTCGATGGCCAGCGAGGTCGCCGTCTCGACGGGGAGCTCGCCCGGCTTCAGCAGCACGTTCAGGCCCATGCCGACGACCACGGCGCCCTCGGCCTGCTCAGCGAGGACGCCGGCCAGCTTGCGCTCGCCGACGAGCAGGTCGTTCGGCCACTTGAGGCGCACGTCCACCTCGGCCAGCCTGCGCACCGCCGAGGCCGCGGCCACGCCGAACAGCAGCGGCAGCCAGCCATACGCGGCCACCGGCACGGACGGCCTGAGCAGGACGGAGAACGTCAACCCTGCGCGCGGCGGGGCGGTCCAGGTGCGGCCCAGCCGACCGCGGCCGGCGAGCTGCTCCTCGGCCACCAGCACCGCGCCCTCCCCGGCGCCGCCGCGCGCGTCGAGGGCGAGGTCGGCGTTGGTCGAGCCGGTGCTGTCCACAACGGTGACGCCGGTCCACAGCGAGCCCGGCCGCACGAGGGCGCGGTTGAGGGCCGCCTCGGACAGGGGCGGACGGTCCAGGTCGGAGTATCGCGTCATCCCTCCATCTTCGCGCACGTCACCGGCCCCTTCCCGGCGCGGCAAGCAGTTCAACTGCATGGTCCGCGAGCGCCTCGACGGCTTCGACGGGGCGATGCGCGAAGCTGAGCTGATGAGCGAGTACGACGCGGACCGGCTCGGCCCGCCCGACGGCGTTCCGGTCGAGCTGCGCTCGGGCGAGCGCTCCTATGTCCGGCCACGTTCTCATGGTCAGCGGCAGGGCCAGCTACGAGATCATGCAGAAGGCGCTGACGGCCGGCGTCCCGGCGGTGTGCGCGGTCTCGGCTCCCTCCTCCCTGGCCGTGGAGCTGGCCAGGGAGTTCGGGATGGCCCTGGTGGGGTTCCTGCGCGACGAACGCTGCAACATCTATGCGGGCCAGTATCGCATTGGAGTGGAATGAAGCGTTCCGTTCTGCTACAGTTGGAACAGAACAAGTTGTTCCGCTCTACCTCCGGGAGCATCCATGAGCACCGCGATCCGCCCCTTCCGCGTCGAGATCTCCCAGGCCGACCTCGACGACCTTCAGGCCCGCCTGGCCCTGACCCGCTTCACCGACGAGATCCCCGGCGCCGACCAGGGCGTCTCCGTCGAGCGCGTCAAGCGCCTGATCACCCACTGGCGCGACGGCTTCGACTGGCGCGCGGTCGAAGCCCGGATCAACGGGTTTCCCCAGTTCACCACCGAGATCGACGGCCAGGACATCCACTTCCTGCACGTCCGCTCCGAGAACCCCGACGCGCTGCCCCTCATCCTGACCCACGGCTGGCCCGGCTCGATCGCCGAGTACTTCGACGCCGTCGAGCCCCTGTCGCGCCACTTCCACCTGGTCATCCCGTCGCTGCCCGGCTACGGCTTCTCCGGCCCGACCAAGGAGCTCGGCTGGAACAACCAGCGCATCGCCCGCGCATGGGCCGAGCTGATGTCCCGCCTCGGCTACGAGCGCTACGGCGCCGTCGGCAACGACGCCGGCTCGATGATCTCCCCCGAGATCGGCCGGATCGACCCCGACCACGTCGTCGGCGTGCACGTCACCCAGATCTTCTCCTTCCCGTCGGGCGACCCCGCCGAGTTCGCCGGTCTGACCGAGGAGGACCAGGCGGGCCTGGCCGTGCTCGACTGGTTCTGGAAGGAGAAGGGCGCCTTCAACGTGCTGCACTCGCAGCAGCCGCAGACCCTCGCCCACGCCATCGCCGACTCCCCCGCCGGGCTGGTCGGCTGGCTGGCCCAGCTCCTCGACGAGGACCTGGACGACGACTTCGTCCTGACCAACGCGGCCATCTACTGGTTCACCGGCACGGCCGGCTCCGCGCTGCGCCTCTACTGGGAGAACACGCGGGCCGAGCAGCCCACGGAGCCCACCACCGTGCCGATCGGCCTGGCGATGGGAGACGGCGACTTCAAGTCCATCCGGCCGTTCGCGAACCGCGACCACGCCAACATCGTCTCCTGGAAGACGCTGCCGGCTCCGGCCCGCGGCCACTACACGGCCCACACCGCGACGGACGCCCTCACCTCTGACGTCCGGGCCTTCTTCGACAGCCTCGGCTAGGGAGCGCGTGCCGAAGGTCCGGTCACCTCTCGTGGCCGGACCTTCCCGTCGGCCAGGTGAGCGAGGCTCACGTTAAGGTGATGGCGAACCCGGTGGCCCCGTGCCGGCACCGGCCGATCTGGCGGAGTGTCGGAAATGCTCATTCTGTTCGGCGTACTCGCCGTGGCCAACCTGATCTCCGTGACGCTGGGCGTCGAGGCACTGGAGTGGGCGACCAAGCCGCTGCTCTGCCCGGTGCTGGCCGCGTACGTGCTGCGGACAGTGCCCCGGCACCGGCTGCTGGCCGCCGGGCTGGTGTTCGCCGCGGCCGGGGATGTCGCACTGCTCGTGGAGGGTCAGGTCGCCTTCGTCATCGGGATGACGTCTTTCCTGGTCATGCAGATCTGCTACATCGTCGTCTTCGTCCGGGCAGGCGCCCGGCTGCGCTGGGGCGCGGCCGGGTACCTGCTGGTGTGGGTGGTCGCCGGGGTGATGCTGTGGGGGCCGCTGGGCGGGCTGGCGGTGCCGGTGCTCCTGTACGGCCTGGCCCTGGTGACGATGGCGGCCTTCGCGAGCGGGGTCAACCCGGTCGCCGGGATCGGCGGCGGGCTGTTCGCGTTCTCCGACCTCCTGGTGGGGCTCGGCGTGACGGGGACGGACTTCAGCGGCCGCGGCACCGTGCTGATGACGACCTACATCGCCGCCCAGTTCCTGATCGTCCGGGGCGTCCTGTCAGCCGGTGTTCTGCAGCCCGGCGGCCACCCCGTTGACCGACAGAAGTAGCAGCGTCGACAGCCTCTCGCGCTCCCGCTCCGACGGCTCTCCCGTGCGGAGCGCCGTCAGCGCCCGCAACTGCAGGTGGGACAGGGCGTCCACGTACGGGTCGCGGAGCTGGACGGCGCGGGAGAGGACCTTGCGGTTCTCCAGGAGGCGCCGGTGCCCCGTCACCCGCAGGACGAGCGTCCGGGTGCGGTCGTACTCGGCCAGGACCTGGTCGGCGAAGTCCTGCCTGCCGCCGAGTGCCAGGTAGCGCTCGGCGATCGAGCGGTCGGTCTTGGCCAGCGACATCTCGGCGTTGTCCAGCAGGGCGTTGAACAGCGGCCATTCGGCGTAGGCCGCCTGGAGCTCCTCCAGGGAGGCGGCCGAGGCGAGGCCGGTGCCCAGGCCGTACCAGCCGGGGAGGTTGACGCGGGTCTGGGCCCAGGCGAAGACCCAGGGGATGGCGCGCAGGTCGTCGAGGGAGCGCGGGGCGCCGAGGCCGCGGCGGGCGGGGCGGGAGCCGAGTCGCAGCGAGCCGATCTCCTCCAGGGGGCTGACCAGGGCGAACCATTCGGGGAAGCCGGGGGCCTCCGTCAGGGCGCGGTAGGCCTGCTCGGAGGCGCGGGCGACCTCCTCGGCGATGGGGCGGAAGCGGTCGGCGGCAGCGGCGGTGCGGGAGCCGACTGTGGGCGAGGAGGCTATGAGGACGGCGTTGGCGACCTGCTCCATGTGGCGGCGGGCGATCGCGATGTGGCCGTAGCGGGCGAAGATGACCTCGCCCTGCTCCGTGACCTTGAAGCGACCTGCCACCGAGCCGGGGGCCTGGGCCAGCACGGCGCGGTTGGCGGGGCCGCCGCCCCGGCCGAGCGCGCCGCCGCGGCCGTGGAACATGCGCAGCCTCACGTCGTGCTCGGCGGCCCAGGCGGTGAGCTGCTCCTGGGCCTCGTACAGGCGCAGGGTGGCGGCCGCCGGGCCGAGTTCCTTGGCCGAGTCGGAATAGCCGAGCATGATCTCCAGGCGCCTGCCGGTGGCCGCGAGGCGCTCCTGGACCTGCGGGATCTCCAGCATGCCCGCGAGCACGCGCGGGGAGTTGGCCAGGTCCTCGCCGGACTCGAAGAGCGGCACCACGTCCAGGACCGCGCTGCGGTTGCCGAGGGCGTGCCCGGCGAGCTCGTGGACGGCGGCGATGTCGTCGGCGGAGCGGGTGAAGGAGACGACGTAGCGGGAGCAGGCGGTGACGCCGAACCGCTCCTGGATCCAGGCGATGACCCGGATCGTGGCCAGGACCTCCTCGGTGCGCTCGGAGAGCGCGCCGCCGGCTCGCAGCTCCTCCAGGGCAGCCGCGTGCACCTGGGAGTGCTGACGCACCTCCAGCTCCGCCAGGTGGAAGCCGAACGTCTCCACCTGCCAGATGAGGTGCTGCAGCTCTCCGTACGCCTGCCGTACGGCGTGCTCGGCCAGGGAGTCCTGGGCCAGGCGCAGGTCGGCGAGCAACTCCGCGGGGGCGCGGTAGGCCAGGTCGAGGTCGCGGCGGTGGGTGGCGGCGATGCGGGTGGCCACGAACAGCATCCACTGCCGGTGCGGCTCGTTCGGCGAGCGGGTGGCGAGCTCGGAGACGATCTCGGGCTGGGCGTCGACGGCGGCGTCCAGCGCGGCGCGCAGCTCCGGCGAAGCCTGGGCGAACTGGGCGGAGGCGGTCAGCGTGCGGGCGATGCGCGAGCAGGCCGCCTCCAGGGCGGTGAGCACGTGCTCGGACTGGATCTGGATGGTGTCGCGGGTGACCTTGGAGGTGACGTTGGGGTTGCCGTCGCGGTCGCCGCCGATCCAGCTCCCGTAGCGGATGAACGGCTTGGCCAGCGGGGGCCGGGTGCCGGTGTCGTCGCCGAGCGCGGCGTCGAGCGAGCGGTAGACCTGCGGCACCATCCGGAACAGCGTCTCGTCGAAGGCGGCCATGGCGGTGCGCACCTCGTCGCGCGGGTCGAGCTTGGTGTTGCGGAGCTGCGCCGTGCGCCACAGGAGGTCGATCTCCTCCAGCAGGCGGCGTTCGTCCTCGGCGCGCTCGGAAGCGCCGCGGCCGGGCGTGTTGTAGTCGGTGAGCCGGCCGCTGATGCGCTGGATGGCGGTGACGACGGCGCGCCTGCGGGCCTCGGTCGGGTGCGCGGTCAGGACGGGCTGCAGCTCCAGGTCCTCGACCAGCTCGGCGACCCGCTCGCGGCCGAGGTCGTGGACCGCCTCGGCGAGCGACTCGCGCTGCACCTGGTCGCCGGTGTCGCGTTCGCGCAGGATGCGGATGCGGTAGTGCTCCTCCGCCAGGTTGGCCAGGTGGAAGTAGCAGGTGAAGGCACGGGCGATCTGGACGGCCCGGTCGATTTCCCATCCGGCCGCCATCGCGGCGATCTCGTCGCCCGACACCTCTCCTCTGCGGGCGGCGATGACCGCCTTGCGTAGGCGTTCGACGTCTGCGAGCAGGTCAGCGCCACCCTGCTCGGCGATGACCTGCCCGAGCAGCTTGCCGAGCAACCGCACGTCGCGGCGCAGCTCGTCCGGCATCTCGGTCACGGCAGTGCTGCGATGCTCAAGCCCCTGGTCAATCATGCTTCGAAGGGTACAGAGTCGGTCATGACAGCCGCAGACCGGTCTCAGTTATTGGACTAGACCAATGCTCAGGTGGGCTTCGAGACCGCCGCCAGCAGCTCAGGCATCCGGGCGTAGCCGATCTTCGAGCCGAGCCTGCGGCCGAGCACCTCGGCGAGCAGGCCGTAGAAGGGCGCGAGCGCGCACACCCACAGGGCGCCGAAGGCGATGGCGATCACGAACGGCACCGACAGCAGCGTGATGCCGGCCAGCGCCGCCATGGAGGAGGCGAGCGCCTGGCCGCCCTGGCCGGGGGCGGCGCCGGTGAAGGCGTTGAGCCGCTCCGGCACGGTGTACGGGATGACCACGCTGGTCACCGAGCCGACGCCGAAGCCGACGCCGAGCGCGCCGAGGCCGGCGAACAGGGCCCAGGCGATCGCCCCCGGGTTGCCGGTGAACAGCCCCGCGCCGATGGCGATCGCCAGCAGCAGCGGGGCGGCTACCAGCGCGTTGGCGAGGTGGCGGCCGGCCAGGTCGATGCTGAGGCCGCGTTCGGAGCCGATGGCCACGGCGTTCATCCACAGGGAGCGGCCGTCGATGCCGAACGCGTTGCCGAGCTGGATGGCGATCATCAGCCCGCCCGTCCCGGTGAGGACGATCGGCAGCCCGGGGCCCGCCGGGCCGTCGCTCTGGTTGCCGATCGAGAAGGCCAGCACCGCGGTGACGACGACCGCGCTGAACCAGACGACCCGGTAACGGGGCTCGCGCCGGATGTACTTGAGCTCCTTGGTCACCACGGCCGCCAGCGGTCCGTCAGGCAGGAAGCGGTCGACCAGGCCGCTCTCCTTGCGTACGGAGGCCGCCTGGTTGGAGACGTCGGGCGTGACCAGGGCCCGGCCCAGCGCCTTGATCCACAGCCAGGCGGCGGCGACCACGACGAGCGCCACGATGGCGAGCTCGGCCAGGCCGGTGATCCCGCCGTCGGCGATGGCGTGCGCGGCCAGGCCGGACGGGGTCCAGCGCAGCACGCTCGCGGCGCCGTGCAGCAGCGCCAGGGGGTCGCCGAGGTTGCTGTTCACCAGCAGGTTGGGGAGCTGGAAGACGAGCACGGCGCCGATCGCCGCGACGGCCAGCACGTCGCGGCCGCGCCTGGTGCGCAGCGCGCTGGACAGCGAGGTGGTGACGAGCCTGGAGGCGACCAGGCAGAGCGCGAACTGCAGGAGCACCGCGGGGATCCCGAGCAGGATGCCGCCCGCGCCGGAGGCGAGCCCGGTGAGCGCGCCGACGGTGACGATCAGGGTCACCAGCGGCCACACGCCGGTGGCGGAGGCGGTGAACATGCCGACCGCGAGCCGGCCGGTCGGCAGTGGGAACAGCGACAGCCGCGACGGGTCGAGCGTGTCGTCCAGGCCGAAGGCGAGCAGCGGCACGATCATCCAGCTCACGAGCAGGACGGTGAACACGACGATGACGATGTCGGCCGCGACCTCGGGGGGCGCCAGCCGGACCAGGCTCATGAGGAAGAAGCCGAGCAGGGCCGTCAGCACGGCCATGGCCAGCGTGAAGCCGAAGCCGAGCTTGCGGGCCAGGTCGCCGCGGAGGTTGCCGGCCAGCAGGCGGATCTTGAGTCCGGCGAAGAGCGCGACCGTGCTCATCGCTCGTCCCTGGATCCCAGCCAGGTCAGGCCGGCCTCCCCCTGGTCGGGTGAGCGGCCGACGAGCTCCAGGAAGGCCTGGTTGAGGCTGCGCCCGGCGCGGACCTCGGCCAGCGGCCCCTGGGCCACGATGTGCCCGCGGCTCATCACCGACACCCAGTCGCACAGCCGCTCGACGAGGTCCATGACATGGCTGGAGAAGATCACGGTGGAGCCGGAGGCGGTGAAGCGTCGCAGCACCTCGGTGAGCGTCTCGGCGCTGACGGGGTCGACGCCTTCGAACGGTTCGTCGAGGAAGAGCACCGACGGGTTGTGCAGCAGTGCCGCGGCCAGGCCGATCTTCTTGCGCATGCCGGTGGAGTAGTCGACGACGAGCTTGTCGGCGGCCTCGGCCAGGTCCATCACCTGCAGCAGGTCGGCGGCGCGCCGCTCGACCTCGGCCTTGGGGATGCCGCGCAGCCTGCCGTTGTAGAGCAGCAGCTCGCGGCCGGACAGCCGCTCGAACAGGCGCAGCCCTTCGGGCAGCACACCGATGCGCGCCTTCACTTCAAGGGTGTCGCGCCAAACGTGCAGGCCGTCGATCTCGGCCTGGCCGCCGTCGGGGCGGAGGAGGCCGGTGATCATGCTGAGCGTGGTCGTCTTGCCGGCTCCGTTGGGCCCGACGAGACCGGCGAAGCTTCCTGCCGGAACGACGAGGTCGACGCCCGCGACCGCGACCTGTGCTCCGTATCGTTTGAATAGGGCGGTGGTGCGAACCGCATCCGTCATGGAACCACTGTACGAGCAGGGTTTACCCTTGCGCGCATGAGTGCTGCTGACCCGATGCCGGACTTGCCGGACATTCATACCACCGCAGGAAAGATCGCCGATCTGGAGCGGCGGCTCGACGAGGCCGCCCACGCCGGGTCGGCGGCCGCGGTGGAGAAGCAGCACGCCAAGGGCAAGATGACGGCTCGCGAGCGGGTGCTCGCGCTGCTGGACGAGGGCTCGTTCGTGGAGTTCGACGAGTTCGCCAGGCACCGCTCGACCATGTTCGGCCTGGAGAACCGGCGGCCGTACGGCGACGGCGTGATCACCGGCCACGGCACCGTCGACGGGCGGCAGGTGTGCGTGTTCTCGCAGGACGTCACCGTGTTCGGCGGCTCGCTCGGCGAGGTGTACGGCGAGAAGATCGTCAAGGTGCTGGACCTGGCGCTCAAGACCGGCTGCCCGATCATCGGCATCAACGAGGGCGGCGGCGCGCGCATCCAGGAGGGTGTGGTCGCGCTCGGGCTGTACGCCGAGATCTTCAAGCGCAACGTGCACGCCTCCGGCGTCATCCCGCAGATCTCGCTCATCATGGGCGCGGCGGCCGGCGGGCACGTCTACTCCCCCGCGCTGACCGACTTCGTCGTCATGGTGGACCAGACGTCGCAGATGTTCATCACCGGCCCGGACGTGATCAAGACGGTCACCGGCGAGGAGGTGACGTTCGAGCAGCTCGGCGGCGCCCACACGCACAACACCAAGTCGGGCGTGGCCCACTACCAGGCCTCGGACGAGGACGACGCCCTCGAATACGTCAAGGCGCTGCTGTCCTACCTGCCTTCCAACAACCTGGACGACGCCCCGGAGTTCGGGGCGGCCGAGGACCTGGAGCCCGCCCCCGAGCTGGACGAGGTGATCCCGGACTCGGCCAACCAGCCGTACGACATGCACCGGGTCATCGAGCACGTGCTGGACGAGGGCGAGTTCCTGGAGGTCCACGCGCTGTTCGCGCCGAACATCGTGGTCGGGTACGGGCGCGTCGACGGGCGACCGGTGGGCGTGGTGGCCAACCAGCCCATGCATTTCGCCGGATGCCTGGATATCGACGCATCCGAGAAGGCCGCTCGTTTTATTCGAACATGTGATGCTTTCAATATCCCGATCCTGACTTTTGTTGATGTGCCAGGATTCCTCCCAGGAACGGATCAGGAATGGAACGGAATCATCCGCCGCGGCGCCAAGCTCCTCTACGCCTACGCGGAGGCCACCGTGCCGCTTGTCACGGTGATCACGCGTAAGGCGTACGGCGGGGCCTACGACGTCATGGGCTCCAAGCACCTGGGCGCGGACGTCAACCTGGCCTGGCCCACCGCGCAGATCGCGGTCATGGGCGCGCAGGGCGCCGTCAACATCCTCTACAGGCGCGAGCTTGCCGCCTCAGCCGAGCCCGACTCGGAGCGGGCCAGGCTGGTGACCGAGTACGAGGACACGCTGGCCAATCCGTACATCGCGGCCGAGCGCGGCTACGTGGACGCGGTGATCCGCCCGTCCGAGACCCGGGCCCAGGTCGTCAGAGCGCTGGGGGCTCTGCGCAACAAGCGCGCCTCCCTGCCGCCGAAGAAGCATGGGAACATCCCGCTATGAGCGATCACCTGCGCATCGTCCGCGGCGACGCGACCCCGGAAGAGATCGCCGCCCTGGTCGCCGTCCTCGCCGCCCGGCAGGCCGAGCCGCCGTCACCCGCTCCCCGCAGCCGAACATGGCGAAACCCGGCTAGAAGCATGCGTAAGACACTCGCTCCAGGGAAGTCGGCTTGGCGGATGAGCGCCCAACCCTAGATAGATCCCGGGAATCGGGTGTCAAGTTCCCCGGGAGTTGGGACTATCTAGAGAAAGTAGGCGTATATAGTCGGCCGATCAACTAACGCCGCGGCCTGGAGGACATCATGGCCATCCCAGACCTCATGCCGCATCCTGTGGCAGCGAAGTACGCCATCCTTGTGGATGTCGGTTATCTCTACGCTGCCGCAGGTGAAGTGCTACTCGGTGCCAAGGAACGCAAGGAATATCGTGTGGCCGCCGATGAGCTCATCCAGAGTCTACAGAAACATGCAGAGGAACGTATATCTGGAGAGCTGCTGCGGATCTATTGGTATGACGCAGCCCGTGACCGTGTGCCCACCGTCGATCAGCGGGTCATCGCCCAGCTTCCCTGGGTCAAGGTCCGGCTTGGCAACCTGAACGCCCGCGGCCAGCAGAAAGGCGTGGACGCGCAGATCAGGAGCGATCTGGAGGCGCTGGCGAGGCACCATGCCGTAACGGACACGATCCTGCTCGCCGGTGATGAGGACATGGTTCCGGCGGTGGAGGCGGCGCAGGCCTACGGGGTGCGCATCCACCTGTGGGGTGTCGAGCCGCCATACGGCACCAACCAGGCCGAACGACTGGTCTGGGAGTCCGACACCGTTGAAGTGATCAGCGCTGATTTCCTGAGGTCCTTTTTCAGCCGCGCTCCCCAGCCCGTCCCGGTGGCCCCGCCGGCCGTCGCGCCGTCCCCGGCGCAGGTGTTCGCCGGCCGCGCCCCGGTCAAGCCGCACGTCAAGCCCGGCCAGGTGGCCAAGCTCGGCCCGAGCCGGCCACGCGTGGAGGACGTGGGCGAGCACGTGGCGCAGAAGTGGATCCTGACGCGTGGCCGCGACAACATCCGCGACCTGCTGCCGGGGCCGATCCTGCCGACGGTGATCGACACCGAGCTGCTGATCGAGGCGGAGAAGGAGCTGGGACACTCGCTGCGCCCCTACCCGGAGGCACGGGTGTGGCTGCGCGACGGCTTCTGGGCCCGCGTCTACCGCGAGTTCGACCTGGGAGTCGGCGTCTCGTCCAAGTGACCCGCCGGGAGCGCCGTCCGGGCGTACAGAGGACATCTCGCCCGGAACGGCGCGCGCCGCGGAGGCCGGCCTGCATGGTGCCGTCAGGTCATGAGAAGCAGGGCCGCGTCGATGAGCACGACCACGGCCGTGGCGAAGTGGATGCCGAAGGCGACCGCCTTCGTGCCGCCGTGCCGCAGCACGATGACGGTGTCGCCGAGCGGCACCAGGGCGACGACCAGCATGAACCACCCCGCGGCGGTGCCGCCCGCGAAGGCGAGCAGGGCCAGGCCGAGAATGCCGTAGGCGAGGTCGCGCAGGCCCTTGATGGACAGGTAAGCGGCGTCGCCGCCGGCTTTTCGCGGGGACGCCGTAGCCGGCGGCCGAGGCATGCCACTCCAGGGCACCGGGAGCGCGACGCCGATCGAGCGCTTCTCCTCCCAAGGCCGCCGAAGAGGCCGGAACGCCTGGTCCGATTCCCGCCAGTCACCCCCTCCTGCCTGCTGACCTGCGATTTCACGGTGAGGTCCGATTCCCGCCAGCCGGGGCCCGCGGCCAGCGCCTAGTCTCGGAGGCATGTCACCAACAGAGCTCGACTTCGACTCCTGCTACCGGGCCGTCTCGGCCAGGGACGCCCGGTTCGACGGGCGGTTCTACACGGCGGTGACGACGACCCGGATCTACTGCCGTCCCATCTGCCCGGCGCGCACGCCCGCCTCGCGCAACGTGCGCTTCTACCGGCACGCCGCCTCGGCCGAGGCCGCGGGGTTCCGGCCGTGCAAGCGCTGCCGCCCCGAGCTCTCCCCCGGCGATCCGGGGTGGGATCTCCGCGGCGACCTCGTCGGCCGCGCGCTGCGCCTGATCGACGACGGCGCCGCCGACGAGGACGGCGTGGCGGGCCTGGCCAGGCGGCTGCACATCACCGAACGCCACCTGCACCGGCTGTTCGTCGCCGAGCTCGGCGCCGGGCCGCTGGCCGTCGCCAGGACCAAGCGGCTGCTGCTGGCCAAGCAACTGCTGACGGAGACGGCGCTGCCGGTGACCGACGTGGCGTTCGCGGCGGGCTTCGGCAGCGTCAGGCAGTTCAACGCGACCATGCGGGAGACGTACGGCTTCACGCCGAGCGAGCTGCGCGCCACGGCCGGGGGCCCCGCCTCCCGCGCCGTCGCCGGCCCCGCCAGGGAGGTCACCGGCGGCGACGGCTCCACGGCCGGCGAGCCGGTCCTCACCGCCGCGCCGGCCACGCTCCGGCTGCGCCTGCACGCGCGGGAGCCGTACGACGTCGAAGGCGTTTTCGGCTTCCTCGCCTCCCGCGCCATCCCCGGGCTGGAGGTGGCGGACGCGACCTCCTACAGCCGTGCCGTCCCCGGCGGGACGATCACCCTCACCCCGCAGCGCGGGCACCTGGCACTCGACGTGTCCGTGGACGACACCCGGCAGCTCGCCCGCATCGTCGCGCGCTGCCGCCGGCTGCTGGACCTCGACGCCGACCCGGCCGCCATCGCCGAGGCGCTGGCCCAGACCTCCCTCGCCCCGCTCGTCGCGGCCCGGCCCGGCCTGCGGGTGCCGGGGACGTTCGACGGGTTCGAGCTCGCGGTGCGGGCGGTGGTGGGGCAGCAGATCTCCGTCGCGGGCGCGCGCACCCTGCTCGGCCGGATGGTCGCGCGAGCCGGACGTCCCACGACCGCCGAAGGTCACCTCTTCCCCACCCCCGCCGAGCTGCTCGCGGCCGATCTCGCCGGGCTCGGGCTGACGAACCGGCGGATCGACACGCTCAAGGAGCTGGCCGTCCGCGTCGACGGCGGCCTGATCGACCTGGACGGCGCCCAGGAGCCCGCCGAGGCGGTCAAGGAGCTCCTCTCGATCCCCGGCATCGGGCCGTGGACCGCCAGCTACATCGCCCTGCGCGCGCTGCGCGACCCCGACGCCTGGCCCACCGGGGACCTGGTGCTCGACCGGCGCATGGCCGCCCTGGACATCCCGAAGGAACACCTCGAGCGGTGGCGCCCCTGGCGGGCCTACGCCGCCCTTCACCTCTGGAGTCACTCATGATCAACGCCCAGATCCTGCCCACCCCGATCGGCGTGCTGTCCGTGCTGGTGCGCGACGGGGTGCTCGTCGCCGCCGGCTTCACCGCCGACCCCAAGGAGATGTTCGCGCGGCTCACGCCCGCGCTGCAGGCCGAGGGCCTGGACGGCGTCGACGACCTCGGGCCGGTCGCCCAGGCGGTGCGCGACTACTTCGACGGCGACCTCGAAGCGCTGGACGCCATCCCCGTCGAGCAGCCGGGCTCGCCCACCCGCAGGCGCCTCCACGAGGTCCTGCGCGAGGTCAAGCCGGGCACCACGGTGTCGTACGCGGAGCTGGCCGTGCGGGCGGGCCTGCCGCGGACCGCGGCACGTGTGGCGGGGTCGGCCTGCGCCCAGAACCTGATCGCGCCGTTCGTGCCCTGCCACCGGGTGCTGCCGACCACGGGCGGCTTCGGCGGCTACTACTACGGCGTCCCGGTGAAGGAGTGGCTGCTCGCCCACGAGTCCAGTAAGCACTGATATTTCGTGACAAAGGGCTGGTACGGCTTCCGTACCGGCCCTTCCGTCATGCCGCGCCGGCGCGTTCCACCTGGACCGCCTGTGCGGCGGCGGCGACCGGCCTGCGCGCCTGGAGGCCCGCGAGGCCCGCCACCGCGAGCCCGATCAGCCCGAGGACCGCGGCCGTCCAGGCCGGGGCGGTGTAGCCGAGACCGGCGTCGATCGTGAGGCCGGCCGCGAAGGAGCCGATCGCGTTGCCCAGGTTGAAGGCGCCGATGTTGGCCGCGGAGGCGAGCGTGGGGGCGCCGGCGGCGGTGTCCAGGACGCGGGTCTGCAGCGGCGGCACGGTGGCGAAGGCCGCCACGCCGAACAGGGTGATCGCGATCACGAACCCGACCTGGTTCCCCGCCACCAGCGCGACCACCACGGCCAGCAGCGTGAGCAGCCCCACGGAGCCGTAGATGCTGGGCATGACGGCCCGGTCGGCGAGCCTGCCGCCGATCAGGTTGCCGGCGACCAGGCCGACGCCGAACACGGCCATGACGAGCGGCACCGCCCCCGGCGAGAATCCGCCCACCCCGGTCATGATCGGCGAGATGAAGGTGATCATCGCGAACACGGGAGCGAACCCGAACACGGTCATCGCGAGCGCCAGCCAGACACCGCCGCTGCGGAAGGTGGCGAGCTCGCGCAGCACGCCGCCCTGAGGCCGCGGCTGCCTCGGCACCAGCGCGAGCACGCCGACCAGGCCGGCGACGCCGATCACCACCACGACCCAGAACGTGGACCGCCAGCCGAAGGCCTGGCCGATCCAGGTGCCGGCCGGCACGCCGAGGACGTTCGCGAGCGTGAGGCCGGTGAACATCAGGGCGATCGCACTCGCCCGCTTCTGCGGCGCGACCAGGTCCGCGGCGACCACGGAGCCGACGCCGAAGTAGGCGCCGTGCGAGAAGGCGGCCAGGAACCGGCCCACCATGAGCACGCCGTAGGAGGGGGCGAGAGCGGAGAGCAGGTTGCCCGCGATGAACAGCAGCATCAGCGCGAGCAGCATGGTCTTGCGGGACAGGCGACCGCCGAGCATGGTCAGCGGCGGCCCGCCGACGGCCACGCCCAGGGCGTATCCGGACACCAGCAGCCCCGCGGCCGGGATCGTCACGCCGAAGTCTGTGGCCAGGTCGGGAAGCAGCCCGTTGATGATGAACTCGGTGGTGCCGATACCGAAGGCACTGATCGCGAGAGCGAACAGGGCGAGAGGCATAGAATACTCCTCAGACGACGTTAGTAAGCGTAGACATTATTTGCACACGCCGACTAAGGGACCATACAACGATGCCGAGGAGGTGTCACATGCCGATCGCCGACGACGCCGTCGAGGCGCGCGCCCAGGGCTGGCGCACCCTCGCCGCGCTGCACGGAAAGATCGAGGACCGGCTGGAGAAGGCGCTGCAGAAGGAGCACGGCCTGAGCGTGAGCGAATACACCGTGCTCGACGTGCTCGGCCGCCAGGACGGCTGGCACATGCGCATGCAGCAGCTCTCCCGCGCGGTCGTGCTCAGCCAGAGCGCCACCACGCGGCTGGTGACCCGGCTGGAGAGCCGCGGGCTGCTGTCGCGCTATCTGTGCGAGGACGACCGCAGGGGCATCTACACCGAGGTCACCCCGGCCGGCCGCGAGCTGCTGGCCGCGGCCCGGCCGACACACGACACGGTGCTCAAGGACGTGCTGGCCGAGGCGGCCGAGCTGCCGGAGCTTGCGCCGCTCGCCGCGGTGATCGCCTAGGGCCGGACGTTGCTCTGCACCTCGCCGACCGGCACGTCACGGGTGACCTCCACCTCGACGGGCGCGAACTGGAACGGCACCACCCGCTCGGTCACTTCCACCGGCCAGACGCTCGTCACGGTCAGCTCGTAGACCTGGCGGGGCCGGTCGATGGAGGCGCGCAGATAACGCACCCCGCAGGTGAACTCGGCGCCCTTCACGTACGGCTTGCCGGACGCCCCGCACCCCTGCTCGCGCACCTCGGCCCGGTCCGCGCCGGCGCCCGCGTCGATCTTGATGTCCTCCAGGGTGGCCACCACGGTGGCGCTCATGACGCCGGGCAGCGTGGCCGTGACCGAGCGCCGCGGCTGCCCGATCCCCTCCAGCCACACGAACGTGGGCAGGTTGACGTAGCTCTTGGCGTCGGGGTTGAGCTTGACCGCCCCCTCCGGCACGGTCAGCGCCGCCCTGGCGATCTCGGCGAGCTCCTCGAACGTGATCCCGCTGGGCGGGGTGGTGTTCGGCGGCACGAAGACGAACAGCTCGAGGCCCGCCCAGCAGGCCGCGCCCTTGGGATCGGCCGCGTTGTAGGCCGGAGTCCACCACAGCCCCGGCTGCCCCACCTTGTCCTTGAACCGCTTGACGAAGGCGGCGAAGCCCTCTTCGTCCGCCTGGATCCTGGAGGCGTTGGCCCGCGGGTCCGACATGAACGCGAACATCTTCTCCGCGTCCAGGCCCGGCTCGTACCAGCAGGGGCTCTTGAGCTCGTAGCCGTCGCTCTTTCCGCCCTTGACGCCGTCGCCGCTGATGCGGATCTTGGAGTTCCGCAGGACGACCCCGGCCGTGGTCTCGTCCTGGAAACCCTCCGCCTCCGGACCACGAGGAGGCTCGGCACTGCCCGCGAACAGGAGCGAGCCGGCGACGATCACGGGAAGCAGGCCTTTCATCAGCTGCACCCTTCCTTGCTGTTGCGGAACTGCCTGATGCGCCACACACCGTCGTCGCCACGGTGGGCGAGCACGATCTGGAGATAGGGGGCGCGGCTGGAGGCGGGCTGCGGCGTGACCGCCTCACCGGTGCCGGTGGAGATCACCCGCATCTTCGTCTCGTCCACGCACACGGTGAGCTCGGCGCCCTTGCCCACGACCGCCTTCACGCGCAGGCGGAAGAGCCGCGCGACGCCGCTGACCGACCGCTGCCGGCCGGTGAAGTCGCGCACCCACTCCGCCGCCTCGCCCACCAGCGTGGGCTCGACGTGGCGCAGGTAGCGGTCGCCGCCGGACACGACCGCCTGCCACGACTCGGCGTAGTAGTCAGGGAAGAGCCGCACCAGCGCGTCGTTCCTCGCGGGCCACTCGACCCGGACCTTCAGGTCCCCGCCCACGTCGATCGTGGCGGGCGGCCGGCTGGTGGCCGGCGCGGCCTTCACCTCGCTCGTCGCCGGGACCGGCGCCTCACCCGGCCTGTAGGGCCGCTCGGCCTGCCCGCATCCCGCCACGAGCAGGAGCCCGATCAGGGACACCGGACCGGCCGTCATCCGTCTCATGCTGTCGACTCCCTGACGACGTGGAGGCGCCACGACGGCAGCAGCTCGTCGATCAGCGCCTCGGTTTCCGGGGCCATCCCGCCGCCGTGCGGGTGGGACGTGGATCGCCTGGTCAGCCCCTCGACGACCGCGCGCAACCGGGCCAGGTCGCCGGTGGCGTGGGTGGCCCGCAGCAGGTCGCGCCAGAGGGTCTCGTCGTCGGTGGCGAGCAGCAGCGCGGCCCGCGCGGCTGCGATCGCGGCGTCGGGCTCGCCGTCGGCCAGCCGGATCTCGCAGAGCCGGTGCGCGGTGTCTGCGACCTCCGCCGACACGTCGTACTCGAGCTCGTCGCCCGCCAGCCACGCGTAGCGGCCTGCCGGCCGCCCGCTCAGCAGCGGCCCTCTGACCAGGCCGAGCGCCTTTTCGAGCAGGACGGCGCGAGCCGTCGCATCGCCGTGCGAGCGGCGTACCAGCTCACGGAAGAGCGCCCAGTCGGTGCGCACGTCCGGCCCGAGCGTGAGCCTGCCCGCCTCGTCGGTGCGCAGGTGGCGCGGGCCCAGCCAGTCGGCGACCCGGGCGATCGTGGCGTCCCTGACCATCGCCTGCACCCCGCGCGGCCACAGCACGCCGCCGAGCACCACCGGATGCACCCCTCCCGGATGCGTGGCCAGGTAGACCAGCAGCTCGGTGGCGAGCGCCATCCGGCCCTGCTCCAGCGGGTCCGGCCCGACGACCTCGATCGGGCCGAGCAGCCTGATCTCCACCGCGGGCGGGTGCAGGTCGGCCAGCGGCTCCGCCTCGGGCATCGCCTCGCCGTCGAGCCTGTCGGCCGTGCGGAACAGCTCGATCAACGCGCGGTAGTGGCGGCGCGGCAGGAGCTGCGCGGTCACCTCGAACCCGAGCTCCGGGATCCTGGCCCGGCCGTCCTCGGTGATCTCCCACGTCCAGGTGGCGTGCGGCACCTCGCCGGTCACCACGTAACCGGCCGTGTCGTTGCGGGCGAGCAGGGCCAGCCTGCGGGCCTCGTCGTGAGTGGGCGCCACCGCCGAGAGCAGGTAGTGCGCGTCACGGGGCCGGCCGGTGATCCTGCCGGTCAGCACCTCCTGGCGCGGGGCGGCCGTCGCCTCCAGCTCCGGCAGCACCTCGGCCAGCCCGCCGACGGCCCTGATCCGGTCGGGGGCGATCGCGGTCAGCTCCTCGCCGAAGCCGACGAGCGTGATCCGCATGCGGTCGGACCACCGGTTGGTGGCCAGCTCCACGGCGAGCGCGGCCAGCGCCGCCGTCGTCTGCGGGCCCCGGATGTTGATCAGGCCCTGCGCCGCCTCCAGGTCGATCAGCACCCGGCCGCTCGCGTCCGTCCCGATGGACACCAGCCCCGGGTACGGCGCCCCACCCGCCTGTTCGCCGAGCAGGCGCCCCTCGGCCGCAGCCAGCCGCCACACCTGCCCGCCGTCCTGGGCCGTCCAGGGGGCGGGCGGGTCACCGTCCGGCGGGTGGATCCACAGATCGAGGGTGCGCGGGGACAGGTGCGCGGCGTAGACGGTCGGCGGGGTCCGGCCGGCGGCGGCCAGCTCGGTGCCGAGCAGCCTGAGTCCGAGGTCGAGGATGCGGGCGCCGGGGGTGTCGGCGCCGAGCCTGAGCGCCACCTCCGCCTCGGCCGCGTCACCGCGGGGGCGTACGACGCGGTGACCGGTCAGGCGGTGCCAGAGCTGCTGGCGGCGTCTGCCGCCGAGCACCGCCAGCAGCCCCGCGGCGGCCAGCGACGCGCCGGCCAGGAAGTCGACGAACTCGAGGCCGGAGGCGGCAGGCTCGTCCGCCACGCTCTCCCGCGGTCCGGGGGCCTCCGCCTTCGGCTTGGCGACGCCTTGTCTCTCGGTGACCGTCTGCTCCACGTGCTCCCTGACCGTCTCCCGCTCGCCGCCGCCCGGCTTGGCCGGATGCTCCTTGAGCGTCTGGGCCCTGGCCTGGTTGACGGGGACGAGGTGGGTGTGCCGCGCGTCGTCCGGCATGTCCAGCACCCAGCCGGGCCTGATCAGGTCGGCCATCCGCAGGCGGGTGCCGTCGGGCTGCTCCTTGTGCTGGTTGAGCCGGAAGATCTCCGGATAGCGCCGCCCGTCGCCCAGACACTTCTCGGCGATCTCCCACAGGCTCTCGTGGTGGCGCCCGTGCGGGGGCTGCACGACGTACACCTTCTTGTTCCGCTGCGTCTCCCGCGCCTGCTCCACGACCGGCGCGGTGAACGCGACGGCGGTCATCGGGGGCGCGGCAGGCGGCGGCGTCGCCAGCCTCGCGATCGGCACCACCACGGCGCCCGCGGTGAAGAGCAGCAGCACGGCGGAGACGAGCCGGTTGGCCAGCGCCTGCGTCCCGCCGGACAGCGGCACCCTGGCCGGCATCCCGACCCGGCGCACCCCCGCGTACACCTCGACCACCACGCAGACGGCGAGTTGCAGCCAGGCCAGCCAGACGAACGCCACCAGCACGGCCATGATCGTGCTCGGCCCGACGCGGCTGGTGAGCAGGTCGAGGTCGAGCAGCTCGGGAGCGATCGGCGGCCCGGCGAACCTCAGCAGCGCGTACGGAACACCGCCGACCAGCGCCACCAGCAGCACCAGCGCCCCGAGCCCGGCCAGCACGTCACCCGGGCGGCGCCGGGGCGGGATGCGCGCGGGCGCCTGCCTGAGCGTGCGCGGTCGTCCCTGTGCGGCGGGGCGCGCGGGCTCTCGCGTCGGCATCGCCTCTCCCTTCTCGCTTCCAGCCTCCCGACTCACCGGTCCCCCATCCACCGACCGGCCCGATTCGGTCTGGCTCATCTCGCCTCGGGCGCGGCGCTCGCCTCGCCCTCCATCTCCGAACCGGGGAACCCGATGGCCGCCAGGAAGAAGGCGTCCCAGCGGACCCGCACGGCGACCGTCACCAGGGCCTGCCCCTGCTCGACGGCACAGCTCGCCGGGGTGACGTCGGCGCCGCCCGTCGCGGTGATCACCTCGTCCGCCCTGGCGCAGACCTCCGCCTCGGCCAGCATCCGGACCTCGCCGGTGGCCCGGAGGTGGTCGATGTCGATCTCGTCGGCGCCGGCCCGCGCGGCCTGCTCGGCGACGTCGGCGGCCCGCAGCCGCGCGTTGATCGCCGACCCGCCGTCCACGAGCAGCCCCGCGAGCAGGAAGACCACCACGGAGAACAGCACGGTGAACACCGACATGGATCCGCGCTCCCCCCGCCTCACTCGACCCTCCTGAACTGCTCCAGCGGCACCACGGAGGTGCCGGTCATCTGCTTGGTCGCGCCGAAGCCGAGGAAGGCGAGGTCCAGCTCGCACGTCACCTCCGCCTGCACCTGGCCGCCCTCCTCCCATTCGGAGCCGTCGAGGGAGACGGCCGGGTTCGCGCATCCGTCCTGGAGCGCGTCGGTGGCGACCTTCTCGGCGGCGGCTTCGGCGGTCTCGAACGTGCGCTGGACCGAGGCGGCGCGGGCGGCGTCCCGGGCGGCGCCGTTGACCTCCCCCTGCGCCTCGACGAGCCGTCCCGCGCCCACGAGGAACAGCAGGAACAGCAGGAACACCGGTGCCAGCATCACCGTCTCGACGGCCATGGAGCCCCGCTCGCGCGACTCGGCCGTCATTCGCAGTCCTCGCCGCCGTCGTCCGGGCGGAAGCACTCGATCGGGCCGCCCGAGGTGGCCGTGATCGTGAAGGTGAGCACCGGCAGCAGCGGGACGACCTGGACGGCGCTGCCGGTGACGATGACGTGGCGCTCGTCCGGGGGCTTCTCGGCGGTGGTCACGGACGCGCCGGAGAGCAGGCGCGGGCCGATCGCCGCCACCACGTCCTGCGCCTTGGCCTGCGCCTCCTGCTCCCAGCCGGTGGAATCGGCGGGCGCCGACCTGGCCACGCGGGCTCCCTCCCTGGCCGCCGCCTCCGCCACCTGGCGGCCGTGGAACCAGAGCGCGACCTGCACGACGAGCAGCACGGTGGCGAGGATGACCGGCATGAGCAGGGCCAGCTCGACCACCGTCACGCCGCGTTCGCCGCGCTTCCGGGGTGTCACGTGTCGCCGTCACCGCCCCCGCCGAACGTGCCTTCGATCTCGCTCTGCTTGTCCTCCACGAGCTGTCTGATCAGCGTGGCCAGGCCGAGGGCGACCCCGGCGATGATGGCCGTGATGATGACCCACTCGACGGCGGAGGCGCCGCGGCTCGGCGCGGTACGGGCACGGTGGATGCGCACGCTCAGGAGCGCCACCAGATAGATGATCCACGGATGGTTCATTAGGACCCCAACATCTTCATAGCGGCCGGAAAACTGAGAAAGATCACGAACCCCGCGCAGAGCAGGAGCTGGGCGACGAGCATCGACTGCGAGCGCTCGCCCGCTCGACCCTCGATCTCCGCCAGCTCACGACGGCGCAGCGTGGCGGCCCGCGCGGTCAGGGAGGCGCGCACCTTGGCGCCGTCGTCGGCGACCAGGCCGAGCGCTGCGGACAGGTCTCGCAGCTCGTCGATGTTGATCTCCTCGCCGAGCTGGCCGAGCGCCTGCCAGGGGGTGATGCCAACGATCCTGGCCCCGCTCAGCGCGTCGCGGATGCGGGCCATCGCCCAGTTGGGCTGCTCGCCGCTGACCGAGACCGCCATCATCAGCGCCTCGGGGACGCCGCGCCCGCCGGCCAGGTTCATCGAGACCAGGTCCAGGAAGGCGCCGACGACGTGCCGGAAGTCGCGCCGACGCGCGGCGGCGTCCCGCCTGACCTGTAGGTCGGGCAGGAAGAAGAAGACGAGCGACGCCAGCACGGCCACCCAGAACGGGATGGTCGCGGAGGCGCCCCACCCCATCAGCAGCAGCCAGCCGAACAGCACGGGGAAGGCCAGCAGCCCGCTGGCCGCGAGCAGCGCCTTGGTGGCCAGGAACCCCTCGAACGAGCGTCCCACCAGCGCGAGGTCCGCCTTGACCGAGCGGGCCTGCCAGCCGCGCGCCCCGTAGAGGCGCGCCAGCCGGGCGCCCAGCCCGCGCCGGAAGGCGCTGACCTCCTCATCCGGCAGGACGAGCTGGATACGCGGCGCATCCGTGCTCTCGCGCACCGCGTCCAGCGCGAGCAGCCGGGCCACCAGCCCTGGCCGGGCCGGGAACAGCGCCCGCAGCAGCAGGAACAGGCCGAGGCCCGCCACGCCGCCCGCCAGCACCCCCTCAACCATGGTCGCCTCCGACGAGCAGTCGCGTGGGCTTGTCGAACCTGGCCAGGCGCCGCATCCAGGCGAATCCGGCGCCGAAGAGGCCCGCCACGATGACGAGCACCGCCTGGCCGAGCAGGCTGTCGTACTCGCCCACGTACGAGGGGTTGAACACGACGAGCAGCGCGGCGAAGGCCAGTGCGGTGACCACCACGATCTGGACGCTGCGCCTGGTGGAGCGGCGTTCGGCCTCGACACGGCGACGCATGTCGAGCTCCTCGCGGGCCGACACCGCCAGCGCCCCCAGCACGTCGCGCAGGCCGGGGCCGCGCAGCTTGGAGTTGAGGATGAGCGCCGCCACGACCAGGTCCGCCGAGGGATCGTCGAGATCGTCGGCGAACCTGGCGAGCGCGTCCGGAAGCGCCATCCTGGTGTGCAGCCGGTCGACCAGCGCGCGCAGGTGAGGCCGGAGCCCGGGGGCCGCGGCCCTGATCGAGGACGGGATGGCCTGCTCCAGGCCGGCCGCGCCGGCGATCGTGTCACGCAGCGACTCGGTCCAGGCGGCCAGGCCTTCCAGGCGGTGCATCGCGCCCCGCTCCTCGGCCGCGCCGCCTGACAGGCCGCGCCAGGCGAACACCAGCAGCACCACCCCGACGGCCACGACGGGCCAGCCGGTCACGACCAGGACCAGGGCGGCCGCGACACCGGCGACGGCGGCGCGGGTGGTCAGCATCTGGACCATGTGCCGTTTCGGCTGCGAGGGGCGCGGACGCAGGCCGTACAGGGAGAGGAAGAGCAGGAAGAGGCCGGCGCCGGCGAGGGCGCCGGACAGCAGGGCCAGCGGGTCGAAAGTGAACATCTCACCAGCCCCCTGGGTTGTAGCCGTAGGCGGCCAGCTCTTCGAGGCAGGAGACGGGCGCGTGCGGCAGCCCGGAGCCGTCTGGGCCGGGCACGAACACCTCGCTCGACAGCACGCGGCCGTCGCAGCCGTTGACCTCGCGGATGCTGGAGACGTAGCGGCGCAGGGTGCCGCCGCGGTGATAGTCGTTGCGCTTCTCGATGAAGACCACGAAGTCGATCGCGCCCGCGATGAGCATGTGCGTCGCCTCGATCGGGAGCCGTTCGCGCGCCTGCAGGGCGTAGGTGGCGATGCGGTTGAACACCTCCATGCTGGAGTTCGCGTGGATGGTGGACAGGGAGCCGTCGTTGCCCTGGGTCATCGCGTTGAGCATGGTGACGATCTCGTCGCCGAGCACCTCGCCGACGATCACGCGGCTGGGGTTCATGCGCAGCGACCTGCGTACGAGCTCCGCCATGGTGATCTCGCCCTGGCCCTCGGAGTTGGGCAGGCGCTGCTCGAAGGCGACCACGTTCGGGTGGAGCTCGGGGAACTGGTCGAGGCCGAGCTCCAGGGCTCGTTCGACGGTGATGAGGCGCTCGACCGGCATGATCTCGTTGGCCAGGGCTCTCAGCAGCGTCGTCTTTCCCGCGTTCGTCGAGCCGGCGATCATTATGTTCTTGCGGGCGCCGACCGCCGCAGAGAGAAAACGGCCAATCTCCGGGCTTATCGTGTTATTTCCCACCAAGTCAGAAAGAAAGACTTTGCCGAGGCGGGCACGTCGAATCGAGATGGCGGGTTTCACCGTCACGTCCATGACCGCGCTCAACCGCGAACCGTCGGGCAGGCGCAAGTCGAGCTGCGGATTGGCGGTGTCGAACGGCCTGCTCGACAGCCCCGAGTACGCCGCCAGGATCTGGATGAGCTCGATCAGTTCCTCGTCGGACTCGGCCACCGGATCGTGCATGAGCTCCTGGCCGTCGGCATAGCTCACGAAGACCTTGTCGCAGCCGTTGATGTCGATGTTCTCGACCTCGGGGTCGTCCAGCAGCGGCTGCAGGCGGCCCACGCCGAACAGGGCCGCGTGGATGCCCGCCGCCAGCGCCTCCTCCTCCTCGACCGTCGGCGGGGTGCGGCCGAGTCCGATCTCGTTGCGCGCGTGCTCCTCCAGCACCTGCGAGATCAGCGCCCTGGCGAACTGGCGCTCGTCCTCGCCCGTCATCGCGGGCAGCCCGTTGGCCTGGTCGAGCCGGCGCTGGTGCGCGAGGCGGTCGCCGACCTCCTGCCGGAACCTCTTGACGAGGGAGTGATCGATCATCGGTGCCCCACCAGCCGTCCCGCGAGATCTCGCGCCGTACGCACCAGCAACGAGCGGTCGAGCCTGCCGCCCCACTGACCGCGCAGCAGTTCGGCGCCCTTCGCGTCATGGGCGAGCCCGTGTACGAATCCGACGTACGGCCCGACGATCCGGCGCACGTCGTCGATCGAGGAGCGGTAGTTGCGGGGGTCGGCGATCACGACCACGCCGTGCGCCTTGGTGATGCTCAGGCGCTCACGCAGGTGGGCGACGTGGTCCAGGGTGGGCCTGGTGAGCAGCACCACCTGGTCGGCCTCGGCCAGCAGGTCGCCGAGCTGCGGATGCGCGCCGAGGCGGCCGCAGTCGGCGATCACGTCGGCGTTCGGGATCGCGGCCAGCGATCTGCCCAGCGGGCCCCACAGCCAGGTGAGACCGGCCGCCTGCTCGCCATGGGTGATGCCGACCAGCACGTCCAGGCCGCCCACGATCTTCTGCGTGTGCTGGTGGATCTGCGCGGGCTCAAGGCCACGGCGGGCCGTCGCCCCCAGCGTGAGCAGGCCCTTGCCCGGATTGAGCACGCCGCCGTCGGCCGCGGGCAGGCGGTAGGCGAGGTCCCCGCCGGCGGGGTCGCACTCGGCGAGGAGCACGGGCCTGGGCCATACGGCCGCCAGGGCCGTGGCCGCGGTGGTGACCCCGGGCGCGCCCTTGTCGGCGGCCAGCACGATCAGCGCCACCTCAGCGCGCCCCGGGGAGCTCGGCCACGGCGACCTCGCCGCTGGAGGCGTACTGCAGGATCACCGGCGAGACCTGCGTCTCCACGATCACGGTGATCTGCCCGGTCCCGCCGGTCCTGCCCCGCTCGCCGACGCCGAAGACCAGCGCGCTCTGCGCCAGCACCCGGCTCTCGGTCTGGCTGCTGCGGCCCGGCACGTACACGACCTGCACCCGGTCGCCCGGTTTCAGACCCACGGGCATCTGGCCCGGTTTGAGCGCCAGCCCCACCTTGGCCTTGCCCGGACCGAGCTCGGCGCTGGCCTTGACGCCCATCTCGCTCGTGAGCAGCGTGCCGGGCAGGAGGGTGACGGCCGCGAAGCTGTCGAGCACCTGCTGCCGCTGCGACCAGCTCACGAAGGCGATGCCGGTGTCGGCTATCTGGACCTCTTCTATGGCGTCCGCGGTGAACTGCTGGCCCGCGCCGATCTGCTGGGTGATCCTGATCGCCGAGATCCGGTCACCGCTGCGCAGCACGAGCAGCGTCGTCGCGAGCGCTCCGCCCAGGATGAGCAGCACGGCGAGGGCGGCCAGGGCAGGCTTGCGCTCGCGCGGAGGCACGGGAAGCTTGCGCGAGGCCGGGCCCGACAACCCCGCCGTGTTGACGGCGGGCTTTTCACTGGTCCTCATGGGTGGGGGGCTCCCATTAGTGAATTGCGGAATTCACGCCATTATGTGCACTTGGTCGCTGGGGCGTGGCGCGAATGCGAGGAACCATGCTTGTTTCGCAGGAGGCGGGATGTCAACCAGAAATAATCGATGCCTATTGTTTCTAGCGAGTTGACGAGTATAGATTTTTCTGAGTATGAGTCACAGGAATAACACGCGGCACTTTATTAACGGTGATCAGCGGATTTATCCTGGGGGGTCGGGCTATATGGGCTCGCTGGGACGGTCTTCTCCACAGGCCCCGCCCTACCGTCCGGAGTTGTCCACAGGCCGCGGCTTCCATGCCATTGGCGTCATCCCGCGGGCCTAGCCTCGCTCCGGGCGCTACCTTGGCGCCGAGGTCCGACCGAGGAGACGGCACATGCGGATCATGCTCACCGTGCTCGGCGAGGCGGGCGACCGTCATGTTGTGATCGACGGTGACGACGACGCGACGGTCGCGGCGGTGGGCGAGGCGCTCAGCGGCCACGAGCCGCTCGCCGAGATCGTCCGGCTGCCCAGAGCCCGGGCGCCCTACGGCATGTCCTCCACCGGGTCGCCCGCGCAGGTCACGCGCATCCCCGGCCAGCGCCGCTCCACCCCCGGCGAGGACGGCGCCGCGCCACCGCCCGGGCCGCCCCGGGCACCCGGCCAGAGGCCGGACGTCCTCTGGCGCAACGGCCGCCCTCTCGACCCGCGCGCGCCCGCCAAGGCCGTGCTGCACGACGGGGACAAGGTCACCGTCGACGCCCGCCTCGCCCGCGCCACGATCACCGAAGAGCCCGGCGGCGTGGCCGAGGTGCGGGTCGTCGGCGGTCCGGCCGCCGGCGCGGTCCACCGGCTGGGGCTCGGCGTCCACGTCATCGGCTCCGACCCGATGTGCGCGATCACCGTGGCCGACCCCGCCCTCGCCCCCGAAGCGGTGACCATCCGGGTGACCCCCGACGCGATCACGGTGGAGCGCGCGCTGCGCGCGGCGCCCGAGCAGGCGCCCCGGCTCAAGCTGAAGGGCCGCTGGGCCGACGAGGTCGCCGAGATGACCGAGCGGGTGGCGGAGCGGCAGGCGGCGGAGTTCGCCTCCGAAGCCACGAGGCCCCCGCCCGAACTGGGCTCCCAGCCGCTCGCCGACACCGTCGACTGGCCGGAGGACACGCTGCTGGCGTGCGGTTCCTCACTGTTCACGCTGATGGCCATCGAGCCCCCCGACGCCCACCTGACTCCCACGATCGAGGGCGGCGTCGCCTACAACCGCCCGCCGCGGCTGCGCCGTCCGGAGGGCCGCCGCGCGTTCGTGCGGCCGAAGGAGCCGAGCCGCACCGAGGGACTGCGGCTGCAACTGCTGGCCGCCTTCCTGCCCGCGGTGCTCGGCCTCACGCTGGCCTACGTGCTCGATCAGTGGTATTTCCTGCTCATCGCGCTGATGACCCCGGTCATCATGGTCGGCCAGTGGTGGAGCGACCGCCGCCACGGCAAGAAGCAGCACAGGAAGGCGCTCAAGGATTACCGGGAGCGGCTCGACGCGTATGACGAGGCCGTCGAGCGCGCGCGGGCCGAGGACGAGCTGCTTCGCAGGTCGGACTCGCCCGACCCGGCCCAGGTGCTGCTGACCGCCATCGGCCCGCGCAGGCGGCTGTGGGAGCGCCGGATCCACGACGACGACGCGCTCCGCCTCAGGGTGGGGCTCGCCCCCCTGCCGGCCAACCTGGATCTCAGCGAGGAGCAGGGCGGCCCCATCGAGCCGCCGATCTGCCGCGCCGTGCCGGTGGCCCTGGCCATGCGCCGGCTCGGCGTCGCGGGCGTCACCGGCCCGCGAGACACCGCCACCGGCCTGGCCTGCTGGCTCGCCGGCCAGGCGGCGACCCTGCACAGCCCGCGCGACCTGGCCATCGTGGTCATCTCGGCGCACTCGGACAGCGAGCGCCGCTGGGGCTGGACGCGGTGGCTGCCGCATTGCGCGCCGCGTGGCGGCGAGGAATGCGTGGCACTGGTCGGCGCCGATCCGGAGGCCGCCGCCCGCCGGGTCGGCGAGCTCGCGGCCCTCATCGACGAGCGGCAGAACACCGCGATCCCCGAGCTCGGCAAGATCCCCACCGGCTGGGACGACCTCGGCGGCCCCGAGCCGCCGGCTTTCTCCAACTACGACGCGCGCCCCTATGACGTGCTGGTCGTCCTCGACGGCGCGCAGGCCCTGCGAGGTCTGCCCAGCATGCCCCAGGTCCTGCGCCAAGGCCCGAGAGCGGGCGTCTACACCCTGGCCATCGACGACGACCAGCGGCTGCTGCCGGAGGAGTGCGCGACGGTCGCCGCCTGCGGCCCCGACGGCCAGATCCACCTGCGAGGCGGGGGCCTCGACGTCATCGGCCCGGTCCTGGCGGACCTCGTGTCCCCCTCGTGGTGCGACCGCCTGGCCAGAGCACTCGCCCCCATCCGCGACGTGAGCAGGGAGGACACGGCCGGCCACCTGCCGGAGTCGGTGCGCCTGCTGGAGCTGCTCGGCCTGCGCTCCCTGTCAGGCCAGGAGCTCGCGGCCCGCTGGCGCGACGAGGGCTCCACGCGCGCGCTGATCGGCACCGGCCCCGACGGCCCCTTCTCGATCGACCTGAGCGCGGACGGCCCGCACGGCCTGGTCGCGGGCACCACGGGCGCGGGCAAGTCCGAGCTCCTGCAGACCCTCATCTGCTCGCTGGCGGTGGTCAACCGTCCGGACCAGCTCACCTTCGTGCTGATCGACTACAAGGGCGGCGCCGCGTTCAAGGAGTGCACCCGCCTGCCGCACACCGTCGGCATGGTCAGCGACCTCGACGGCCACCTGACGCAGCGTGCCCTGGACTCGCTCGCCGCCGAGATCCGCCGCCGCGAGCGCCTTCTGCTGGCCGCGGGGGCCAAGGACATCGAGGACTACACCGGCCATCCGCTGCCCAGGCTGGTCCTGATCATCGACGAGTTCGCGGCGCTGGTGGCGGAGCTGCCCGACTTCGTCAGCGGCCTGGTCGACATCGCCCGCCGGGGCCGCTCGCTCGGCATCCACCTCATCCTGGCCACGCAGCGTCCGGCCGGCGTGGTGACGGCCGACATCCAGGCCAACACCTCGCTGCGCATCGCCCTGCGCGTCACCGAGCCCGCCGAGTCCGCCGACGTGATCGACCTCCCGGACGCCGCCCACATCTCCAAGTCCACCCCCGGCCGCTGCTACGTGAAGTCCGGCGCGGGCGCGGCCACAGCCGTCCAGACGGCCAGAGTGGGCGGCCGCAGCCCCATCTCACAGCCCTCAGGCCGGAGCCCTGGGACGGGCGGCCGCCCCGGCCTGGGCGGTCAGACCGGACCGAGCGGCCATCCCGGGGCAGGCGGCCATCCCGGGCTGAACGGTCCCACCTGGTTGGGGGGCCGTGCCGGCGCGAGCGGCGGCGTACGAGTGGTGGACGTGAGCTGGCACTCGATCGGGAGAGCCCTCCCGGCGGCGCCCGAGCCCGCCGAGGAATCCGCCGTCACCGACCTGTCGATCGTCACGGACGCGCTGATCGAGGCCGCACGCCTGGCAGGGGTGCCGGAGCAGCCGCGCCCCTGGCTGGAGCCACTTCCCTCGCAGGTCGTCCTCCCCCTGCCCGCCACCGCCGTTCCGCCGGGGCGCGAAGAGGCGTTCGGCGAAGTGGAGCCGCTGCCGTTCGGGATGACGGACCGGCCGTGGGCGCAGGATCGGCGCCCGCTGGCGCTCGACCTGGTTCACGGCGGCCACCTGCTCGTCGCGGGCGCGCCCCGCACCGGCAGATCCACCGCCCTGCGCACGATCGCGGGCGCCATCGCGGCCCACACCCTGCCTTCCGACGTGCACGTCCACGCGATCGACTGCGGCTCCGGCGCCCTGCTGCCCCTCATGGCGCTGCCACACTGCGGCGCGGTCGTCACCCGAGACCAGCTCGACCGGGTCGAACGCCTCCTCACCCGCCTGCGGGCCGAAGTAGGCCGCCGCCAGCAACTCCTGGCAGAGGCAGGCCACGCCTCCCTGGCCGAATACCGCCAAGCGGGACACCGCCTGCCCTGGCTGGTGCTCATGCTCGACCGCTGGGAAGGCTACGTCGCCGCATTCGAGGGCTACGACTACGGCCGCCTCCTGGAGGCCCTGCTGCAACTGCTGCGCGAAGGCCCGGCGGTGGGCCTGCGCGCCGTGGTCACAGGCGACCGCTCATCCCTCGTCGGCCAGGTCTCCACGGTCTTCGACGACCGCCTGCTCCTTCGGCTCTCCGACCCCACGGACTTCGGCCTGGCCGGCATGCCCATGAAGCAACTGCCGACGTCCATGCCCGCGGGCCGGGCCCTGTCCATGGGCGAGCACGGCATCGTGGAGCACCAGATCGCCCTCCTCTCCCCCGACGCCTCGGGCCCGGCCCAGGTGGCGGCCCTGCAGTCCCTGGCCCGCGCCACCGTCGCGGCGGCCACCCCGCTCCCCTTCCCCACAGCTTCACCTGGGGCGGCGGCGACCTCATCCACCGCGATGTCGCCCGCCGGAGCACCACCTGCGGAAGGGCGGCACGCGCAAGGGGCACCCACGGACGGGACACATACGGACGGGACACATACGGACGGAACAGGCGCGGACGGATCACGCGCGGACGGGACATACGCAGGAGGGGCCCGCGTGCAAGGGGCGGTCGCGGGAGGTGCGGGGCGGCACGCGGCCGGTCAGAATCCGCGTCCCGACGGCCGGGGAGGCGCCCACTCCGGAGGCTCAGGCAGGCAGGCATGGTTGTGGGAGGGCGAGCCGCCGCTGCGGGTCGACGCGTTGCCGATGCGCGTCACCGCCGGTCAGGCCCTCGAACTCCAGCCGGGCTTCAGGCCGCCCTCGCCCCTCTGGGCGCTGGTGGGCGCCGGTGGCGACGCGCTGGCACCGCTCGGTCTGGACCTGCTCGCCCACGGTCCGGGCGCGGTCATCGCCGGCCCTGCCCGTTCCGGACGCTCGTCCGTGCTGCTCACGGCCGCCAGGTCGCTCATCTCCAACGGCACACCGGTCATCGCGGTCGTGCCCCGCCGCAGCCCGTTGCGGGACCTGGACGGGGCACTGGCGGTGCTGGACGGCGAGGGCGCGGGACTGCGAGAGCTGATCTCCGACCGCGAGCGCTACGTGGTGGTGGTCGACGACGCGGAGCTGGTCAATCCGGACGGCCCGCTCGGCGAGGTGCTGAGCGACGTGCTCCGCACAGGCCGAGACGGAGACCACGGCCTGCTCATCGCGGGCGCGACAGGCGACCTGACCACCGCCTACCGCGGTTTCGTGGCGGAGGCGCGCAAGTCCCGCACGGGCGTGCTGCTCTCGGTGCAGAGCGCCGCCGACGGCGACCTCTTCACCGTACGGATCCCCCGCGGCACCGTGGGCGGCCCCCAGGGCCGAGGGCTGCTCGTCACCACGGGCACCATGACGCAGATGCAGGCCGCCGTCCCCGACAGCCCCTGACGCCTCACCACGGAAGGAGCATCAGTGGCGTCTGCTGGACGACCCCTCGCCCAGCAGTCCCCGTCGAGGAAGTGCTCTCCTTGCACGCGCCCGATCAGAGAGAGTGCCGCCGCCAGTTCCTGGTGCGCCGCCATCCTGGCGCGCCGCAGTCCCCTGGCGGCCGCAGCCCCCCGGCGGCCGTAGACCCCGGCGGCCGTAGACCTGGTGCGCCGTAGACCTGGTGCGCCGTAGACCCCTGACGGCCGTAGACCCCTGGGACCCCGGCTGGCTCCTGGTGCCGCCGCCGACGGAGCGTGAGGGGCTGTGTGGCCGGGGCGCCGATGCCGGTCGTGGCCGCCAGGGCGGCACGGGCCACCTCGATCCGGGCCGAGACCGCCGGCGGCGAGGTCAAAGGCCCCGTACAACAACAAGGCGGGCGAGGCGATCGACGGCGGACTTCGTCATCGACGACGCTAATGAATGGCGAGCCTCGAACGAAACTGTAGGAGAAGTCCGGCACCCACCATGGACGGCCGCTCATGCTCAAGATCCACTTCACGGGCGACGACATCGCGCGGACCAGGATCGCCCCTGGGCCAGACCCCCTGTGGGAGCTCGTCCTCAGCCTGCAGATGCTCCGGCCGCAGCGGGGCGACCTGCTGTTCGCCGGGTGGCGTCAGGAGGCACGCGAGGCGGTGCGGGGGGCGAGCCGAGGCGAGATCCTGAGCCTGCTGCTGGCCTTGACGCCGAACGTGGGCTACTTTCCGGACTTCCTCAACCCCATCGAGGCGGTGCGGGGCCTGGAGCACGGCTTGGAGGCGATTCGCTCCACTCCGATCTCCGTGCTGCGCCGTAACGTGTCGCTGCTGGCGGCGCGCCACTCGCTGCCCCGCAGCACGCGCCGCCTCACCGACGGCGAGCCCGCCCTGCTCGCCGAACTGACCGAGACCTTACGCACCTGCTACGACATGACCGTGACGCCGTACCGCCAGAGCATCGACACCGCTGTGGCGCGGGACCGCCGGATTCGCACCACGGCCCTGGCCCATGGCGGCGTGGAAGGACTGCTGGCCAGCCTGCGCCCGACGATGATCTGGTCGGACGGCGGGCTGAGCGTCCCGGGGCACCGTCACCAGGAGTTGCACCTCCACGGGCGCGGCCTCCTGCTCATCCCGTCCTACTTCTGCGTCAGCGGACCGCTGACCCTGTTCGATCCTGAGCTGCCGCCCGTGCTGGTCTATCCCGTCGAGCGCGGCCCCGACACCTTGCCGACCCGGGCCTCGACGGCGCTCACCGCGCTCACAGCGCTGATCGGGCACACACGGGCCACGGTGCTGAACGCGCTCGGCACGCGAGACGGCACGACCACTACGGGACTGGCCAGGCAGCTGGGCGTCTCCGTGGCCTCGGCCAGCGAGCACACCACCGTCCTGCGGCAGGCCGGCCTGGTCTCGAGCCGGCGCGATCGTAACCGGATGCTGCATCAGCTCACCGACCTCGGTCTCGCCCTCCTGGAAACGAACCGGTAGCGCCCGATGGCATCGGCGCGGGCCCCAGGGCCGCACGCGCATGCTCGTGGACGGCGCAGCGGGACGATCGAGGGATCCTGCCACCGCTGGAGCTGGGTGTTTCGACTGAGCCCGAAAGGTCTGGAGGAGATTCACGGCGTCACGGATGATAGGCCGCGATCGGGTTCAGATCTCAAGGGGAATCCATGCGTTCGATCATTCGGCTCGACGATCTCGGCACCGATGGCCAGTACGGGGTGGCCATGCCGACGAGCCTGTTACACCGCGCCGGTTCAGGATGAGACCGTCTTACACCTCGCGGTGCGTCGGTTCGAAAACCGCCCGACCTCTTCAGGCCCGATCTTTTTGACGATCACCATCGCCCAGGGAACGTCCTTGGGTGGAATCCACCATGGCCCACGCCTGTCAGCGAATCCAGGTACGCCAGATGCGCCGAATTCGATGTCGGGGCATGCGAAAGAGGTGTGCCGGGACCGGCGTGGGAACGCCCAAGCCGAGAAGGAGCCTGCGATGGAAGTCCGGCCGTTCACCATCGCCATCCCACAATCCGACGTCGACGACCTGGCAGGTCGGCTGGCGCGGACCCGTTGGCCCGACGAGTTGCCCGGCGTCGGATGGTCCCGGGGTGTGCCGCTGGAGTTCCTGAAGGAGCTCGCCGCGTACTGGGGCGGAGGATACGACTGGCGTGCCGCCGAGGCGGAGCTGAACCGGTTCCCGCAGTTCACCACCGAGATCGAGGGGCAGCGGATCCACTTCCTGCACGTCCGCGCCGACAACCCCGACGCCCTCCCACTGGTTCTCACTCACGGTTACCCCAGCGCGTTCGCCGAGTTCACCAAGCTGATCGGGCACCTGCGGCAGGTCTTCCACCTCGTGGTGCCGTCGCTGCCGGGCTTCGCCTTCTCGACTCCGGTGGGCGAGACCGGCTGGTCGATGGGCCGCACCGCCCGGGCGTGGATCGAGCTGATGCGCCGGCTCGGCTACGACCGGTACGGCGTCCACGGGGCCGACGTCGGCTCCGGCGTCTCGGGATCGGTCGCGGGACTCGACGGCGAGCATGTCGTGGGCCTCCACGTGGTGACGGACCCGTACGGTGCGGCGGCCACGGCGACCTTCCTGCCCGGCGTCGGCGACCGGCTGGACCCGTCGGACCCGGTGGACCAGCTGGCTCTGGAGCGGATCGCCGAGTTCCGCGCCGACGGCAGCGGCTACCTGGCGATCCAGAACACCCGCCCGCAGACCTTGGGCTACCTGCTCAACGACTCGCCGGCGGGGCAGCTCGGCTGGATCGCGGAGAGCTTCGAGAGGTGGACCGACCCCGACCTGCCGTACGACCGGGATCAGCTGCTCACGATCGTGAGCCTCTACTGGTTCACCGGCTGCGGCATCTCCGCCGCGCGTTACCTGTACGAGCAGGCCCACGCCTCCGACTGGGGGGCGCCGCCGGCCGTACCGCAGAGGTTCGCGGTGTTCGGCGCCGACCCCACGGCCCGCAGGCTCATCAACCCACCGGCCGACGTGCAGTGGACGGAGTACGAGCGGGGCAGGCACTTCCCGGCCATGGAGGCGCCGGAGGTGCTGGCCGAGGACATGCGCGACTTCTTCGGCGAGCTGAAGTGACAGTCCCCACCTGACCGATCGCGCCTGCCCTTGCTGAGCAGGCGGCGGCGACACATCGCGGAGGCCCGGCTTCCCTTGCTCGGGGAGGGGAAGCCGGCCCTTGTGCGACCGGTTCGGACGCTCGCCGGCGCCGATCGGTGCGGTCCTCCAGCACAGCGTCGCGGGTCGGCGCGCCGGCCGATCAGCAGGGCAGGGCCGACGCCAGCTCGCGAACGGTCCGCTCGAAACGCCGCGCTTCCTCCAGGTCGACGGCGAGGTCGATCGGCTTGCCCTGCTTCCATGCGGTGAGCGGCTCGCCCGGCGGCCGGTCGACGAGCGCGGCGATCGGCGGCAGTGCCCTGGCCACGGGCTGGGCGAACGCCGCCGACGCCGCTCGTACGACACCGCGCAGCGGCTGCTTGAACGGCTCGTGCAGCCCTGTCGCCACGAACACCGGGTTGTACAGCACGTACTTCGTCCGCTCGGCGGTATAGGCCATCCCCAGCAGTTCGTTGGCCCTGGCTCCTTGCATGGTCGCGGTGACCGCCCGGTATCCGCCCGCCAACTGGAGATCGTCCCAGTGGATCCGGCCCCGCTGTCCGGCGCCGCACAGGTTGACGATCGCCGGCGCCGGCGACCTTTCCAGTCCATCGCGCAGCCCTTCGGCCATGAGCCAGCGGTTGATCACGTAGAGGGCGAAGGTGTGCTCGAAACCCTCCGCGGTCTCGACGCGCGCCGGGTTGAGCCTGAACGCGGCGAGCACCAGCGTGTCGATCACCGGGTACTCGGCGCCGAGCCGTTCGGTCAGATCACGGGTCCGGCGCAGGGAGCTGAGATCCGACCGGATGAAGTGGGCCTGCGGCACCTCCTCCCGCAGGCGCCGCCCGCCCTCCTCACTGCTGCCTACGGCTACGACCCGGTCGCCGAGCCCCGCACGGTGGCGGGCCAGTGCCAGGCCGATGCCGCTCGTGCCCCCCGTGATCACCATGGTGCGACCCATAAGTTGAGACTCTCCTCAATTTGAGACTGGGCTCAACTTAGCTAGGATCTCGGGACATGCGCAAGGACGCCGTGCAGAACCGTGAGCGCCTTCTGCGAGCGGCCCGGCAGCTGTTCGCCGACCAGGGGCTCGACGTGCCGCTCGAAGAGATAGCGCGCACGGCGGGGGTGAGCATCGGGACGCTCTACAACCGGTTCCCTACGCGGGACTCCCTGGTGGCGGAGGTCTTCGCGGATCGCGTGGCGACGGTGGCCGCGCTGGCTGAGCAGGCGCTGGCGATGGCCGATCCCTGGGACGGGTTCGCCGGATTCCTCACCGGGGTGTGCGAGTTGCAGGCAGGCGACCTCGGCTACAACGACTTCGCCGTACGGGGGGCGGCGCTGGAAGGGGATCGCGGATACGGCCTGATGCGGCAAATCCTGGAGCGCGCCCAGGGATCGGGTGATGTGCGGGGTGATGTCACGCTCACGGACATGGCGTTCGTGGTCTGGGGGGTCGCGGCGACCGTCCGGGCCACGTACAAGGTGGCGCCCGGAGCCTGGCGGCGGCACCTGGCCCTGGCCCTGGACGGTCTGCGCGCGGGCGCCGCTCGCACGCTTCCGGGCCCGCCCATGTCCGTCGCCCAGACCCGTGCCGCGATGCGCGAGTGCTGAACGCCCGCCCAGGCCGTCGCGGGGCCACCACCGCTCCCTGCCCGCCCAGCGGGGTGAGGGATGCTTGGGACGAGAGGGGCAAGCATGGAGGTTTGTGGCGTTCTATGCTGATGCGTGCCATGACACGGGAGAGGTGACATGCAGACCCGCAAGGACCTGTACCAGGCCCATCGGCTCATGCAGCAGCGTCTGGGGATGGCCTTGCTGCAAGCGGAGCCGGATGTGGCCGAGTCGCCGATGCGGCGGCACAACGTGGCCACGTTCAGCGGGGTTCTGATCGGGGTGCTGGTCGCCGCCGCGTTCGGGATCTGGGGGCTGTTGAAGCCCGGCGGGGCGACGAACCTGACCGAGGCCGGGCAGGTGCTCGTCGAGGAGGAGACCGGCGCCAAGTACGTCTACAGCCAGGAGATGGGCAAGATGCTGCCCGTCGCCAACTACGCCTCGGCCCGGCTGCTGCTCGATGCGGGCGAGGTGACGACGCGTAACGTGTCGGCCGCCTCGCTGGACGACTACGCGCGCGGGCCGCTGGTGGGGATCGTCGGCGCGCCCGACAGCTTGCCCGCCAAGGACATGCTGGTCAAGGGTCCTTGGTCGGTGTGCGTGGTCGAGGCGCCCAACGCGGCCGGGACCTGGGTGCCGTACGTGAGCCTGGTCGGCGGGAGCGACGTCGGCGGGACACCTGTCGGCGATGGGGCGTTGGTGGTGACCGACGGCCAGCAGCCGTGGGTGATCTGGAACGACCAGCGGATGAAGGTGGACGCCACCGGGGTGCGGGCGCTGAACGCGCAGCCTCGGGCGGTGCCGTCGAGCTGGATCAACGCCATTCCGCCGGGGCCCGACCTGATCGCGCCCGAGGTGCCCGAGCGGGGCAAGCGGGTGCGGGGGCCCGACGGGCGGGCGGCCGCGATCGGCCAGATCTTCAGCGTGCAGGAGATGGCGGGGGCTCCGGCGCGGTCCTACGTGCTGCTCCGCGACGGGCTGGCGTCGATCAACACGACGCAGACCCGGCTGCTGCTGGAGGACTCGCGGAGCAAGGCGGCGTACGGGAACGCGCGCGTGGTGCCGAAGCCGATCGACGCGGCCACGGCCAACGCCCGGCTCTCGAAGCGGAATCTCGCGGTGCCGGGGATGCCCACGTCCCTGCCCAAGGCCATCACGACCTCTCCCTCCGCGCCGCTCTGCTCCGTCTACGCCGACACCCAGAAGGGGTCGACTCGGGCGAAGCTGACGGTCGGCGGGACGATGCGGATCCAGGTGCCGGCCGTACGCGGCGATCAGGAGCATTTCGACCAGGTGCTGATGCCGCCCGGGCGGGCGGCGATGGCCGGGCTGCTGCCCGGCGACGGGCAGCTCGGTTCGGTGCACACCTACTACCTGATCAGCGACCAGGGCAAGCAGCATGAGCTGCAGTCGGCGGACCTGCTCGGGAAGCTCGGGTACGACGCGGAGGACGTGGCCCCGGTGCCGGGGAACCTGATCCACCTCATCCCCGTCGGGCCGAAGCTGGATCCGGCCGCCGCCCGGCAGCCGGTGACCACGGGAGGGTAGGTCGACGCGGGCCCTCCGGGGCCGGCTGCACGAACGCACATCCAGGTCCTGACGTGGCACCTCGGCGCATCATTGACAAAATAGATTTTTATATTCAAGATTGCTTTTGCAATGGGAGACGGACATATCTGCGCGCCCCCCGCCCGCGATCAGGAGAAGAGACCGATGAGCGAACCCCTGACCATGACCGCCCGCGCCGGCATGCCGCTGAAAGCGGTTCACCACGCGCTGACCGACCCTCGGCAGATGCGGCTGTGGCTGGCCGAGCAGGCCGAGTGCGACCTGCCGGCACGCTATGCCTTCTGGGGCCGCCACGTCCCCGAGGGAGACGCGGCCCACCAGCGCCCGCTGCACACCGACGACCGCACGCTGCGCCTTTCCTGGGCACTGGCCGGGCAGGACACCACCGTCGAGATCGCCCTGGCCGAGGAGCGGTCCGGGTCGACCTTGATCACGCTTTCCCAGACAGGCTTCGACTTCGACCATCCCGGCGCACTGGGCATGCTGCAGACCTTCTGGGCGCTGTCGATCGCCAACCTCGTCGACCACGTCGAGGGCCGCCCGCTCACCCCCAGATGCGACTACAGCACCGCCGACCTGCGCGGCGCCGTCGTCGTCGACGCCTCGGCCGCCGAGGTCTACGACTCCCTGATCGACCAGGACAAGGTCAGCCGCTGGTTCGGCTTCCCCATGGAGATCCACCCTCAGGTGGGCGGCCAGTACGGCTTCGGCAAGATCCTGGGCCTGGATCCGGGCCACAGCCTGACCATCGGCTGGGGCGAGACCGGCGTGACCACCTGGGAGCTGGACGGCTCCGGCGGCGGGACCACCATCACGCTGGTCCAGGGCGGCTTCGACGACAAGCAGCCGCCCTACGCCGCCTGGGCGGGCGGGCTGTGCGGGCTGGCCGAGCTGCGCCGCTTCCACGAACTGCCCGACTGGCAGCCGATCTGGCAGCACCAGGAGACCGCCTCGTGACGGCCACCGTTCCGCCGGTCACCTCCTCCACCGCGGCGCTGTCGTGGTGCGGGGTGGCCGCCGGTCCGCTGTTCGTCGCCTCAGTCGTCATCCAGGAAGCCACCCGCGACGGGTTCGACCCGCGACGCCACGCGCTCAGCCAGCTCGCACTCGGCGAACACGGCTGGATCCAGACCGCCACCTTCGCCCTCGCCGGATCACTGGTGCTGGCCTCCGCTCTCGGACTGCGCCGGCTGCTGCGCGACGGCCCCGGACGCACGTGGGGACCGCTCCTGATCGGCCTGTACGGAATCGGCCTCATCTGGGCCGCGGTCTTCCCCACCGACCCCGCCGCCGGATTCCCGCCCGGTGTGCCCACCCCGGCACAGCCGACCCTGCACGGCACTCTCCACAACCAGTCACCGACGATCATCGGCCTGGCTCTGATCGCCGCGTGCTTCGTCTTCGCCAGACGCTTTCTGCGATCCGGGCAGCGCGGATGGGCCGTCTACAGCATGGCGGCTCCCGTCATCTACCTGGGCCTCGGGTTCGCCGCCTTCCCGCTGGCGGACCTGCGCTGGCTGCTCCTCGGTGGAGCGACCATCTGGCTGTGGGCGGCGGCCACCACCTACCTGCTGATCAGGCATCCGCGAACCGCGGGCCGGCCTTAGTCGTCGGTGCTTCGCCCCCGGCTTCACCACAGAGGACCCCGCGCCGGAGGTGCGGGGTCCTCCAGATGTACGGGCTCCGGCGCCGTGGGTTTCGAGTACCTCCCCCTACTGGCGCCGGCATTGCCGGAGGGCGCCCATGATCGCCTGGACCGAGCGGTCGACGTCGTCCTCGGTGGTCGACCAGTTGGACACCGAGATCCGCATGGCGTAGCGGCCACGCCAGACGGTGCCGCCCAGCCAGCAGGTGCCCTCGCGCTGCACCGCCTCCACCACGTTCCGCGTCAGCGTGTCGTGGTCGCCGTCGTCCGCCCGGAAGGCGACCAGCACCTGGTTGAGCAGCACCCGATTGAGCACCTCCACGCCCGGAACCCCGCCCAGCTGGGCCGCGAAGCGCCGGGCGAGCTCGCAGGTGCGCTCGACCAACTCGGCCACCCCGTCCCGGCCGAGGGCACGCAGCGCCGCGTACACCGGAACGGACCTGGCCCGCCGCGACCACTCCGGGTTCCAGTCGATCTGGTCGCGGGTCTGCTCCGACAGCACGACGTACGGCGCGGCCACGGCGGAGATCCCCATCGCGGCGCGGTGACTCGCCGGATGGGCGCAGAGCGCGATGCCGCAGTCGAAGGGCACGTTCAGCCACTTGTGCGCGTCCGTGGACCAGGAGTCGGCCAGCTCCAGCCCGGCGGGACGCAGCCTCCGGCTGGCCGCGGCCCACAGCCCGATCGCGCCGTCCACGTGCACCCACGCTCCTGGTGCGTGCTCGCGGGCCAGCGCACTCGCCTCGGCGATCGGGTCCACCGCACCGGTGTTGATGTTGCCCGCCTGCAGGCAGACGATGGCCGGGCTGCGGGTCCTTTCGAGCTCGCCGCGGAGGGCGGCCGGGTCGACGGCGCCGTCGGCGTCGCAGGCCAGGTCGCGGATGCCGGCCGAGCCGAAGCCGAGGAAGCGCAGCGCCCGGTCCACGCTGGCGTGCCGCTCGGCGGAGGCCAGGACCGTCACCTCCGGGGCTCCGGACAGGCCCCGCTCCGACACGTCCCAGCCGTGCCGGTCGAGAAGGTGGTGCCGGGCCGCCGCGAGTCCCGTGAACGTCGCCATCTGGCCGCCGGTGACGAAGCCCACCGACGTCTCCCGCGGCAGGTCGTACAGCTCGACGAGCCAGCGCGCGCAGACCTCTTCGATCACGGATGCGGCCGGGCCGGGGGTGTAGGCGGCGGCGTTCTGGTCCCAGGCGGAGACCATCCAGTCGGCGGCCAGTGCGACGGGCAGGCTTCCGCCGATGACGAAGCCGAAGTAGCGCGGGCCGGGGCTGGCCACGGTCCCGCGCCTGCCGGCCTCGGCGAGCAGGTCGATCACCTCGGCAGGATCGGTGGGGTGAACCGGTAGCGGAGCGTCCAGCAAGGTGCGGAGCTCCGCGGGGGTGGCTTCGGCTGCCGCGTGGCGGTCTCCGAGCCCGGCAAGGTGTGCGAGCGCGTGGTCGACCGCCCTGTCGAGCAGCCCTTCGGTCGCCTTGCCACGAGTCTGCTCTGCCGCCGAACCTGGCGGCCTCTGGCTTGTCATGTTCAAAGCCTATGAAGCTGAACAGCGCTTCTTGAAGACGATCCAGTCGGGATAACTCCCCTTATGGCGCCGAAATGACGGTAATATCAGCCTGTGACCGTCGAAGTGACATTGGACCTGATCGACTGGCAGATGCTGCGCGAACTGCACGAGGATGCCCGGCTGAGCGTGGCCGAGCTGGCCCGGCGGGTGTCGCTGAGCCGCCCCGCCGTGGCCGAGCGTCTTCGCCGTCTGGAGGACGCGGGCGTGATCACCGGCTACAGGGTCCGCGTCGACGCGGCCAAGCTGGGATTCGAGCTCCAGGCCATCGTCCGCGTCCGCACCCATGACCCGTCGGGGAACGCGCTCGACCGGATGCTCTCCGAGATCCCCGAGGTCGTGGAGTGCCGCCATGTCACCGGCGAGGACTGCTATGTGCTGACCGTCTGGGCCCGGTCGATGACGGACCTGGAACGCGTCTGCACCCACCTGGCCACCGCCGGCCGCACCACCACGTCCTTGGTCTTCTCCACCCGCATCCACGACCGCATCCCGCTGCCGCCGAGCACCTAGAGCAGATCGTCCGTTGCCCGGAAGGCTCCTAGGGCATGCCGCCCAGCGCCGCGTAGCCGTCCTGCTTGTGCCTCGGCTCCAGGTTGTAGACGCCGTCCTTCTCCTCGACCGTCTTGACGTCGGCCGCCTTGAAGTCCGGCTTCGGCTTCTGCCCCTCGAAGAACTCGGCCAGGCCCCACGCCGACGCGGTGACGCCGGCGACGAGGAAGCTGAGCGTCCCGAGGGCCTTGACCTTGTTCGTGAGCACGCCCTTGAGCGCCTTGCCGAGCGTGCCGAGGGCGAGGTTGATGGCGCCCCGGATGGCCAGCTGGCTGGTGACGAAGAGATAGCTGACCACCTGGAGAGCGGCCAGCAGGGTCATCGCCTGTGCCACCCAGAAGCACACCACGGCTGCGAGGTGGTAGAGGCCGGCCATCTGGCCGAGCCCCTGACCGATTCCCAAGTGGTACTCCTTGGCCTTCGTCAGGCCGCTGAGGAAAAGCTCGGAGGCCTGCTCGAACTTTTCGAACACCTCGCCGCCCCAGCCTACGCCCTCGCCCTCCTTCTTCTTGTTGATCTCCTGCACCAGGCGTTTGATCTGGTCGTTGAGCTCGTCGAAACCGCCGGCCGCGCCTTCCGCCGCCGGCAGGACCCACTCCTCGGCGATCCTCTTGATGTCACCCGGGTTCGACATGAGGGTGCCGATCAGCAGCGCGATGCTCCTGGCCAACGGGTACTGGAAGAGGACGACGGCCGCGGCCGCCGACTCGGCGACCGCGGCGTGGAACATCGCCCTGTCACTCTCGTACGCCACGAGGCAGCGCCTTTCTCATTGGCCGATCACCGGCGGTGCGATGTCCACGTCGTCGTCCCAGTCGCCCTCTTCACCGCGCAGGAAGTCCGCCTTGTCCTGGTCGCGGTTCTCGGCCCCCGCGCCGCCGCCCATCCCCGGCATGAACGGCATCATCGGCATGCCGCCGGCGCCGGGGGCGCGCGGGTTCGGGGATGCCCCCGCGGCGCCGGAGGTGCCCGAGGCGCCGCTCGCGCCGTAGCGTCCGGAGGCGCCCGAGGGGTCACCCGCCGAGGTCAACATGTCCGCGTTGGGCATGCGCGGCGTGCTCATGGCGGTGGGGTCGTAGTTGGCCAGGCTCGTCTTCGCGGGGTCGTAGCCGGCCAGATCGGCGTCGGGAAGGTTGGTGTTCGGGAGGCTGGAATCCGGCATGTTCGGATCGGGCATGTTCGGGTCCGGCATGTTCGGATCGGGCATGTTCGGGTCCGGCATGTTCGGGTCCGGCATGTTCGGATCGGGCATGTTCGGGTCCGGCATGTTCGGGTCCGGCATGTTCGGATCGGGCATGTTCGGGTCCGGCATGTTCGGGTCCGGCGCGTTCGGGTCCGGCATGTTCGGGTCCGGCATGTTCGGGTCCGGCATGTTCGGATCGGGCATGTTCGGATCGGGCATGTTGGGATCCGGCAGATCACCCATACCGGTTTTCGGCATGCCGCCCGGAATCTTGGGCCCTCCACCCAGCTCGGGCCCGCCCGGGTCGGGCCCTCCGCCGAGTGCGGCATTCCTCTTCTTGATCTCGTCTTCGTGGTCGGCGTAGTTCTTGTCGACCTTCGCGAGGACCGACTCCCAGTGCTTCAGCACCGCGCTGCCCTCCTCAAGGGCCTTGCGCGCGGCATCCCTGGCGCCGTCGTGCGTATGGGACAGGCCGAGGCCGACGACACCGAACCCCGGCCAGGCGACGGAGAGCCCGCCGACACCCCGTGCGGCGTTGTCCATGGCCGGCGCCTTGTCGCCCAGGTTGGCACCGAGCTTCTTGATCTTGCCCTCGGTGAACTCGATGCCTGGCAGCGGAGCTTCCTGGCCCGGCACCGCGTAGGGATTGGTGTCCACGCCACACCTCTCTCACCGTGAATCGCGAAATGTCCCATGAAAACGCTCGGCGCTAGGCCAGCGTGGACGGCGTGGTTCCCTCCGGCCCGCCCCAGACTTCGTCATCCTCGTACAGGTCGGTGGACCTCTCCTCGCCTTTCCGCTCCTCCGCGCCACCACCACGCATCGGCGCCACCATCGGCATTCCCATGCCGTTGGCCCCGGCCCGCCCCGCCGACGACGCGCCCGCACCGCCCGCGCCCGCCATTCCGGCGCCCACGACACCGGTCCCGCCTGTCCCACCGGCGCCGTGCACGCCCGTCACCGGACCACTCGTCGCCGTGGGGCCGGTGCTGTTCGGGACGCCGTTGGGGTGGCCGGTGTTCAGCGAGGGGTCGAAACTCGCCAGGCTGGTCGAGTCCCGGTCGGACGTGCCGGGGAGGCTGGGCGTGCCAAGGGTGGCCGCCGTCACCGAGCCGGGGTCGGCGCCGCCGTACGGGTCGGGCCCGTTGAGGTCGGAGCCGTCGATCCCGGAGCCGTCGGTCCCGGAGCCGCCGAGCCCGGCGCCGCCGGGAAACTGCTCGCTGTTCGGGTACTGACCGTCGGGGTACTGGCCGCCCGGATACTGGCCGTCGGGCATCGCCCCGCCGGGATAGGCGCCGCTGACGTCGCCCGGCAGGCCGGACATCTTCTTGCCGAGGTCGCCCACGGCGACGACGTTGCCGCCGGCGTCGGGTCCGCCCGGGATGTTGGGGGCGCCGTTCGTGAAGGTGGGCATGTCCGGAATCGTGATGTCCGGGATCGCTTCCTGCACTTCCACGGGGAACTGCTGGTAGTGGCCGACGATGCGCTCGTTGACCGCTTTCAGATGCTCCACGGCGCGCTCGTCGGCGCGGTGCAGGCGGTAGAACGGCACGTACCCCGGCCAGTAGGTGTCGTCGTTGGACCGGGAGTGGGTCGTGAGCGAGTCGACCAGGTTGGCGCGGGCCCAGTGGAGCGTGTCCGCGTAACCCTGCAGCGGCCGGCCCACGGCTCCCAGCTTCTCCGCCAGCTCGCGCACGCTGGCGTGCACCAGGCGCAACTGCTTCTGCGTCTCGACCGCCGCCGGGCCCTGATAGTGGTCGGCCAGCTCGGTGGCCCGCGCCTTGAGGTCCACGGCGAGCTGGTTCAGCAGCTTCTCAGCGGCCGAGTAGTAAGCCCCCGCCCGCCGCACAGTGTCCGGGTCCGTCTCGTCGAGCCACTTCTTGACCTGGCCCATCGTGTCGGTGACCATGCTGCCGAGGAACGAGACCTCGGGGGTGGACGTGTCGAGCGGCTGGCTCGGGTCGCGGAGCGAGGTTGTCTGGATCTTCGGTTCAGCCATGACGATCCCCCGCCTCAGACGTCCTGCCGCGCGGCGGCTTCCTGGTTGGCCTGCTCCGCGACCTGCGACGTCTTGGCGGTCTCGAAGAGCGCCTCGATGATCGGTTCGAGCTTCTCGACCAGCATCGTGTACTTGCCACCCGAGTTGGCCGACGCACCGACCAGCATGTTGTAGGCGTTCTGCACGGTGAAGGAGAGTTGCATGGGCGTGGTCCACTGGCCGAGCTGAACCTCGCTGAGGGCGCCATAAGTCCGCAGGTCGGGCAGGGAGCCGGCGTTCTCGGGCAGACCGGGCAGCGGCGGGTCGTCCTCCGGGCCCGGGGCCGAGAGGACCTGCGTGACGGGAGGCGCCGAGGAGGTCGTCAGCTTCTTGAGCAGCTTGTCGATGTCACCGGCGATGCGGTTGATCTCCGGACGCTTCGCATACGGATCTCCGCTGATGTCGTGATCCTCCGTCAGCCCCGGCCAGTCGGGATCCAACTCGAGTGCCATGCCGCCTCCCTCACGCCTCGATGACCGGCGTGGTGGAGCGCTCCGCCGGGCTCCACAGGTCGCGGTCCTCCGACAGATAGGTCGTACGCTCCAGATCCGCCTGCTGCTCGCCGGCGCCACCGCCGCCCATCATCGGCATCAGCGGCATGCCCATGCCGTTCAGGCCCGCACGCCCTGCCGAGGCGGCGATCGTGCCGGCCTGGCCGAACGTGCTCTGCCCGCCGATCACCGAGGGGACGCCGGTCGTGCCCTGATGGGCCGGGATGATCTGCGGCTGCCCGGTGAGGGGGGTCGCCGTGGTCGGCGGGGCCACCGTGGTAGGCGTGATCGTCTGGGGCGAGTAGTCCGCCGCCTCGGTCTCGTCCGGGTCCTCGCCGGGAGTCCCCATGCTGGTCTCGTCGGAGGTGTCGTCACCGCCGATGACGGCAGGAGAGGTGGCCTCGTCCTGGTCGCCGGGTGAGGCGCCGTCCTGCGGATCGCCGGCGCCCGGGGTGTCCGCACCGGGGGTGTCCGCACCTGGAGTGTCGCTTCCCGGGGTGTCTCCACCCGGGCTGTCCCCACTCGGGCTGTCCCCACTCGGGCTGTCTCCGCCAGGGGTGCCGCCGGTGGGGGGCTGCGAGCCGGAGCGGTCGCCCGGATCCGACGTCCCCGCGTCGCTACCGAGGCCAGAAGGGGCGCCGCCGGGAGTGGACGAGCGGTCGGAACCGTCCGGCCCACCGGGCGAGCCGATGCCGTCGCGGTAGTCGCCCTGGTTGTAGGTCGTGGGGGTGTTGATGCCGAGCTGCCGGCCGGTGTCCGGGCCAGGCAGGGAGATCTCCGGCAGGTCGATGGAGACGGTCGCCGGGATGACGCCGAAGTAGAGGTCGGAGATCTGCTCGTTGAGCGTCTGGAGGATCCCCCTGGCCTTGAAGTCGTCGAGGGGAGAGTTCGGCTCCAGGTTGGAGGTCGAGGCGGGAAGCTCGGACGAGGGGATCGACACCTCGCCGTCGGACAACCGGTTGAGTGCCTGGATCTTCTCCCGCGCCGCGGGCAGGTAGTCCCTGCCGTACGCCGTGAGCGCCTCGCCCATCTTGCCGGTCGCGTCGGCCAGGCTCGCGCCGCTCGCGTTGAGCCGCTGCAGGGCCTTCTGCGCCTTCGCCGAGGACTCGCTCGACCAGCAATCGTCGAGCTTGGACGCGATCCCGGGCAACGCGTCGGCGACCGCCTTGATCTTCGCGGAGACCTCGGCGTACGTCAGTCCGGCGCCGTGCACCTCGATCGGCGAGGTCGCGAGCAGCCACTGCTCGATCTGCTGCTTGAACGCGAAGACCTCGCCCTTCTCCGGGGCGACACTGTTGTCACGGATGACCACCGTCCGCTCTGCCACTGTGCCCCCTCTTTCAGGCTCGGTTGGGTGTGGGGTTGGTGCGCTCGTAGGTGTCGGCACACTCCCTGAGCGCCTTGACCAGGGTCTCCAGGCAGTCGTAGTACTCCTTGTAGAGCAGGCCCAGCCGCTCTCCCCGGCCTTCCAGGTCGGCCATGCCGCTGGGCGTCTCCCCCGGGCTCCCGACGCTCTGGGCCAGCGCGCTCGCGGCCTGCCAGGTGCCGATGTGCGAGGCGTCCAGGGTGAAGTATCTGGTCAGAGCCTCCACGGAGCCGGTGCCGCCGTCCTTGGTGGCGCCGGGACCGGCCATGGTGGCGAGCTGGTTCTCCAGCTCGTTGGCCACCGCGCGCATCTTGCCCACGTCGTAGTAGAGGTCGGCGTCGGTCGCACCGAGCCCCGGCCAGTTCTTCTCCAGCTTCAGCCCGTGGTCGGCACCGCCGTGCATGGCGTCGTGGCTGGTCATGGTCCTCCCCTGACGAGCTCGGCCACCGCGCGCGGTGGCCGAGGGAAGATCTTGTTCGTACGGATCAGCCGTTGTACCACATGGCCTTGTTGCGGTTTTCGGCGGCGCGGTAGTTCTCGTTGGCGATCAGTACCGCCTTCTGGAGCTCGTCGAGCTGCGACCGCATCTTCGCGGCCTCCGCGTTCCAGCGCCTCTCGTGATCCTCGAAGGTGGCCTTGGCGACACCCGACCAGGCGGTGCCGAGGTCCGTCTTCAGCTGCGTCATCAGCCAGTCGATCTTCGTCTCGAAGGCAGCGATTATCTTGACGAAGTCCTGCTGCGCCAGGTCCATCTGCCCGAAGTTGACCCGGGTGAAGTCGAGCTCAGCTGACATGGCTAGTTGCCTCCGCTCTTGTAGTCGCCACCGGCGAACTCCACGTTGATCAGATCATTGACCCGGTTCATACCGGCCTGCACGTCCGCGTCGTTCGCCTCGTAGACCACGGCGTTGCCGCTCATCGTCTCGGAGATCTGCTCCAGGTCCGTCCGGACGTTCCGCATGGAGTTGTCCCAGGTGGTCATGGCCCTCCTGAAGATCTGCGCCGCCGGGCCCATCCAGCCCGAAGCCAGCAGACCGTTGGCCGTGGTCTCCACGGAGACCCGCAGACCTTCGACGTACTGCGCGGTGTCGGCGATGTGCCCCGAAGCCTTCTTCAGCTGGCTGGGGGTGGCCTCGACTTGATCCATCATCTGGGAGATGTCGGACACTTGTCACCTCCGTGACTCATGGCCTGCTTCTATGTGGGAAGGCCAGGTAATCACCAACTACCTCCCCTTTCACAGGCGTCTCTGTGACCAGGACGTAACAACTTCCGGACACTGCGGCAAACATGCTGGTCAAGCTGTTTCCACAACTTCTCGCATCCGCGTTGCTGCCGTGACGGATGTTACTCCTGCTCGGGAAGATAACACTTTCTGCCGTTCTATACGCTCTTGTTCCGGCGAAAATCCGGGCATACGAGGACATCGCCGGTCGGCGTCTTCCGTTTCGGGCTTGACCGCCAGGCGGTTACGGCCCGCCTGGGAGCTACAGGTCAAGTCGCCTGCGGATGCGTTCGAGCTCGCCCATGACGTCCTCGTAGGTCCGCTCGTAGGCGGCCTCGGCCTGCTTGACCTGATGCAGCGCGCCGTCGGGGTCGTTCATGAAGCGCATCGGATTGCCCTCCTCGCCGAACACGTCGACCATGGCGTCGTTGATCTGCCTGTTCAGGTCCGCGACGGCGTCCTGCATGGTGGCCTTGATCCGGTCGGACAGCTCGCCGGCGGCCAGCCGCATCGCCTTGGGATGGATCTCGAGCTCGCGCAGCCCCTCCTGGCCGTACTCGATCTTGATGAGCCCGTCCCGGTCCTCGGCTCGGCCCACCAGGTCGGCCATCGTCTGCTGGAGCTGCTCCGCCTTGGCGAACTGCTCGTCGGCCCCGCGCAGGAGCTTGTCGATGTCGATGTTGGCGAAGTCCCCGAACTCCGTCACAGGCCCATCCCCTCTCACCAGCCACTAATGCCTAGCGAGTTAACCGCACCCCCACAATCCACGCAATCATCCCGAATCACTTGCTCGCCGGGGCAACCCAGTCGAAGTCCTGGTAGCCGTCCGGCAGCCGTCCCTTGCCGGACGGCTCCCGGTAGGACGGGTAGTCCTTCGAGCTGATGGTGGCCTGGGTGAAGTCCACCGCCGCGGCGTCGCTCGGCAGCACGTAGCCGAACTGGTGATCCTTCTTGATCAGCGTGGACATGACCTGACCCGCGGCACGCAGCATCGAGGCCAGGCTCAGGGTGAGCGTCGCCACGATGCCGGTCATCGCGGCGCCGATGGACTGCTCCATCATGAGTCCGGCGAGCCTGAAGAGCGGATGCGGCAGGACCTGCATCTTCTTGGCGATGCCCAGCGCCGCGACGGTGACCGCCACGGCCTGCCCGAGGTGCAGCCAGTAGCTGCGGTAGCCGGCGGCGACCTCGTCGAGCATGCCGCCGATGTCGCCGAGGACGTTGCGCAGGGCGCCGATCTCCCGGTGGAACACCCAGACGACGCGCTCGAACTCCTCCTGGTCGAGGGCGATCCAGCCCTCCCTTGAGGTGGCGACGATCTGTGGGAGGAGCTGCTTGATGCCGTCGTCGAGCCGGGCGGCGATGCCGTACTTCCAGTTGCTCGCCGCCTGCGCCATGCCCGGCTCGTTCGCGATCGCGGTGCCCGCCACCACGATCGCGGGGACGACGTACATCGAGAACCTGCCGGCCTTCTTCAGCGCCTCCAGCACCTTCGGCCCGATCGGCTCCGGCGGCGCCGCCATGGGCGGTGGCGTCATCGACGGCGGCGGGCCGAACCCCCGCACGTGGTAGCCCGTGGCGGCGGACGGCGTGGCATGCGCCGGGGGCCACGAGGCGGGCTGCGGATAGCCGTAGCTCGGGAACGGGCTGCTCACGACTGCTCTCTGATGATGCTGTGCGCCTCGGCCGCCTGCCAGTTGCGCTGCGCGACGCCGAGCGCGGCCGTCCAGCCGTCGACGGCCTCCTCGGCATCGCCCAGAAGCCTGTGCGCGTGGTCCTGGATGGCTTCGTAGGCGCTGCCGACGATCAGGTCGCCGATCACCCCGAATCCGGGCGCCGCCACGTCCACGGTGCGGACGAGGAGCTTGAGGTGGGAGATCGCGCCTTTCAGCTCGCCGTCGACCCGCCTGCGGGTGCGGGCGACGGTGGCCGCCGTGACGTGGATCCCCGTGCCTGCCGCCACGGGCGCGGCCGCCGGGAACGCCGTCGACATCTCCGCGTCGAGCCTGGTCATTGGGTCGTCGAATCTCTGCACAGTCGTCGATTCTCGCGGCGTTCTGCCCTGTTTGCCCTTCTATAGAGGGATTTTCGTGATCACTTAACCGCCTGGACAGCCTGCGCTGGTCACTCGTTAACCGGCGAGCGGTGGCGTGCGGGAATGCACTCCGGCGATTTCCATCCCGACGACCTAGACCGCATGGTGCACGAGAGCGAGAGCTCGATGCGCGAGCTCTCGGCCGCCCTGGAAGGGCTGGGCTCCGTCACGGGCGAGGGTGAGAGCCGCAGCGGCGCGATCGCCGCCACGATCGGCCCCGACGGTCGCCTCGACAGGATCAGGCTCACTCCCAAGGCGTCCCGCATGGATCTGGACGAGCTGGAGACGGAGATCGTCGAGGCCGTCCGCGCCGCCCAGGACGACCAGGACGGCAAGGCCGGGGCCATGCTGGGACCGCGACCCGACCCCGGGCTCTCGATGGACCGGGTCCGGAGCCAGTTCGAGCAGGTCCAGGACTCCTTCTCCAGGGAGATGGGCGAGCGGCTGGCCAGGCTGGAGGCGATGCGCCGGCGCGACGACTGACGCCTCCTCAGCCGGACAGCCCGCGCACCCAGGCGTACACGTTCAGCACCCCGAGCGCCAGCGGCATCATCGCGGCGATCAGCACCCACTCCAGGATGTCGGAGGCCCGCCCCCAGAACGGCGACGGCTTGCCCGTCGGCAGCCACGCGCCCATGCCGACCACCACCATCGCGGTCCACAGCAGCGCGAGCACGGCGGCCACGGCCGTGATCCCGCCGACCCCCACGCCGAGCGCGACGGCGAGCGCGCCCAGGCCGCACAGGCCGGTCAGCAGCAGCCAGAGCCGCTGCCCCACACCCTGGAAGACCCGGGCCCGCATGAGCTGGGTGAACGCGAGCACGGCCGCCATGATCACCGCGATCAGCCTGCCGTCCCCGATGAGCAGCGCGTGGGCGCCGATGCCCACCAGCGCGATCGCCACGGTCATGCCCGTGGCGTAGCGGCGGGCGGCGAGCGTGCGCTCCAGCACGGAGCCGCTGTCGAGCTGCTGGTTGTCGCTGCGCAGCTCCTCGGCGTTGGTCGGCATGGAGGGCAGCGGCACCCTCGCCAGCCGGAAGGAGATCACCGGAATCAGCGGGGCGAGCGCCATCACCACCGACACGGCGACCGCCGCCACCCCGGCGGCCGGCGCGCCCGTCAGCATCACCACGGCCGCGGCCACCGCGCCCACGCTCGAGGCGATGGCCGTACCGAGGAAACCCGGCACGCCGTCGGCGATGATCGTGCCGGCGATGGTCGCCACCAGCGCGGTGCACGCGAGCCCGCCCAGCAGGTGCGGCGCGCCGAACCCCGACAGCGCGCCACCCGCCGCGGGCGCGAGCAGCCCCGCCAGGAACGCGTACGGCAGCGCGGCGTAGCCGACCAGCGCGCCCGAGCCCGAGTCGCCGACCGCCCTGGACATCGCCATGCCGACCCCGACGATCAGCAGCGCGAGCGCGGCGGCGACGATGGTCGTGACCAGGGGGGCGAGCCCGCCCAGCGCGAGCGCCACGGCTCCGGCGACGAGCAGCCCCGCGGCCGCCCCGCCGCCGAGCGCGCGGGTGTGCTTGCCGTCCCACTTGCCGCCGCCCTCGCGCACGCCCGTGGCCACCACGTCGGCGACGTCGTCGAACCTGGCGGGCGGCAGCACCGCCTCGCGTGGCCGCAGGTAGAGGATCTCGCCGTCGAGCACGCCCAGCCCGCCCAGGCTCTGTCCCAGGTCGAAGGCCGCCCCGCCGAGCCGCTGCAGGGTCCAGCCGGGCGCGGCGGCCGACTCCCCGCCGACCTCGCCCATCGCGCGGAGCAGGCCGGGCAGCACGTGTGGCAGCGGGATGTCGGCCGGCAGCGCCAGGTCGGCCTTTCGGTGCGGCCCCACCACCGTGACATGGCACAACGGAGGGAGCGGCGCCGGTATCTGGAGCAGCGCGCTCTGCTGCATGGGGCCGTGCGGCTGCTGCATGGGGCCGTGCGGCTGCGGAATCTCGGCCAGCGAAGTCACAAACACAACATAGCGAGCAAGAGTTAACAAACAGCTCAACTTGCCGGTTAGGCGTATCTGGTAAGAAAGGTGTCCCAAGGAATCAGGAGGGTCTGGAAGGGTGAGCATCGTCGTCGTCCGGCGTCCCGAGCGCCGGGCCAGCCCCAAACCACCACGTGGCGAGATCCTCCTGGAATCCCCTCCGGAGGTGCCCGAGCTCCAGTCCCAGGGCATGATGGCGGTCCTCACCTACCTGCCGATGGTGGCGGGCGCCGCCGCGATGGGCCTGATGTTCTCGGCCGGAGGGACGAACAGCAACCCGATCATGTACGTGGCGAGCGGCCTGTTCGCCTTCTCCATGGTCGGCATGACGATCGGGCAGATGGGCCGCCAGTCGGGCGAGCGCAAGTCGCGCCTCAACGGCGCCCGCCGCGACTACTTCCGCTACCTCGCCCAGATCCGCAAGCGGGTGCGCCGCGCGGCGGTCCAGCAGCGCGAGGCCCTGGAGTGGAGCGGCCCCGCCCCCGACACGCTCTGGTGGACGGCCATGGGCCCCCGCCTGTGGGAGCGCCGGCCGCGCGACGACGACTTCAGCACCGTACGGCTCGGCACCGGCGTGCAGAAGCTGGCCGTCCAGCTCATCCCGCCGGACTCCAAGCCGGTGGAGGACCTCGACGCGCTGTCGGCCGGCGCGCTGCGCAGGTTCGTCCGCACCCACTCGACCGTCTCCCACCTCCCGGTCGCGGTCGCCCTGCACTCCTTCGCCCGGATCAAGCTCAGCGGCGACCAGGCCGCGATGCGCAGCCTGGTCAGGGCCATGGTGGCGCAGATGGTCGTCTTCCACTCCCCCGACGACATGCGGATCATGGTGTGCGCGGGCAAGGAGTGGATGAGCCACTGGGAGTGGGTCAAGTGGCTGCCGCACGCCCTGCACCCCGAGGAGACCGACGGCGCCGGCCAGGTGCGGCTGATGGCCGAGAACCTGGGCGACCTCGACCAGCTCCTCGGCGACGAGCTCAAGGAGCGGGCGCGGTTCAAGCCCGGCGCCTCCACCGACGCGCTGCCGTACCACGTGCTCATCCTGGACGGCGGGCACGTGCCGCACGACTCCCAGCTCGGCGCGGACGCCATCCAGGGCGTGACCGTGATCGACCTGTCGAACTCGGCCGGAGTGGTCGAGGAGCGCAGCACGCTGCGCCTGCAGATCCAGCCGGACGGCTTCCACATGGTCAAGGTCGACCACGCGGGCAAGGAGACCACCAACAGGCTCGGCGACCCCGACGTGCTCGACTATCTCAGGGCCGAAGGCCTGGCCAGGCAGCTCGCCCCGCTGCGCGCGTCCACGCTGAAGGGCGGCGAGGCACAGGACGTGCTGGCGGTGAACACCACGCTGACCGACCTGCTCGGCGTCGGCGACCCGGCCCGGCTGGACACGGCCCAGACGTGGCGGCCCCGAGCGGGCCGCAACCGGCTGCGCGTGCCGATCGGCCTCGGCGCCGACGGGCGGCTGGTCGAGCTCGACATCAAGGAGTCGGCGCAGGGCGGGATGGGGCCGCACGGCCTGGTCATCGGCGCCACCGGCTCCGGCAAGAGCGAGCTGCTGCGGACGCTGGTCCTGGGGCTGGCGGTCACGCACTCCTCGGAGATCCTCAACTTCGTGCTCGTCGACTTCAAGGGCGGCGCCACCTTCCTCGGCCTCGACGGGCTCTCCCACGTCTCAGCCGTCATCACCAACCTGGAGGACGAGCTGCCGCTGGTCGACCGCATGCACGACGCGCTGCACGGCGAGATGGTGCGCCGCCAGGAGCTGCTGCGGGCCGCGGGCAACTACGCCTCGCTGCGCGACTACGAGCGGGCCCGCGAGGAGGGCGCGGACCTGCGGCCGATGCCCACGCTGTTCGTGGTGCTGGACGAGTTCAGCGAGCTGCTGTCGGCCAAGCCGGAGTTCATCGACCTGTTCGTGATGATCGGGCGGCTGGGCCGCTCGCTCGGCGTGCACCTGCTGCTCGCCTCGCAGCGGCTGGAGGAGGGGCGGCTGCGCGGCCTGGACACCCACCTGTCCTACCGGATCGGCCTGCGTACGTTCTCCGCCATGGAGAGCCGGGTCGTGCTCGGCGTCGCCGACGCCTACGAGCTGCCCTCCTCGCCCGGCAACGGCTTCCTCAAGTTCGACACGACCGGGATGACGCGCTTCAAGGCCGCGTACGTCTCCGGCCCCTACCAGGCGGACCCCCGGCACACGCTGGTGGCCGACGGGACGGCGCCGATCCGGGAGGTCGTCGAGTACGGCACCGAGTTCGTGCCGGTCCCGCTCGTCGAGGAGACGCCCGCCGAGCAGGCCGAGCGGGAGGAGCAGGAGCAGGAGAGCCGCTCCCAGCAGAGCCTGCTCGACATCGTGGTCGGCCGCCTGGCCCAGCAGGGCCCCGCCGCCCACCGCATCTGGCTGCCGCCGCTCGGCGAGCCGCCCACGCTGGCGCACCTGCTGCCGCCGCTGACGGTCACGCCCGAGCTCGGCCTGTCGACCACCGGCTGGCCCGGCGCCGGACGCCTGCAGGCGGTCGTGGGGATCATCGACAAGCCCTTCGAGCAGCGCCGTGACCCCTACTGGCTGGACCTGTCGGGCGCGGCGGGACACGTGGGCATCGCCGGCGGCCCGCAGAGCGGCAAGAGCACCATGCTGCGCACGCTGGTCACCAGCATGGCGCTCACCCACACCCCGCGCCAGGTGCAGTTCTACTGCCTCGACTTCGGCGGCGGCGCGCTCGCCACCCTGGACGGCCTGCCGCACGTCGGCGGGGTCGCCAGCCGCCTGGACGGCGACCGGGTCAGGCGGACGGTGGCCGAGCTCGCCACGCTCCTCAAGCAGCGCGAGCGCGAATTCACCGAGAGCGGCATCGACTCCATCGTCACCTACCGCCGCCGCCTGGCCGACGGCACGCTGGGAGGCGACGGGTGGGGGGACGTCTTCCTGGTCGTCGACGGCTGGCTGATGGTCAGGCAGGAGTTCGAGACCCTCGAACCGGTCATCACCGACCTGGCCGCGCGCGGCCTCGGCTACGGCATCCACGTGATCGCCGCGACCAACAAGTGGTCGGAGTTCAGGCCCGGCATCCGCGACCTGTTCGGCACCCGGCTGGAGCTCAAGCTCGGCGACGCCTACGAGTCGGAGATCAGCAGGAAGAAGTCGCTGGCGGTGCCCGAAGGCGTGCCGGGGCGCGGCCTCACCAAGGACGGCCAGCACTTCCTGTCCGCACTGCCCAGGATCGACGGCGTCCAGGACGCCGAGGACCTGGCCTCGGGCGTCCAGGGTCTGGTGCACGCCGTCAGGGACTCCTGGCAGGGCCCGACCGCCCGCGGCGTCCGGCTGCTGCCTTCGATGCTGCCCGCCGCATCGCTGCCGACCGCGGAGGAGACCGGCCGCAACCGCATCGCGATCGGCGTGGACGAGGCGTCGCTGTCGCCCGTGATGATCGACTTCGAGGCCGACCCGCACTTCATCGTCATCGGCGACACCGAGAGCGGCAAGTCGAACCTGCTGCGGCTCATCGCCGAGAACATCGTGGCCAGGAACACGCCGCGCGAGGCCATGATGATCGTGATCGACTACCGGCGCGCGCTGCTGGACACCGCCGTCACCGACCATCGCATCGGCTACGCCGCCTCCAGCGCCGCCGCCACGGAGCTGATCAAGGACGCCCGCGGCGCCCTGCTCAACCGGCTGCCTCCCGCCGACCTCACCCCCGAGCAGCTACGGGCCCGCGACTGGTGGAAGGGGTCCGACCTCTATTTCTTCGTCGACGACTACGACCTGGTCGCCACGTCCAACAATCCCCTGCTACCGCTGGTCGAGCTGCTGCCGCAGGCTCGGGACATCGGGCTGCACCTGGTGGTGTCGCGCGCCATGGGCGGCGTCGGCAGAGCCATGTACGATCCCGTGATCCAGCGGATCAAGGACATGGCCAGCCCCGCGATGGTGCTGTCGGGCAACAAGGACGAGGGCTTCGTGTTCGGCAACGTCCGCCCCCAGCCGCTGCCGCCAGGGCGCGGCCAGATGGTCGACAGGCGAACGGGCATCCGCCTGACACAGACGGCCTTCTGGCCGCCGCCCGAGCAGGGGGGCCCGGCCTGAGCGCCCGGCCCGCCATCAGGATGATCTGCTAGCTTCCATACCCGATCCGAGATCGGCACGTAGAGAGGTTCGCCAAGGTGGCCGTGCTCGACATCCACTTCGATGCGCTCGACGACTGCCGCTCCGCGGCCAAGAGACTGGCCGGCAAGTTCGGCGAGCTGGCCGAGGGATATCCCGCCGAGACGACCAGCTCCTCCATCTTCGGCAAGCTGGCAGGCGTCTCCGCCCTCGCCACGGCCGTCGACGGCGTGGAGAAGACGGCGAGCAGCGAGTTCGGCAAGGCCAAGACCCTCGTCGAGGGCGTGGAGCGAGCTCTGGACCAGGTGCAGGACAACGTGCGCACGGCGAACAAGCCCTCATGAGCACCAGGGACAGCATCTCGGCGATGCCCGGCGGGCCCGACCTGGTGGCGCTGCTCGACCAGGTCACCGGCTGCGACCCCGCCGCGATCCGCGCCATCGCCACCCGCTGGCGCGGGGCCGGCGGCAAGGTCCTTTCGCACGCCGGCACCCTCGGCAGCGCGGTGACCACCGTGGACCTGGCCTGGCACGGCGACTCCGCCGACGCGTTCGTCCGCTACATGGCCGACTACGGCAAGGCGGGCTCCGACCTCAACTCCGCGCTGTCGAGCTGCGCCACCGCCCTGGACGACGCGGCGGGCACCCTCGAGCGCGCCAAGGGCCAGGTCGACGGCATCTGCGACCGCCTGGTCACTTCGGTGAACGCCTTCAGGAACGCCAACCCCGACGCCGAGCAGAAAGAGATCGACGACCACGCCCGCCCCCTCGTGACCAGTGCCCGCACCCGGGCCGCCACCCACGTGTCCGGCGCCAAGCAGGCCGTCAAGGAAGCCACGACCGCCATCGAGACCGCCCTGGGCGAGCGGAACAAGACCTTCGCCAAGATCAAGGCGCCGGGCGACCAGGACTTCGTCCCCGCCGCCGACCACAAGATCGACTGGCAGCGGACGATGAGCTACACGACCCAATCCGCTTCAGGGGGAGGCGGCGGCATCCCGTTGGGCGGCACCTTCGGCGGCTACGGGCCCAGCGGGATGCCGCCGGCCGGCGGCCGCCACGTCCCCGAGGGCCAGGTGAAGAAGTGGATCGAGCAGGCCATCGCCATCCTGATGGAGCACGGCTACCCCGCCGACAAGATGAACGTGAGCGACATCTACACGATCATCCAGCACGAGTCGGGCGGCAACCCCAACGCGATCAACCTGTGGGACTCCAACGCCGCCGCCGGCCACCCGTCCAAGGGCCTGATGCAGACGATCGACCCGACCTTCAACACCTGGGCCCTCGACGACGAGCACAAGAACATCTACGACCCCGTCCACAACATCATCGCCGGGGTCCGCTACGCCATCGACCGTTACGGATCGGTGTCCGCGGTGCCCGGGGTCATCGCCTCGAAGACCCCGGGCGCAAGCTACGTCGGCTACTGATCCGCTATCCGCAGTTGCCCCAGTCGGCGCTGGTGCTGCCCGACCCCGTGCCGCCCGAGTAGCGCACGCACTTGCCCTTGCCGGAAAGAATCACCGGGCCGGCGTAGTACTCGTAGCTGCCGTTGTCGGTCTTGCTGCCGCCGCCCTGCACCTCCAGCGTCGCCCGGACCGACGTCGCCTTGCCGACGTCCGTGGTCTTCATGGTGACCACGCAGTTCTGCCCGCTGCCGCTGTTGTAGAGCTGATAGGTGACACCGCCGGTGAACGAGCTCTGCCGCTGGACGTAGAAGCCGGATCCGCACACCTGCGTCGCCGTGTACGGGTTCTTCTTCTGCGCGGCGGGCGCCGCCGCGGCGGACTTCGTCGGCGTCGGCGACGGCTTCTGCGTGGTCGGCTTCGGCGTCGGCTTCTGGGTCGTCGGCTTCGGCGCCGGCTGCTCGGTCTCCTCCTGGGTCGGCTTCTGAGTGGGCTTCTGGGTCGGCTTCTGCGTCGCCGGCTTCTCGGAGGGCTTCTGCGTCGCCGGCTTCTGGGTTGGCTTCACCGTCTTCGTCACCGTAGGAGCCGGCTTGGTGGTCTTGGCGGGCTTCGTGGTGGCCGGGTTCTGGGTCTGCGTCGGCACGACCACCGGCTGCGTGGCCAGCGGGGCCGGCGTCGGCACGGTCGTGAGCACCGGGACGTCGGGGCTGCCGGTCGGCGCCTCGCTCGGCAGCACCAGCGGCCCCACCCCCGCCTCGTCGGCTGTCGGCGTGGCTGCCCAAGGCGCGGTCACCTCCGCCTGTGGCTGCTCCGCGGTGACGCCCGGCCCCTCGCCCGGCGAGGCGCTGGGTGCGCCCGTGGCGTTCACGCGCGCCGAGGCGGCCTCGAACGTCAGCTGGGAACCGTACTGGCCCGCACCCCACAGGCCGAGGCCGGACAGGAGCACGACGGCGGTGATGCCCGCGACCAGGCCGATCGGGAACGGCTTGCGGGCCGCAGGCGCGGTCTGCCCTCTCATGGCGTGCGGTGGCGTCCACCCCTGCGGCGGATCCTGCGCGGCCGAGGGCGGCCCCCAGGTGTGCTGGACGGGCTGCTGCATCAGCACCGGCTGAGGCGCCTGCGGCGGCCCGTCGTGCATCGGGACGGGGACGTGCGGCGGCGGGCCCGGGGGCTGCGCCGGCGGCGGGCCCTCAAGGTGCATCGGGGGCGGTCCGAGCTGGACCGGGACGCCTTCGAGCGGCGGCCCGAGCACCGGCACCGGCGCGGGCACGATCCCGGACACGGGGGCGGGCGGCCCGTCCAGCACCTGAGTGCTCCCAGGGCCGGCGTCGCCGAGCATGCGCAGCATCGCCGTGTAGGTGGTCGGCCGCGCGGCCACCTCCTTGGACAGAGCCGACAGCACCACCTGGCGCAGCGGCTCGGCCAGCGCGCCCACCTCGGGCGAGGCGTTCAGCACGGCCTCCGGGTCGTGGCCGAACGGGGCCGAGCCGGTGGCGGCGAACACCACCGTGGCGCCCCAGGAGAAGACGTCGGCGTAGGGACCGTACTGCAGCCCGTTGATCTGCTCCGGCGCCCGGTAGCCGATCTCGCCGGCCGGGTCGCCGATCTCGATGTCGGTGACCCTCAGCCCTTCGGCGGTGAGGATCACGTTGTGCGGGGTCAGCCCGCGGTGCGCGAAGCCCGCGAGGTGTACGGCGGTCAGGGCGGTGAGCATGCCCACCGCGACCCGCTCCAGCGCGTCACCCGTCAGGGGCCCGTCCTCCTGGACGGTCTCGGCCAGCGAGCGACCCGCCACGTGCTCTCGCACCACGTACGGCTGCCCGTCGGCGACGCCGGCGTCGAGGGTGCGCGCCACGTAGGAGCTCGTCACCCGCTTGACGCTCTTCAGCCGCTGGACGAGATCGGGGTCGGCCGCGAGGTCCACCGTGAACGTCTTGACGGCGACAGTGTCGGCATCCGAGGACTCTCTCCCCAGGTGAACAGCACCGCGCGGACCCTCGCCGAGGAGGCTCACGATCTCGTGGCCACCGATCCGCCGAGGGTCACCGGACTGTGAGGGGTCCGTCTGAGGGGAGTCCTTCTCCGCCATGACCGTCCTTTCAGGATTTCGTCATGATCGAAGGACATTTAACCAAATAAGTCACATACGCATCAGGGGTTTCGGTTCCCGGCCCTGACAATTAACCGTCAATTAGCCTTGCTCGGCCGCCATCCCCGCTTGCGCCCCATGGGGACGAACACCCAGAGCGCGACGATCAGCCCGGAGGTCGCCAGCCCACCGGCCGCGATCACCGTGGCGATGGTCATCGCCCGCTCGTCAGGGGGCACGGCCTTGCGCACCGCCGAGACGGGCAGCGGAGGCGGGACCGGCGGAGCCACGGCCACCTGCTCGGACGGGAGCACCATGGTCACCGCGAGCAGCGGGTTGACCATGCCGGCTCCCGAGCCGTCGCCCGCGGCGCCGTCGGCGGTCATCGTGATCCGCCGCCGTACCCTGAGCTGGTCCAGATGCGGATAGCGGGAGCGCACGAGCGCGGCGACGCCCGCGACGTACGGCGCGGCGTAGCTGGTGCCCTCCAGGCCCGCCTGGAACCCCCTGCCCGGCCAGATGGAGCTGATCCGCTCACCGGGGCCGAGGACGGCGACGGGCGTCTTGGTGTTGGAGAACTCCGAACGCCGGCCGTCAGGCGTCGCGGCGCCCACGGACAGCACCCCGTCGTAGGCGGCGGGGTAGGCCGGGGTGGAGGTGCCGTCGTCCTTCTCCACGTTGCCCGCCGCGGCCACGACCACCACGTCCTGCGACAGCGCGTACTGGATGGCCGACCTGAGCACCGGCTGGTCGTGCGCCTCGACGGAGACGTTGATCACGTCGGCGTTCTCGTCGACCGCCACCTTGATGGCCGCGGCCAGGGTCTTCACGTCACCGCGGACGTCGTTGGCCTGCTTGATCGACAGGAGCCTGACTCCCGGAGCGACGCCGTAGAAGGGCGTGTCCTTGAGATGCTGCCCGGCGATGATGCCCGCCACCGCCGTGCCGTGGCCGACGCAGTCGCGGTGACCGGTGCCGGACAGGTCGGCCTTGCCCGCGAGCCTGATGTGCGGGTGGTTCTCCTCCACGCCGCTGTCGACGACCGCGACCGTCACGCCCTCACCCCTGGTGAGTCCCCAGACGCGCGGCACGTCGAGCCGCTGCTGCGCCCATGACTTGGCGATCGTCGTGACGGCTCGCTCCGGGTTGCACTCGGGCGCGCTCCCGGCCGCCGCGGGCGCGGCTGTGACCTGCAGGGCGAGCAGGCTCGCCAGGAAGGCTCGACCGATCATGTCGGGCAAGCGTAGTCTGCCCCGCCGAACGTGCAGAAGCCCCGGCCCGGACCGGGGCTTCGGGGGAACGGGCTCAGCGAGTGGCCGACTCGATGTTGCCCCTGTAGGTGTTGATGACCCGCGACGCCTCGTTGAGCTCTTCGGACATGCGCTGGAAGGCGGCCCGGTAGTTCTGCCACGCACCCTGGAACCGCTGGGCTCCAGGGCCGGTCCAGGCAGTGCCGACCTTGGACGCCTCTCGATCCAGCGCCGTCATGGTGGCGCGCACGGCCTCCGACTGCTGGGTGAACTGGGTGGCCATGGCCTGCATTTCCGCGGGATCGCCACCGAGCATGCTCTGGCTCATGCATACCTCCTGGATCGACGTGAAAGCGCCCTCACACTAGACGCGCCACCTCCCGATCGCCCCGATTATGCCGAGCGGCTATGGTCGTCCAGAGGATTGTTCGGCTTGGAGGGGTGTCACAGCATGCGCGAGGTCGAGGTGACCGCAGGCGGCGGCCCGCTCGGGGACCTTCTCTGACGTGGCGGAAACCGTGGTCTTCCTCGCCTGTCCGGGTGCCGGGCATCTGACGGGGCAGGTGCCGCACGTCGACGGCGGCGCCCCATCCGGGCCGCCAACAGAGAGCCGACACCCAGCACTTACACTCCGTTGAGTGCTCGCCGAGGAAGGACGAACGTCGGTGCAGAAGGTTCTGATCGCCAATCGCGGAGAGATCGCCGTTCGGGTGGCCCGCGCGTGCAGGGACGCCGGCATCGCGAGCGTGGCCGTCTACGCCGACCAAGACCTCGACTCGCTGCACGCCAAGGTGGCCGATGAGGCCTACGCGCTGGGCGGGCAGTCCCCCGCCGAGACCTACCTCGACATCGCCAAGCTGCTGGAGATCGCCGGGCGCTCCGGCGCGGACGCCGTGCACCCCGGCTACGGCTTCCTGGCGGAGAACGCCGGCTTCGCCCAGGCCGTCATCGACGCGGGCCTGACCTGGATCGGCCCGCCGCCCGCCGCCATCGCCGCGCTCGGCGACAAGGTGCAGGCCAGGCACATCGCCCAGAAGGTCGGCGCGCCGCTGGTCGCGGGCACCAAGGACCCCGTCTCTGGGGCCGCCGAGGTCGTCGCCTTCGCCGAGGAGCACGGGCTGCCGATCGCGATCAAGGCGGCCTACGGCGGCGGCGGGCGCGGCATCAAGGTGGCGCGCAGCCTCGACGAGGTCGCCGAGCTCTACGAGTCGGCCGTGCGCGAGGCCGTGGCCGCCTTCGGCAGGGGCGAGTGCTTCGTGGAGCGCTACCTCGACCGGCCGCGCCATGTCGAGACCCAGTGTCTGGCCGACCGCCAGGGCGACGTGGTCGTCGTCAGCACCCGCGACTGCTCGCTGCAGCGCCGCCACCAGAAGCTGGTGGAGGAGGCGCCCGCCCCGTTCCTGTCGCAGGAGCAGCTCGGCATCCTCTACGACAGCTCCAAGGCGATCCTGCGCGAGGCCGGTTACGTCGGCGCGGGCACCTGCGAGTTCCTCGTCGGCCAGGACGGCACGATCTCCTTCCTGGAGGTCAACACCCGCCTGCAGGTCGAGCACCCGGTGTCGGAGGAGGTCGCGGGGATCGACCTGGTGCGCGAGATGTTCAGGATCGCCGACGGCGAGCCGATCGGCTACGGCGACCCGGAGCTGCGCGGTCACTCCATCGAGTTCCGGATCAACGCCGAGGACGCGGGCCGGAATTTCCTGCCCGCGCCCGGCACCCTCACCGCGATGCGGACTCCGTCGGGTCCCGGTGTGCGGCTCGACTCCGGTTACGAGGCGGGGATGACGGTTCCGCAGACGTTCGACTCGCTGGTGGCCAAGCTGATCGTGACCGGCCGGACCCGCGGGGAGGCGCTGCAGCGCGCACGGCGGGCGCTGGCCGAGTTCCAGATCGACGGCATGCCGACCGTGCTGCCGTTCCACCGGGCGATCGTGTCGGATCCGGCCTTCACCGCGGAGCCGTTCGCCGTCCACACCCGGTGGATCGAGACGGAGTTCGACAACACGATCGAGCCGTACGCAGGACAACCGCAGGCGGCCGAGCCCGGGGCCCGGGAAACGGTGACGGTCGAGGTCGGCGGCAAGCGCCTGGAGGTGGTGCTGCCCGCGGGCCTGGGCACCTCGGCCGCTACGCCCTCGGCGAACAGACCGAGGCGTGGCGCGGGCGGCGCGAAGAAGGCCGCCGCCTCCGGCGACACACTGGTCACGCCCATGCAGGGCACGATCGTCAAGGTCGTCGCGGGCGACGGCGACACGGTCGCCGAGGGCGACACGGTCGTGGTGCTGGAGGCCATGAAGATGGAGCAGCCGCTGGCCGCCCACAAGTCCGGCACCATCACCGGCCTCACCGCCGCCGTAGGGCAGACCGTCGCCTCGGGCGCCTCGATCTGCGAGATCAAGGACGCCTGACCGGCGCCCGTCAGCGGTCAGGTCGACCGGGGATCGACGGCGGTCGATCGGCGAAGGCCGGGGCGCCCGGCGAGCGGTGGTCCCAGGATCCCGAAGGCACCACGCACCTGGACGCCTCAAGGCGGGTAACGTGCGCAGTGAGGAACTTTGCCGACCGCCCGTTCGTCCTCATGGGCGAAGGAGGCTTGCTGCCAATGACACATTCGCTGCGCCGAGCAGGGGCCGCAGTCGCGGCTCTGATCGCCGGTCTACTCGTCATCCTTGCGCTGTCCCCTGCCGCCAACGCGGCGGCACCCCCTGACGCTCAGAGCGTGGTGGCCCATTGGAAGGACAACAAGGATCCTCTCTATGTGGGCTCCGGCTCCTCTCTGAGCTCGGACCAGCAGTCCCAGATCCGGGACTCGCTCAAGGGCTCCAAGAGCGACATCTACGTGGCCGCGCTGCCTGACGGCACGGTGACCGACCCCGCGACCTATGTCCGCGACCTCGGCGCCGCCACCCAGAAGGCCAAGGGCGGCGGCCAAATCACCGTGGTCGTGCTCGACGGCCCCTCGATGTTCGCCGCGTCCAACTTCGGCCGCGCCGGCATGACCGACCAGCTCTCCAAGCTCTCCGTGCGCAACAACGACAACGTCGTGTCCGGCATGGAGGACTTCGTCCAGCGGGTCAACTACATGGCCGAGGGCAAGACCCGGTCCGCGCTCGACTCCGGCCCCGCGGGCGGCAGCGGCGGCGGCACCGGCGTCCTCGTGACGCTGGGCGTGCTCGCGCTCGCCGGCGGTGGCGGCTACTTCCTCTACTCCCGTAACAGGAAGAAGAAGCAGGCCATCCAGAACGCCAAGGACCTGGCCGCGGTCAAGCAGACCGTCGAGGAGGACGTCACCAAGTTCGGTGAGGAGATCACCGCGCTCGACACCGACGTCGTGCTCGAAGGCCAGGGCGGCCAGCACATCGACGAGTGGCAGCAGGCTCTCGACTCCTACGAGAAGGCCAAGACGCAGCTCGCCGCGGTGGAGCGTCCGGACCAGGTCCGCGAGGTGACCCAGACGCTGGAGGACGGCCGCTACTCGCTGGCCGTGGTGAAGGCCAGGGTCAACAAGCAGCCCGTGCCCGAGCGGCGCGCGCCCTGCTTCTTCAACCCGCAGCACGGCCCGTCGGTGCGTGACGTCCGCTGGGCGCCGCAGGGTGGCGTGGCGCGTGACGTGCCCGCCTGCTCGGCCGACGCCGAGGCGGTGGAGCGCGGCTTCGACCCGCAGATGCGCGAGGTCATGGTCAACGGCGAGCGCCGTCCCTACTACGACGCCGGCCCCGCCTACCAGCCCTACGCCTACGGCTACTACGGCGGCTTCGGCGACGTCATGACCGGCATGTTCATCGGCACCATGATGGGCAGCATGATGGGCGGCTGGGGCATGGGCGGCATGGGCGGCGGCTACGGCGACGCCGGAGCCGGTGACTTCGGCGGCGGCGGCGACTTCGGAGGCGGTGGCGGCGGCTGGGGCGACTTCGGCGGCGGCGGCGACTTCGGTGGTGGCGACTTCGGCGGCGGCGACTGGTAACCCGGTCTGACCTTTGCGGGCGCGTTCCCCTTCCGGGGGGCGCGCCCTTCGCCTTTCCGGCGGACGCTCACCTAACTTCGTAATTACGTACATCACCTGGCACAACGGCGCGACCGGCGGCTTCACCACCTACGCCGCCTTCGACAAGGCGGCTGGGCGCGGTGTGGTGGTCATGAGCAATACCGACAAGCGGGTCGAGAACGTGGGCCTGCGCCTGCTCGGCGTCAGCACGCCCGGCGGCGAGGAGGGGCCGCCGATCCAGCAGCTCGCCTTCGGCCTCCTCTTCCCCTTCGCCGGCCTCGGGCTGCTCTACTCGGCGTTCCGCACCCCCGGCCTGGACCGCCTGTCGGTGGTGAGCCGGGCGCTGTGGGCGGCGCTGTTCCTGTGGCTGGCCCACGGAGCCGGCGGCTGGTCGGCCATCCCGCCGTTCGTCTGGGCCCTGGGCTGCGGCGTCCTGGCCGCGGCGACGGCCGCCGCACTGACCCGATGGCCCGCCATGCCGGTCAGCGGCAAGGCACCCACCTGGAGCTCCTGGGCGGGCCCGGCCGTCCCAGCGGCCCTTCTGATCGGGTTCGGCGTGGTCCTGGCCATGTGATCAGGTGCTGGCGCGCTGGACGAGGTGCGGGGTGAGGAGGGTGGCCCGCGGCGCGACCTTGCCCGCGAGCTTGTCCATGACCAGGCGGACTGCCTCGCGGCCGACCTCCTCGGCGGGGATGAGCACCGAGGTGAGCGGCGGGCTGGCCCGCTCGGCCACGTCGTCCGGGCAGATGGCGATCACGGCGACGTCCTGCGGCACCCGCCTGCCCAGCTGGCGCAGCGCGCTGAGGACGTGGCCGACCGCGGCCTCGTTGTGCACGACCAGCCCGGACAGCCCCGGCTGGTCGTGGAGCAGGCCGCGCACGGTCTCGTACACCTCGTCGAACGTCTCCTCGCACGGCAGCGCCACCCCGCCGACCCCGTGGTCGGCCAGTGCCGCGACGAACCCCTCCCTGGTGCGGCGGGCGAAGCCGGTGCCGCGCTCGTAGACCACCGCGGGGGCGCCGAGCAGCGCGATCCGGTCGTGGCCGCGGGCGGCGAGGTGCGCGACGCACTGCGCGCCGGCGGCGGCGAAGTCGAGGTCGACGCAGGTGAGCCCGGCGGGCTCGGCGGGAAAGCCGATGAGCACGCTGGGCTCGGCCAGGTCGCGCAGCAGCGGCACCCTGCGGTCGTCGAGCTCGACGTCCATGAGCACGAAGGCGTCGACGAGCGCGCTGGCGGCCACCCGCCTGATCCCGTGGGTGCCCTCGTCCGCGGTCAGCAGGAGCACGTCATGGTCGAAGGTGCGAGCGGCGGTGACCACGGCGCTGGCGAAACGCATCAGCACCGGCACGTGCATGCCCGCGCGCAGCGGCAGCACCAGCGCGATCACGTTGGACCGCTTGCTGGCCAGCGCCCGCGCGCCGGCGTGCGGGTGGTAGCCGAGCACGCTGATGCTGTCGAGCACCCGCCGCCGGGTGTCGGCGGAGATGGTCCGCTTGCCGCTGAGCACGTAGGAGACGGTGCTGACGGCCACGCCGGCGTGCCTGGCCACCTCCGCGATGGTGACCGAGCGCCCGCTCAAGCGCCGGCTCCGAAGTCCAGCTGGGTCAGCGTGACGCCTTCGTTCTCGAACACGACATAAAGATCGTGCACGCCCCGCGCCGCCGCAAGGGAGGCGGCGATGGCGGGGAGGTCGTAGCGGCCGGTGCGGGGCACCGGGAACGTCGCCAGCGACCGGCCGTAGAGGGGGTCGCCGAGGCGTACGGTGATCATCCCGCCTTCGGTGCTGCCCGCCACGGCCAGGCAGGAGGCGGCTCCGGTGAGGTCGACCTGCCTGAACAGGATCCAGGCGCCCTCGGTCTCGGCGCGGACGGCCTCGCCGCTCTCGCGGCCGGCGTCGGTGAAGGTGACCGCGTCGTACTCGTCGTGGTCCACCGCGCGCAGCAGGCCCCGGCGGGGTGGGATGGTCTCCCCTCCGACCTCGAATCGGGCGCTGAGCCGCAGGTCGGTCGCGCTGCGGCCGACCATGAGCTGGTGCGGTGCGCTCTCCACGACGAACCTGCTCCTGGTCACGTCCCAGAAGGCCAGCTCGCTCACCGGCAGGGTCAGGCGCGCGATGCGGCTCTCGCCGGGCGCGAGTCGCAGCCGGTCGAAGCCGCGCAGCCGGCGCAGCGGCTGCTTGACCCGCGAACGCTGCTGATGCGTGTAGAACTGCACGACCTCGACGCCCTCCCGGGGCCCGGTGTTGGTGACCGTGACCTCGGCGGTGACCTCGCCGCCGGCGAGCCGGACGCGCAGGCCGGCGTAGTCGAACTCGGTGTAGCTGAGCCCGTGGCCGAAGGGGTGGCGCGGGGTGCCGCGGAAGTAGAGGTAGGTGGCGTCGGCGGTGATGATGTCGTAGTCGAGCAGGTCCGGCAGCTCCTGGGCGGAGCGATACCACGTCTGCGTGAGCCGCCCTTCCGGGTCGGCGTCGCCGAACAGCACGTCGGCCAGGGCGTGCCCGTACTCCTGCCCGCCGTGCGCGGACCAGAGCACGGCCCGGGGACCGGTGCTCGTCCAGGTGAGCGGGTAGCCGCTGCTGACCACCATGACCGTGCGGGGGTTGGCGGCGTGCACGGCCTTGACCACGGCGTCCTGGGCGGGGGCGAGCGCCAGCGTGCTGCGGTCCTCGGTCTCGCGGCCGTTGACCAGCGGGTGGTCGCCCACGACCACGATCGCGACGTCGGCCCCGGCGGCGAGCTCGGCGGCCTGCTGGGCGCCGTTCCTGATGACGTCCATGACCAGCCAGAGCGCCTGGTCGGCGTCGTCGACCAGGCAGAGCGTGCCGTCGTCGGCCGCGCCGACGTAGCAGCCGGTGGAGATGTGGCGCAGGGCGAGCGAGCCGCGCGGCCGCTCCTCGACGCGGAAGGTCTGGCGCACCTCCCAGCCGCTGGGCCCCGGTTGGTCGTTGACCAGGACGCCGTCGTCGACCGAGACGAAGCGGCCGGTGGCCACGGCGCGCAGCGCGTAGGCGCCGCCGCCCCAGTCGAAGACGTCGAAGGTGTCGGCCTCGGACGCGCCGAGGCTGAGCGGCCCGCCGGCCGGATCGGCCGTCACGGGTCCGGCCTCGGCGGTCAGCGTGACCCTGTCCACGCCCTCGCAGAACACCGTCTCGCACCGCTCGGCCAGCCCGCCGCGGGCGGTGACGGCGTACGGCAGGGTGCCGCTGTACCAGTCCTCCATGAGCTCGTCGCCGAGCTGGCCGATCACCGCGAGCCTGGTGACCTCGCCCAGGGGCAGCAGCCCGTCGTTCTCCAGCAGCACGAACGAGCGCCTGGCCGCCTCCCTGGCCAGGTCCTGGTGCTCGGGACAGTTGACGACCTCCTCGGTGATGTGGTCGTACGGCGTCGCGGGGTCGAACTCGCCGAGCCGGAACCTGATGGACAGCGCGTGGCGCACGGCCGTGTCGATGTCGTCCTCGGTGAGCAGCCCGCGGCGCAGCGCCTCGCGCAGGTGGCCGAGCGTGGCCTCGACGCGGTCGTCGTCCTGGGTGAAGCTGTCGAGCCCGGCCTTGACGGCGTGCGCGTACGCCTCGGCGGGGGTGTCGTGGTAGGCCTGCAGGCCGAAGAGGTTGGCCGGGGCGTAGGCGTCGCTGACCACCAGGATGTCGTCGGAAGCCCAGGTCCGCAGCACCTCGTTGATCAGCGGGCTGAGGTGCGCGGGGCGGCCGTTGACGAGGTTGTAGGAAGGCATGATCGCAACGGCGGCGCCCTGCTCGATGGCGGGCCTGAAGGCGGGCAGCTCGTACTCGTGCAGCACCCGGGGCGGCAGGTTGCTGGAGGTCACGCAGCGGTCGGTCTCGTTGTTGTAGGCGAGGAAGTGCTTGAGCGTGGGCGCCGTCTTGAGAACGGGAGCGCTCCCACGAAGGCCGGAGGCGTACGCCGTCGCCATCAGTCCGGTCAGCCAGGGATCCTCGGAATAGCCCTCTTCGTTGCGGCCCCATCGCGGGTCGCGTAAGGGGTTGACGACCGGGGCCCACACGTTGCGCCCGGCGCCGGTCGGATCCTTGTGGTGGAAGGCCAGCACCTCGTCGCCGGTGGCCTCGCCGACCCTGCGGACCAGGTCCGGGTCCCAGGTCGAAGCCAGCCCGATGGCCTGCGGGAACACGGTGGCGGGCCCTAACCAGGCCAGGCCGTGCAGCGCCTCGGTGCCGGTGCGGAACGGGCCGAGGCCGAGCCGCTCGACAGGCGCCTGATACTGGTGCAGCAGGCCGACCTTCTCTTCGAGGGTGAGCCTGCGCGACAGGTCGGCGATCCGGTCGAGGAGGGGGATCTCGGGGTCGCGGAAGGGTTCGTGCATGGCCATCCCTCTGAAAGTGTCGAAGCGCTTCGATGACCGGCCGGATACGTTACGGAGGTGTTTCGATGGGTTTCATGAAGGGTGCACGCCCCTGTGAACCTAGGTCAAGAGGTTCGTGAGATTCCGCCGGGCAATCTTCCCGAATCGATGGAGTCGAGCACTCTGGCCGCGCCGCCCAGCGCCGCCGCGTCGTAGCCGAGGGTCGAGGCGACCACCTCGCACCCGCCGGCCTGCGGCGCGATGGCCCGATCGGCCACCTCGGCCCGCACCGGGGGCAGCAGCCACGGGGCGAGCGGGACGTAATAGCCGCCGAGGATCACCACCTCGGGGTTGAGCAGGTTGGCGATGATGGACACGCCCTGGCCCAGGCTCGTGCCCACGGCGGCGAGGTTGGCCAGGGTGCGCTCGTCGCCCGCCCGGGCCGAGCGCACCACCTCCTCGATCTCCACTTCGATCTCGGCCGGCGACGGGTCCCGGCGGCGCAGCACGGCGCCGATGCCGGCCATCGCCTCCAGGCAGCCGCGCCGACCGCAGCGGCACTCGGGACCGTCGGGGTCGAGCTGGACGTGGCCGATCTCGCCGCTGTAGCCGAGGCCGCCCTTGCGCAGCCGGCCGTCGAGGATGACCCCCGCCCCCACGCCCATCTCGCCGGTGAGGTAGACCAGGTCGCCGGCCCCCGCGTGGGCGCCGAAACGCTGCTCGGCCAGCGCGCCGAGGTTGGCGTCGTTGTCCACCTGGATGGTGAAGCCGGGATCGCGCAGCGCCTTGGCCAGATCGCCGCCGATGTCGGCGTCGTACCAGCCGAGGTTGGGCGCGATGCGCACGGTGCCCTGCACGTCGACCAGGCCGGGCAGCGCCACGGCGAGGCCGAGGACCTGGCGCTCCTCCTTGGCCATGCGGTTGACCACCCGCCGGACGATCGCGGCCACGCCGGCCACCCCCTGGTTGACCGACTCGCCGGCGCTGAAGGAGCGCCGCCAGGTCAGCAGCCGCTCCCCCGCCAGATCGGTGGCGACGGCGGAGACGTAGTCGATGTTGATCTCGACGCCGATCGCGGCGTACGGGGAGCCGTCGAGGACGAGCATGGTGGCCGGGCGGCCCACCCGGTTCTCCGTCAGGCCCGTCTCACGCACCAGCCGGCGGTCGATGAGGTCGGCGACCAGGCTGGAGACCGTCGCCTTGTTCAGCCCCGTCGAGGCCGCGATGTCGGCTCGGGAGCAGGGCGCGTGCTCGCGCACGAACCTCAGCACGACGGCGAGATTGGTGGCCCGGACGTCCGCGAAGTCGGCCGGCTGAGGGCCGGTCGTGGATGTGATCAATATCAGCCCCGTTCCCACCGAGAAGTGACCCCAGCATGCCGCATCGCGGGCTCCCTTCACCAACCTGTGACCGTGACGCTCCCTTGTGGCTACGGTCACAGTCTACTAATTTGTTTGGGCGGAATACCAACTAATTGTATGAGGCCATCCCCACTCGGAGAAGGGAGCGAGCCATGTCTGATCAGACAACTCGCCGCGGGTTCCTCGGCCTGGTCGGTGCGAGCGTTCTGGTTGCTGGCTGCGCCGAGAAGAAAGCGCCCGCCAAGGGCACCGCCGTGGCGGCCGACAAGCTCAAGAACCTGGTGCCGACGCGGATCCCGTTCGCGATCCCCGGACTCAAGCCCGACCTGGCCGGCGGCGAGTTCGTCGCGCCCGGCTTCCTGACCCGCCCGGCCACCATGGTCCAGGCCGTCACCACCAAGCCGCTGACCAGCGGCAAGGAGGTGACGGCGATGACACCGCTGTGGGGCACGGTGCCGCCGGGCATCGGCGACAACTCCTACTACGACACCGTGAACGAGCGCCTCGGAGGCGTCGTCCGGTTCAACATCTCCGACGGCAACACCTACGGCCAGAAACTGAGCACCCTGCTGGCCAGCGGCGACGTCCCGGAGATGACCCAGGTCCCAGGCTGGGAGCTCATCAAGATCGCCCACTTCACCGAGGCGGCCAACAAGCTCTTCGCCGACCTGTCCCCGTACCTGGCGGGCGACAAGGCCAAAGAGTTCCCGATGCTGGCCAACTACGACACCGCGGCCTGGCAGTTCGGCGTCTTCGGCGGCATCCTGCAGGGCATCCCCTGGCAGAACGAGCCGTTCCCGTTCGCGACCTTCGTCCGCCAGGACATCCTGGAGGAGCTGGGCCTCCAGCACCCCACGAACGGCGACGACCTGCTCGCGCTCGGCAAGGCCATCACCGACGCCAAGAAGAAGCGCTGGGCATTCGGCGGCGGCATGGAACAGGAGATGCAGCGGGCCTTCGGAGCGCCGCGCGAGTGGCGCAAGAAGGGTGACGGCACGCTCGAGTACAAGTACGAGACCGCCGAGTGGGCCGCCCACATCGAGTTCATGGCCAAGCTGTTCGGGGCCGGCCACGTCCACCCCGACATCGCGGCCAACAAGGACGCCGACAACAAGGGCATCTTCGGCAGCGGCCAGATGATCGTCTACCGCGACGGGCTCGGCGCGTGGCACGAAGCCCTCGGCCGGTTCCAGGCCGACAACCCGAAGTTCGACATGCGGGTCGTCGCCCCCTATCCGGCGCGGCCCGGCGGCAAAACGATCATGTGGCGCAACGAGCCCGCCGGCATGTTCTGCTTCATCAGGAAGGGACTCGGCGACGCCCGCACGCGCGAGCTGCTCGCGCTGGCCAACTGGTGCTCGGCGCCGTTCGGCACGCAGGAGTACGAGCTGGTCACCAACGGCGTCGAAGGCAAGCACTACAACGTCGCGGACGGCAAGATCAAGCAGACCGGGCTCGGGCGCAAGGAGGTCGCGCCCACGTACATGTTCCTGTCGGGCAGGCCGCCCGCCAACTCGATGAGCCAGTACGAGGGCCTGGTCCAGGGCCTGCACGAGTGGCAGACGCAGGCCGCGAAGGTTCTGGAGAACGACCCGTTCGTGGGGATCCGCGTGGAGACGCCCTCCAAGATGGCCGGCCTGGCGACGCCCACCGAGGACAAGATGCAGGAGATCTTCCGCGGCAAGCGACCCGTCTCCGAGTGGCCGAAGATCGTCAAGGAGTGGCAGGACCAGGGCGGGAACGAGGCGCGCGACTTCTACATGAAGGTCGCCCGAGAGAACGGCAGGCTGTGACATCCGCAAGGCGCTTCACATGACCGCGAGCGGGCCATCGTGGGCACGCTGACGACGAAGCGGGCAGCCCGGCGCGGCGGCACACCGCCGGGACCGGCCGCTTCGCCGCATCAGCCGTCCTGGCGGGCCCAGCTGCACAGGGACTGGCCGCTGCTGCTGATGAACCTGCCGATGCTGCTGCTGGTCCTGGGCTTCTGGTGGATCCCGGCGCTCGGCAACCTCATCGCGTTCCAGGACTACAACCCCTACACCGGCGGCATCACCGGCAGCCCGATCATCGGGTTCACCAACTTCGCGCTGCTCTTCCAGGACCCGCAGTTCCTGCGCGCGATCGTGAACACCCTGTCGATCACGGCCTTCCAGCTCGTCTTCTACTTCCCCGTGCCGATCATGCTGGCGCTGCTGCTGAACAGCCTCGCCTCGGCCCGGCTGAGGGCGTTCGTGCAGGGCGTGGTCTACATGCCGTTCTTCTTCTCCTGGGTGCTGGTCGTGGCCATCTTCCAGCAGATGTTCGGCGGGGCGGGGCTGCTCGCCCAGATCCTGCGGGAGAACGGCCGCGAAGCCGTCGACTGGATGACGAACTCCGACACGTTCATCCTGCTGATCACGTCGCAGACCATCTGGAAGGACGCCGGCTGGGGCGCGATCATCTTCCTGGCCGCGCTCAGCACCATCGACCCGAACCTGTACGAGGCCGCGGCGGTGGACGGCGCCCGCAAGTGGCGGCGCATGTGGCACATCACCCTGCCCGGGCTGCGACCGGTGATCGTGCTGCTGCTCATCCTGCGGCTGGGCGACGCACTGAACGTCGGATTCGAGCAGTTCATGCTGCAGCGCAGCGCCGTCGGCAGCGAGGCGTCCGAGGTGTTCGACACGTTCGTCTACTGGTCGGGCCTGCGTACCGGCGACCTCGGCTACGGCGCCGCGGCCGGGCTGTTCAAGGGCCTGGTGGGGCTGCTGCTCATCGTGGCGGCCAACCGGGTGGCGCACGCGTTCGGCGAGCGAGGAGTGTATTCGAGATCATGACAGTCCTGGCATTCAGGCGCCGCCCCAGGAAGCCCTCCGGGCTGGCGCCCTGGGAGGAGCGGCCGTCCCCGGTCGGGCAGCTCGGCAAGGGCACCCTGGTCGTGCTGATCGTGGTGGCCGTGCTAGGGCCGCTCTACACGATCGTGCTGACCAGTCTCAGCACGTCCGCCACCGTCAACCGGGTCGGCGGGCTCGTGCTGGTGCCCGACGGGATCACCTTCGAGGCGTACCAGCAGATCTTCTCCGACACCGTGGTCAGCAGGGCCGTACTGGTCAGCACGGGCGTGACCGTCGTGGGGACGCTGATCAGCGCCGGCGTGAGCGTGCTCGGGGCCTACTCGCTGTCGCGGCCGGGGTCGTTCCTGCATCGGCCGCTGCTGTTCAGCGTGCTGCTGATGTTCGTGTTCTTCCCGGGCATCATCCCCGTCTACCTGATGGTGAGCGGCCTGGGGCTGAAGGACACCTATTGGTCGCTGATCCTGCCGACGGCCGTCTCGGCGTTCAACGTGGTCGTGCTGCGGTCGTTCTTCATGAGCATCCCCGGGGAGATCCTGGACAGCGCGCGGATCGACGGGGCGAGCGAGTTCCGCATCCTGTGGCGGATCGTCCTGCCCATGTCGAAGGCCGTCACCGCCGTCGTCGCGATGTTCTACGCGGTCGGTTACTGGAACTCCTGGTTCAACGCGATGCTCTACATCGACGACACCCGCAAGTGGCCCCTGGCGCTGATCCTGCGGCAGTACGTGGTGGACTCCAACCCGCTGCCCAGCGCTACGGCGGGGGTGACGGGCGACGCTCCCCCGACGCTGGCCATCAAGATGGCGATCGTGGTCATCGCCGTGGTCCCGGCCCTGATCATCTATCCCTTCGTGCAGCGCCACTTCACCAAGGGGGTGCTCATCGGCGCCGTCAAGGGGTGATCATCACTTCGTGGCGGGTCAGCCTTCCCCGGCTGACCAGATCGGGATGTCGTCCGGCAATGCCCCACCTTGCGGCGAGCTTGGTGGACGTGCCTATGATCCCCCATGCCACCCCTCACGCTTCCCCGTCAGCATGCCCGCACGGCCCGTTTCAAGCTCGGCATCCCCAGGGACTTCACGATCTCCCCGGACGGCGCCCGGGTGGTCTTCCTCAGGTCCTCGGCCGGCGACGATCCGGTGAACCGGCTGTGGACGCTGACGGTGGCCACGGGGCAGGAACGTCTGCTCGTGGACCCCGGCACCCCGTCGGGCGCGACATTGTCGGACGCGGAGCGCGCACGCAGGGAACGCACCCGCGAACGCGCGAGCGGCATCGTCGCCTACGCCACCGACGCCGCTGTCACCAAGGCCGTCTACGCGCTCGACGGCGAGCTCCACACCGTGGACCTGCTGACCGGCGCGATCACCCCCCTCGGTGCGGCCGGCTCCGACCCGCGCCTTGACCCGGCCGGGCAGCATGTCGCCCATGTGTCCGACGGCGCGCTGCACGTCGATGGCAGGCCGGTGCTGACGCCCGACGGCCCCGAGGTGACCTGGGGGTTGCCCGAGCACGTGGCGGCCGAGTCGATGGCCAGGCACAGGGGCTACTGGTGGGCGCCCGACGGCAAGCGCCTGCTGGTGGCGCGCGTGGACAACGCCGGAGTGAGCAAGTGGCACCTGTCCGAGCCCGCCGATCCCGGGAGGCCGCCCAGGACCATGGCCTATCCGGCGGCCGGCACCGGCAACGCCGACGTGACGCTCTGGCTGACCACACTGGCCGGGGAGCGCACCGAAGTGATGTGGGACAGGACGGCGTTCGAGTACGTCGCGGCGGTGTCGTGGACCGGGCAGGGCCTGCTGGTGCTGGTGCAGAGCCGCGACCAGCGCACCACTCGCGTTCTGGCGGCCGACCCCGAGACGGGCGCCACCACCCTGCTACGCGAGGACACCGACGCCGCCTGGCTGGAGCTCGTACCCGGCGCACCCGATCGCACGGCGCGCGGGGAGCTGGTCTGGACGGTGGACCGCGACGACACCCGCCGCCTGATGGTGGGAGACGACCTGGTCACGCCGCCTGGTCTGCAGGTGCTGCGGATCCTGGCGGTGGACGGCGACACCGTACTGGCGCAGTGCTGCGACGAGCCGACCGAACGCCACCTGTACAGCTACTCCAGAGCCGAAGGGCTGGTCAGGGTCACCTCCGAGCCGGGGTTGCACACCGGGACGCGCGCCGGCGGCGTCACGCTGGTGGTCACCCGCACCTTGGAGGGGCACGGGGTTCGCGTCACGGTGACCGACGGGCGGGCGAGCACGCGGATCGGCTCGAACGGCGCGGTCCCGGTCCTGCGCCCGAAGGTGGAACTGGTGTCGCTGGGCAAGCGGGAGCTGCGCGGCGCGATCATGTTCCCGACCGGGCACGTGCCGGGCTCGCGGCGGCTGCCCGTCCTGCTCAACCCCTATGCCGGGCCGATGGGCGCCCTGGTCCTGCGAGGACTCGACGACTTCGCGGTCTCGCAGTGGTTCGCCGACCAGGGCTTCGCCGTGCTGGTGGTGGACGGGCGCGGCACGCCGGGCCGGGGACCGGCCTGGGAGCGGGCCATCCACCTCGACAAGCTGAGCGCGGCGCTGGAGGACCAGGCCGACGCGTTGCACGCGGCCGCCGGCCGCTTCCCCGACCTGGATCTGGGCCGGGTGGCCATCCGTGGCTGGTCATACGGCGGGTATCTGGCGGCCGCGGCCGTACTGCGCCACCCCGACGTCTTCCACGCCGCCATCGCGGGCGCACCGGTCACCGACGCCCGCCTGTACGACACCCACTGGCAGGAACGCTACCTGGGCCACCCCGACCAGCACCCTGAGGCATATGACCGCAGCTCGATCGTCGCCGACGCCCCGAACCTGCGCCGCCCGCTCATGCTCCTGCACGGCCTGGCCGACGACAACGTCTTCGCCGCCCATACGCTGAGACTGTCCGCCGCGCTGCTGGCCGCAGGCCGCCCGCACACCGTCCTGCCACTGTCCGGCGTCTCACACATGGCCGCCCAGGAGGATGTCGCGGAGAACCTGCTCCTGCTGGAGCGGGACTTCCTGCACCGTAACCTCCCCCAGCGATTCCCAGATGACTCCGCCACATAGCGCCGAAGAACACGGCGTCCACTGGGCCTTCAGGAGTGGGCCCGCCGTGACGCGCGCCCGCTTCACCGTCTGAGGGGCGACGGCCGGCAGGTCATCGCCCCTCAGAGGTGTCGTCCGGTCAGCTCGGAGTGCAGGTGAGCGTGGTGGGCTGGATGTTCGTGCCCGAGTAGGTGGCGGTGAAGCCGAAAGAGGTGGTGGCGTTCGGCTGGAGGCCGCCGTTGTAGCCGGCGTTGGAGACGGTCACCGTCTGGGCCGGCTGGGTGTGGGTGCCGCTCCAGAGCTGGGTGATCTTCTGGTCGCCCGCGAAGGTCCAGGTGACCTTCCAGCCGGTGATGGGCACCGGGCCGGTGTTCTTGATCGTGATTGTGGCCTGGAAGCCGCCCGGCCACTGGTTGGTCTGGGCGTAGGTGGCGGTGCAGGACGCGCCCGTCGTGGGGGTCACGGTCGGGGTGACTGTTGGGGTCACAGTCGGGGTGACAGTGGGAGTGACCGTGGGGGTGACGGTCGGGGTGCTGCCCGTGGAGGTGCCGTAGATGATGCCGCGGCCGTTGGTGCCCAGGTAGACGCGGCCGTAGACGCGGGGGTCGCCCGTCAGGGCCTCGCCCATGTTGCCCCACTGGTGCTGGTCGTCGTTGATGCGGATCCAGCTCGCGCCCGTGTCGTCGGAGCGGTAGAGGCCGGGGACCCCGCCGATCGTCGCGACCGCGTACAGGGCCATGTAGGTGCGGCCGGGGGCGGCCTTGCCGAAGCCGACGTTGACCGCGGCGGTGATGTTCGGCAGCTTGGTGAAGGACGCGCCGCTGTCGGTGGAGCGGTACATGCCCGTGTCACCCGCCAGCCAGATGTCGCCTTCCGCGCCGGGCACCGCCTTGAAGTGCACGCTCGCCGTCGGCAGGCCCGTGGCGGCGGTGGCGGTGAAGGTGGCGCCGCCGTTCGTGCTGACGTAGAGGCGGCCGCCGCTGTAGCCGTAGAACTTCATCGGGTTGACCCGGTCCGACTCGACGATCGCGCCGGTCGGCAGGCCTTGCGACTGCTGCCAGGAGTTGCCGAAGCCCACCGAGTAGTGCACCGCCACGCCCTTGGGCGCCCAGACGAAACGGGAGCCGTCGGCCGCCGCCGCCACGGTGCCGCCCTCGTTGATGCCGCCCGGCTCGGTGCCCTGGAACCAGTTGGCGCCGCCGTCGGTGGAGAAGGCGACATGGCTGTCGTTGGGCCGGTCGGCGTCGGTGAAGTTGCCAGCCCGGGCCATCACCGACGGGTTCCGCTCGGCGTAGTCGAGGCTGGTTGTCGAGGTGAAGTTCGGCGCGGTGAACATCATCGGCGGGACCGCGTCGAGGTCGGCGTGCCGGAAGCCGCCGATGTCACCCAGCGCGCTGACCAGCGGCGCGCCGCTGGGCGGGCTGATCAGGTCGAGGACCGCGGTCTCCTCCAGGCCCCTGGCCATCGGCCTGATCGTGAACTGGCCGCCCGTGTCCCATCGGGTGAGGTCCTCGGTGCCGTAGACGGTGGCGCCGGTGCCGTACATCATCCGGTCGGAGTCGAACGGGTCGATCTCCAGCGACTCGGTCATCCAGCCGAGCTTGGGCGTGACCTCGGGCGGTTGCGGGTTGGTGCCGAAGGTCAGCCACGGGACCTGGGAGACGTCCATCTTGTAGCGGAAGCTGCGGTTCGGGTAGGAGGTGAAGTCCCAGACGCGGGTCCAGGTGGCGCCGGAGTCGGTCGACCTGAAGAAGATCACGTCCGGCCACCACGAGATCTGCGTGGCCACCATGAGCGTGCCCGGGTCCTGCCGGTCGACCGTCAGGCCGCTGTAGCCGAAGTAGTCGTCGGCGCTGGAGGACGGGATGGGGCTGACCTGTGTCCAGGTGCCGGTCGCGGTCGCGTACCGCCACACGTCGCCCTTGCCCCCGTCGTACGGCCCGCCCGTGTCGCTGGTGGCGATGAACAGGTAGCCGTTGGCGGTGTCCAGCACGCCCTTGTGCGCCAGATAGCCGGTGGGCTGGCCGGGCAGCCGCTCCCAGGTCGCCCCGGCGTCCGTGGTGCGGTAGACGGTGTTGTCCTTGTCCGCGACGCCCACGTAGATCGTCCTGGTGGCTGCGCCCTTGGCCGACGAGCGCGGGTCGTACGTCACCCAGACGACGCCCGGCCGGTGGTTCAGGTAGCCGTTGGGGTCGCTCGGGTCCTGGGCGTAGTTGCCGGGGTTGGGGAAGCTCGCCACCTTGGCCCAGGTGGCGCCGTAGTCGGTGCTGCGCCACAGGCCGTTGCCGTTGGGGGTGCCGAAGTACAGCACGCTGTTCTTGTTCGGGTCGACCGACAGCGCCTCACCCATGCCGCGACCGGGCATGTTGCCGCCGAGCTTGAACGGCAGCGGCGAGACCTGCCAGGTGTCGCCCTTGTTCGTGGAGCGCAGGATGGCGCCGTTGTTCGGATCCCAGTCGTTGGTGTACATCCCGGCCGCGGCGTAGACCCGGTTGGTCTCCACCGGGTCGGTGGCCAGGCTGACCACGCCGTTCCAGCCCCACTTGTCCCACCCGACCCAGTCGAGCAGCGGCGTCCAGGACTTCGACGACTGGTTCCACCGGTAGGCGCCGCCGATGTCGGTGCGGGCGTAGATCAGGTTGCGTTCCGTCGGGTTGAAGACGACACCGGGCACGAACCCGCCGCCGTCGATCCTGACGTTCTTGTACGAGTACGGCTCCGCCGCGACGGCGGAGACCGGCGTCATCCGCACCACCACCGTGACGAGCAGTAAGGCGGCGACCGCGAGCAGGCTGAGTAATGCCTTTCGCATGAGCGGCTCTCCCTTTCCGGGCACGCCGAAGGGCACCCGAGGACTAGAAATGACCGCCATGCACGACCAGGTTGCAGGACCCTGACCGTCGCCGCGCCTTCGCGCATGAGCTCACCAAGAGGCTCACACACGCCGGAAAAGAGGTCAATAGTTTGGACGCACAACGAACTTAAGAAGGCCGACCCACCCCTACAGGCCCCCGGAGGCGAACGCGCAGCGCGAGAGAGCGGGTTACGGCCAGCAGGGCCTTGCGCGATCTTCCTCAGCCCGGTGTTGACGGGTCCTTGGATACACGCCGGAAGCACGAGGGCTCATGACTGTCGCCCGGCGTTCCGGGCGGCCATGCTCCGCTGCCACTGCTCGATGGCCTGCCGGTGGGACTCGCTCACGAGGAGAAGGAGTTCGGCGGAGGACTCGAAGCGGGCGCCCGCCGGGGTGGCGGCTCCGAGAATCTCGGCTCCGCGCCGCGACGCGGCAGTCAGGGCGTCGGTCATCTGCAGCGATGCGAGGAGGGATCGGAGCCAGATCTCATCGTCGATGATGTAGCGTTCGCGCCGCTCGCCGGGAGTTCGTTCCCGCCTGAGCATTCCCTGCTGTTCGAGGAAGGTGACGGCGTGTGAGACGGACGCGGGGCTGATGCGGAGCCGCTGGACCAGGTCGGCGGCGGTGAGGGTGCCGGAGTCGGCGATGTGCAGGCAGGTCAGCACTCTGGCCATCATCCGGGGCAGCCCCTGCTGAACGAGGAGAGCGGTGAAGGACTCCGTGAAGTCCTGCACCGCTTGGGGATCGCGCCCATGGCCGCTGTTGGGGATCGGTGGAGCCGGAGGCGGAGTCTCCTTGTGCCGGCGCGCACGATGCCGTGTCGCCTCGTGTGCCCGGTCCGCCCCGTAATCGTCGGGTCCGCCGTTGCGGGTGACCTCGCGCATGATGGTCGAGGCTGGACGTCCCAGGCGCTTGCCGATCTCTGTGTATCCGAGCCCCTCGGCCAGCCCCGCAGCGATGTGCTGCCGATCCTGGCCGGTCAGTCTGCCTCCGGGCATCGGTGCTCGTCTCCTATCTGTCGACATGCGCGGAGCTCCGCGCCCGCACACCCGCTGCACAGTATGCATTCACCCGGAGCCCATTGCAATACCAGCCATGATCACCTGTTGCGTTCAGATCCACGGTCACTGCAATACGGACCTTACATTCCGTCCTGACCGGCAAACTTAAGTCTGTTGACGAATCTATGAACGCAATATGGCGTCGTAGACGTTCAGGGACTTCCGAACGATACCGGTGGCGCGCGAACCGGGCTGGCGCCGCGGCGGCCTCGTCGTGGTCACGCAGCATGCGCAGGACGGTGGCGGGTGCGGGCGGGCTCGTGGCCTTCCAGCAGTTCACGCGCGAGGCCGCGGGCAGGGCTGGAGGCCCCGGCCCGCGGCCGTTGTCGTCTCGCCGGTCGTTATCGGGCCAGGGTCAGGTCCCTGAGGCGGATGTCACCCCTGAAGACCACGTACAGATCACCCTTGCCCGCCTTCACCGCGGCGGTGGCCGTGGCCCAGTCGTAGACGCCGCCCGTCGCCGGCACCTGGGCGGTGCCGAGCAGGGCGCCGGTCGGGGAGCCGCGGCGCAGCTCGATCGAGCCGCCCGCCACCGAGGCGACCGAGGCGGTGAGGCGGCCACCGTGGACGGCGTCGGTGAAGGAGATCCAGTCGCCGTCGGAGCCGGCGACGACGTCGCCGCTGACCTTGTTCTCGTCCGCGAACGCGACGCCCGAGTAGGCGTCGAAGTTCATCGCCCTGGTCGTCTTGGTCAGGTCCCTGGCGGGGATCGTCTCGCCGCTGACCCGCAGCGTGGCGCGCTGGCGGATGCGGTCGGAGGAGGAGCCGACGAGGATGTCGTGGGTGGCCGACTCCACCGCCCACCTGTCCCTGGTGTGGTCCCACACGGCCAGGTCCGACCGCTTGAGCGGGAAGGTCACCGTCTTGCTCTCGCCGGGGTTCAGCGTGACCCGCTGGAAGGCGCGCAGCTGCTTGAGCGGCTGCTGGAAGCGGGACTCGCGTTGGTGGGTGTAGAGCTGGACGACCTCCTCGCCCCTGACCTTGCCGGTGTTGGTGACCTTCACGCTCACCCGCTCGCCCTGCGCGCGCAGATCCTGGTAGCCGAAGGTGGTGTAGCTGAGCCCGTGGCCGAACGGGTAGAGCGTCCCGCCCTTGTGGTAGAGGTACGTCATGCCGGTCTTGGCCAGGTCGTAGTCGAGGATGCTCGGCAGCTTGTCCGAGCCGTACCACGTCTGGGTGAGCCGCCCGGCCGGGTTGACGTCACCGAAGAGCACGTCGGCGATCGCGTGGCCGGTCTCGGCGCCCGCGTGCGTGGTCCACAGCAGCGTCGGGGCGTCCACGATGACGGGATAGCTCGTCTCCAGCACCACGACCGTCTTCGGGTTGGCCTTGCGCACGGCCTCGATCAGCCGCTTCTGCCCGTCGCCCAGCCGCAGGTCCGGGCGGTCGTGGAACTCGCGGCCGCTCACCCACGGGTGGCTGCCCACCACGACGACCGCGACTTCCGCCTTGCGCGCCTGCTCGGCCGCCGCCGCGATGCCGTCGGCGACGATCTCCTTGGCGAAGCGGGCCGCCTGCGCCTTGGGGGCGAGGCCGAGCGTGCCGTCGGCGTTGACGGTCACGTACGGGTCGGGCAGGCCGTACCAGCTCTCCACGTTCTCGAAGCCGGCGTACCTGACGAGGTAGGTGCCGTCGGCCTGGCGCTCCAGCGCGAACTGCTGCTGGACGTACCAGCCGTTGGGCTCGTTGTCGTCGGTGTCGAGCGAGCGCCAGTCGCCGCCCAGCAGCTTGCCGTTGCCGGCGTTGCGCAGGGTGGAGATGCCGGCGACCCAGTCGGTCACGTCCCACTGCGAGGCGGCCGTCGGCGTCGTGTCGGTCAGCGCGGCGTTGTCGTCGGGGCCGGTGCCGGTGGCGGTGAGGTACTTGCCGGACTCGACGTGCTTGAGCGCGACGCGTTCGAGGCCCTCGCCGGTGGTGACGTCGGAGACGCGCTCCTTGACGCCGTCGAGCGGCGTGACCTGGTAGGGCATGGTGCCCGCGTACCAGTCGCTGTAGAGCTTGCCGGACAGCGGGCCCACCACGGCGGCCGACCTGGGCGCCTTCAGCGGGAGCACGCCGGAGTTCTTCAGCAGCACCGCCGCCTTGCCGGCGGTCTCGCGGTTGAGCTTCTGGTGCGCCGGGCTGTTGATCACGTCCGGGGAGATCTGCTTGTACGGCCCGCCGTCCGGGTCGAAGTGGCCCAGGCGGAAGCGGATGGACAGGGCGTGGCTGACACCTCTGTCCACGTCCGCCTCGGTGATCAGACCGCGGTCCAGCGCGGCGGTGAGGTTCTCGACCAGTGGCGCGTCGTTGCTGCCGTCGATCGTGAAGCTGTCCTGGCCGGACTTCAGCACCGCGGCGAAGGCCTCGGGTTTGTTGTCGAAGTACTTCTCCAGGTCGGTGAGCGCGTGCGGGCCCCAGGCGTCGCTGACGTTGTAGAGGGTCTTGTCCGTCCAGGATCTGACGACCTTGTCCAGGTCGGTGTTGACGTGGTTGGGCCGGCCGTTGACGAGGTTGTAGGAGGCCATGACGCCGGTCGCCGCGTCGGCCGAGATGGCGGCCTTGAACGCCTGCTCGTAGTACTCGTGCTTGAGCTTGGGCGTCAGGTTGGAGGAGGTGAGGCTGCGGTCGACCTCGTTGTTGTAGGCGAGGTAGTGCTTCAGGACGGGCGCCGTCTTCAGGTAGAACGGGTCGTCACCCTGCAGCCCCTTGCCGTACGCGGTGGAGATCGCCCCGGTCAGCAGCGGGTCCTCGGAGTAGCCCTCCTCGTTGCGGCCGGCACGCGGGTCGCGCAGCAGGTCGACCACGGGCGCCCAGAGCTGCAGGCCCCACAGGACGGGATCGGTGGCGTTGTAGCCGCGCGCCTCGTCGCCGACGGCCGAGCCGACCCGCTTGATCAGCTCCGGGTCCCAGGTGCTGGCCAGGCCGAGGGCCTGCGGGAAGACGGTGCCGCTGGCCAGCTTCTGGTTCCAGTTGTCGTTCAGGTCGTTGGACCAGGCGACACCGTGCAGGGCCTCGGTGCCGTTCTTGTGATAGGGGATGCCGAGCCGCGGGATGGCCTTCTGCGACTGGTGCAGCAGGCCGAGCTTCTCCGGCAGCGTGAGCCGGCCGAGCAGGTCGGCGACCCGCTGTTCCAGCGGCAGGGCCGGGTCTCTGAACGGCGGCTCGTCGGCGGCCCTGGCCGGCACGGTGAACATCGAGGCCACCAGGGCGACCGCGACCACTAAGGGGATGCGTGAGCGATGGGACATGGGAGGTCTCCTAGGCAGGTGAGGCTCACTTCACGGCTCCGACCGTGATGCCTCGGGTGAGCGTGCGCTGGAAGATCAGGAAGAAGGCGACCGCCGGCACGATCCCCAGGAGGGCCGAGGCGCTGGACATCGTCGCGTCCATGTACCTCTCCCCCTGCAGGATGCCCAGGGCGACCGGCACGGTCTGGTTGTCGTTGGAGATGAGGAAGATGAGCGGCAGGAAGAACTCGTTCCAGGTCCAGATGAAGAAGAAGATCAGCAGTACGCTCAGCGTCGGCCTGCTGATGGGCACCACGACCCGGATCAGGGAGCGGAAGCGGCCCGCGCCGTCGATCGCCGCGGCCTCCAGGATCTCCTTGGGGAACTGGCCCAGCACCGCGCTCAGCAGGTAGGTCCCGAAGGCCGCCTGGATCACCGTGAAGATGATGATCATCGACAGCCGGGTGTCGTAGAGCCCGACCTCCTTGGCCAGGTAGTACAGCGGGTAGACCAGTGCCTCCTGCGGCAGCGTGTTGGCCACCAGGAACAGCACCAGGATGGACAGCCTGCCGCGTACCCTGCCGATGCCCAGCGCGTAGGCGTTGAGCACGGACAGCACGACCGCCAGCACGGCGACCGAGCCGCTGATCAGCAGGCTGTTCCAGAGCTTCTCGCCGAAGTCGACCCGGTTCCAGAAGTCGACGATCCCCTGCAGGTAGAGCCCGTCGGGCAGGCTGAGCGGCCCCTGCGAGCTGTACTCCTCGGGGGACTTGACGGCGTTGATCGCGACGATGACGAACGGGAACATCATCACGACGGCCAGCACGGCCAGGGCGGCGAGCACGGCCCAGCGGCCGGGGCCTCTCATCGCTCACGCTCCTGCACGCGCAGGAACAGGAACGTCACCACGATGATGATCAGGGCCAGCACGGTGGCGATCGCCGAGCCGTACCCCACGTTGCTCTTCTGGAAGAAGTTCAGATAGGAGAAGTACGACGGCACCATCGTGGCGTTGCCAGGCCCGCCGCGGGTCAGCACGAAGATCGGCCCGAAGACCTTCAGCGCGGCGATCGTGCAGGTCAGCAGCACCACGAAGATCTCCGGCCGGATCTGCGGGATGGTGATGTGCCACACTTTGCGCCACCAGGACGCCCCGTCCAGCTCGGCCGCCTCGTAGTAGGCCGGGTCCACTCGCTGCAGGCCCGCCATGAAGATGACCACCGGGTAGCCGAGCTGGAACCACACCATCACGGCCATCACCGTGGCCAGCGCCAGATCGGGGTCGCCCAGCCAGTCGAGCTTCAGGCCGAACACCTGGTTGATCGCCCCGTACGACGGATGCAGCATCCAGCCCCACACCACGCCGGCCACCGCCACCGGCAGCACCTGGGGCAGGTAGTACATGGCGCGCAGCGCCGAGGCCGTACGCGTGCCGAACCGCTTGCCGATGTAGTCGAACAGCGCGGCGGCCAGCAGCAGGCCGAGCGCGGTCGGCACGATCGCCATGGCCACGATGAGGGCCACGTTGTTCTGGAACGACAGCCAGAAGCGCTCGTCCTCCAGCAGCCGGGTGTAGTTGTCCAGGCCGATCCACCTGGGCGTGCCCACACCCGACCAGCGGGTGAAGCTCACGCCCAGGTTCATCAGGAATGGCACCACGATGACAGCCAGGAACAGCACCAGGCTGGGCACCAGGTAAAGCCAGTAGCCCCTTGTGCGCATTCTCATCTAGTTGCCGAGGTCGGCGAGGTTGTCCTCGTACGGCTTGGCGATCTCGTCCAGCACCTGGGCGGGTGTCTTGCTGCCGTTGATGAGGTTCTGCGTCCCCGCCACCAGCACGTCGTAGTAGCCGGGGGCGGGCCAGTCTGGGTAGAACGCCAGACCGTCGGCAGCCGTCACCTTGTTGAAGGTCTCGATGAGCTCCTTGCTCTTCGGATCGGTGATCGCCGCCGGGTCCGCGGCCACCGGCACGCCACCGGAGTTGCCGAGCAGGTTCTGGATGTCCTTGCTCATCGTGATGTCGATGAAGTCGTAGGCCAGGTCCTTGTTCTCGGACTTCTCGGGCACGACCCAGAGGTTGCCGCTGGAGCCGGGCGCCAGGGTCGATCCTGGGAACAGGAAGTGCCCCCACTCGAAGGACTTGGCCTCCTCGACGACCCGGCCGTACCACCAGCTACCGCTGATCATGACGGGGAACTCGCCCTTCATGAACGCGACGCCCATGTCCTCGGCCTTCAGCCCCGAGGACTTCTTGTCGACGTAGCCCTTCTGCACCCAGTCGGCGAAGGTCTGCGCGCCGTAGGTCAACTCGGGGCCCTGGAAGTCGACCTTGCCCTTGTAGAGCTGGAAGGCGTCCACCCACGGCCGCTGCGCCTTGGACAGCGCGAGCTGGTAGACGATCTGCTGGGCAGGGTATTCGGCCCCGGCCGAGGCGATGGGCGTGACGCCGGCCTTGACGAAGGTGTCCAGCGCGGCCGTGAACTCCTCGAAGGTGGTCGGCACGTCGACCTTGTGCTTCTCGAACAGGTCCTTGTTGTAGTAGACCATCACGAACTCGCCGTAGTTGGGCAGGCCGAACCACTTGCCGGAGCCCATGACGCCTCGGTCGTCGTACTTGGCGGTGGTCTGCAGGCCGCCGGGCAGCAGCTTGTCCCAGCCGCGTTTGGTCGCCTCCTCGCTCAGGTCGGCGATCAGGCCCTGCTTGGACAGCAGGCCGGCGGTGGCGTTGCCCTTGTTGTACTCCATGAGGTCGGGCGCCTCGTCGGAGTTGAGCACCATGCTCGCCGTCTTCTGGATCTGCTCGAAGCCCTTCTCCTCGAACTTGACGGTCACGCCCGGGTGCGAAGCCTCGAACTTCTTGATCGCCTCGGCCCAGGCCTTGCCCATGGCGCTGTCAGCGCCCTCGTAGTGCCAGAGCTTGAGCACGCGCGGCTCGCCCGCCTTGGGGGGTTCCTCGCCCGCGCCCGAGCCGCAGGCCGACAGGGCGAGCACCACGGCTGCCAGTGCCGCCACGCCAGATTTCTTGATCATGATTCCTCCTGGGTGATGACGGCCCGGCCGGGAGCGCCCGCCACCGGGGCGAACTCGACGGCGGCGACCCGTTTCTGCCCGGTGACGGCCACGCGGAGCGTGTCACCGTCCCGGGTGGCCACGACGGCGGTCTCGCCGTCGGTGTCGTGGATCCGCATCCGCCGGTCGCCACCCCCGAAGGCGACCAGCGTGATCCGGTCCGGCGTGCTCACGGTGTCACCGGGCTCGGTGACGGGGACGAGCGCGCCGTGCCGGACGAACAGCGGGATCTGCTCCAGCGGCTTGCTGACGGTGACGTAGCGGGAGCCGCCGTGCACGTCCCCGGTCCAGTAGTCCACCCACTCGCCGGCCGGCAGGTAGACGGCGCGGGTGCCCTCGGGTGAGGTCATCGGCGCCACCAGCAGGTCCCGGCCGAGCAGGTACTCCAGGTCGGCCCGCCAGGCGACCGGGTCCTCCGGATGGTCCACGCACAGCGCGCGCATCATCGGCGCGCCGGTCCTGGCGGCCTCCACGGCCGCCGAGTAGATGTACGGCATCAGCCGGTAACGCAGCTCCAGCGCCGCCACGGCCTGCGCTTCGACGGCCGGGAACTCCCACGGCTCCCTGCTGGTGGTGCCGTGCAGGCGCAGCAGCGGCGACAGCGCGCCGAACTGGGTCCAGCGGACGAACAGGTCGTCGGTCGGCCTGCCGGTGAACCCGCCGGCGTCGTGACTCCAGAACGGCACCCCGGACAGACCGTGGGCGAGCCCGCCCCGGATGGTGCTGCCCATGGCCGCGTAGCTGGTGTAGGTGTCGCCGCTCCACTGGGCGCTGTGCCGCTGGCCGCCGAGGAACGACGAGCGCGCCCAGACCAGGCTGTGGCCGTGGACCTCCCGGGTCACCGCGGCGACCGCGTCGTTGAACAGCAGGGTGTAGACGTTGTGCAGGTCCGTGCCGGTCATCCCGTTGCCGGCGACCGCGTCGTGCGGCACTCCCTCGGCGAAGTCGGTCTTGAAGGCCTGCACACCCTGCTGGAGCAGCGGCCGCAGCAGGCCCTGGAACCAGCGGACGGCGTCCGGGTTGGTGAGGTCGATGATGCCGCAGGGCGGGAAGGAGCCGTGCCAGGTGTCGGCGACGTACGGCTCACCCCCCGGAGTCTTCAGGAAATATCCGGCATCGGCCGCCGCCTCGAACGCCGGGCTTAGGTGGGAGATGTAGGGGTTCATCCATAGGCACACCTTGAACCCCATCCCGTCCAGCTCGGTCAGCATCGCCTCGGGCTCGGGAAAGTTGACCGGATCCCAGCGCAGATCGGACCAGTGGCCGTCGCTCTGCCAGTAGGTGTCCAGGTGCAGCACATCGCATGGGATGCCGCGCTCCCTGATCGTGCGCGCCCTCGCCAGCACCCGCTCCTGGCTGTCCACACAGAACCCGGAGGAGATCCAGGTGCCGAACGCCCACTTCGGCGGCAGCTCGGGGCGGCAGGTCAGCCCGTCGAAGCGGTCCAGCACCTCGGGCGGCGTCGGCCCGGCGATCACGTAGTAGTCCATCACGTCGTCGGGCACCACGATCTGCACGACGCTGTGCGTCGACTGGCACACGTCGAACTCGGTCGGCGCGCCGCTGTCGACCAGGATCCCGTAGCCCTTGCTCGACAGATAGAGGGGCACGTTCTTGTAGGCGCGCTGCGACTCGGCGCCGAAGGCGTCGAAGTTCCACATGATCGGCCGCTGCCCTCGCTTGTCCAGCGGCGCGAACGACTCGCCGAACCCGGCGAACGCCTCGTCGGGGGCGGCGGCGAAGCTCTCGTGGTAGGCCACCGCCGCCCCGCCCGCCGCGGACCTGCCGAACGGCAGCGTACGCATCCGGCCGCTGATGTCGGTGTGCCCGCGGTCCTGCTCGACCAGCGTGGCGCCCGAGGCGTCGGTGAAGCGCAGGTGCCAGGGCGCGAGGTGGATCTCGGCCCGCAGGGAGCCCGCGTCGATCACGATCGGCTCGCCGGGAACCGCCTCGGCCCGAGCCCCCGGGAACGTGCCAGGCGTCACCAGGGCGATCGCCCGCTCGGACCGCGGCCTGGCGTCGGCGTCCTCGCTCAGCCGTACCCGGATCACCCCCTCGCCCGCCACACCGACCTGGACGACCAGGGCCTCCTCCGCCGTGGTCACGGCCTTCAGCATCACTCCCGCGCCGTCGGCGGCCACCAGCTCGGCGGTGGTCAGCGCGGACAGTCCACCCTCGCCATGCGCGCGGACCGGCAGCTCAGGTGGATCGGCCACGAAGTACTCGTGCGCCACCAGTGGGGGGCGATAGGGCATGGATGCTCCTTTGCAGGGCTGCGCGAACTAGTGAATTAGTTTGCTGTCCATACCAACAAACGTCAACGCCGAATTCGTTGGGCGACCATCCGAACCCCCCGCCCCGAGTCTTGTGGGCCGGCGAGGGTGCCGGGTTCTGGGCTGCAGGCAGACGTGCGAAGGTGCCATCGTTGAGCTGTCGTCGCTCCAGCGCGTTGATCAGAGGGTCAGGACATGAGCAGAGCCGTTTCGGATGGCGCGTCCCGGGGTGCTGCCGAGCAGCGGGCGGTGGAGTCGGAGGCGGGTTTATGGCCGATCGGCCGAACGCTGACGATCGCCATCAGCGTGGCGGTTCTCGGGCTGGCCACAGTGATGGTCATCGTGCTGGCGGTGCTGGGGTTCCCACAGCTGGCACCGACCGGCGCCTTGCCGCCCAGCCAACTGCTGGAGGTGCTGAAGCTGGTCTTGGGCACGGTCGCGGGGACGGGCGCGTTGTTCGCCCTGGTGATGGCCTACCGGCGGCAACGTCTGGCCGAGGTCGCCGACGAAAGGGACGAGCGGCGTGCTCGCGAGGACCTGGCCCGGGTTTTCAATGAGCGGTTCGCCACCGCGGCCGGGCAGCTCGGACATGACGGGGCCGCCGTTCGCCTGGCCGGCGCGCACGCCCTCGCAGGGCTTGCCGACGATTGGGCGCCGCTCCGTCAGACCTGCATCGACGTGCTGTGTGCCTACCTCCAGCTGCCGTACGAGCCGGATCCAGGCCCCGATGCCCCGTCGGAGCAGAAGCTGGCCTTCGCCCGCGACCAGCGGGTTCGCCACACCGTCATCGACGTCATCGTGGCTCGCCTGCGCGACGGCGCCGGCGTCTCGTGGCAGGGGCACACCTTCGATTTCTCCGACGCGGTGTTCGACGGCGGAAATTTCTCTGGCGCCAGGTTCACCGACGGCGACGTCAACTTCTCCGGCACCAAGTTCACCGGCGGCCGCGTCAGCTTCGACCGGGTGGAGTTCTCCGGCGCCATCGTGGGCTTCCTCGGCGCCGAATTCTCGGGCGGCCTCGTCAAGTTCCTCGACACGACGTTCTCCGGCGGCACCGTCGCCTTCTACGACGCGCGGTTCTCGGGCGGCACCGTCACCTTCCGCGGCGCCGACTTCTCCGGCAGCGAAGTCAGTTTCCGCGGCGCCGAGTTCTCCGGCGGCACTGTCGACCTGTCGCGGCCAGGAGGATGGCAGGTCCCACCGGACTTCGGCGAGATGGACCCAGCAGCGCCGCCGGTAGGGGTGAGCCTGCCACCCGCGATGGTCGACCAGGGCGAGACGCGCACGGAGCCACGAACCTGCCCCCAACCGGAGCCCACATGAACCGGGGAATCAGATCCCGATGGACGCCTCGGGCTGCATGAGGCGGCGGGCCGCCTCGGTGATGGAGCCGGACAGCGACGGGTAGACGGCGAAGGTGTGCGCGATCTGGTCGACGGTGAGGCGCTGCTGCACGGCCACCGACACGGCCAGGATCAGCTCCGACGCGCGCGGCGCCACCACCACGCCGCCGAGCACGATCCCGGTGTGCGGGCGGCAGAAGAGCTTGACGAAACCGTCGTTGAAGCCCTGCATCTTGGCCCGGGCGTTGGTGGCCAGCGGCAGCTTGACCACGTTCGCCTCGATCTCGCCCGCCTCGATCGCCCGCTGCGCGACACCCACGGCGGCGATCTCCGGGTCGGTGAAGATGTTGGACGCCACGGTGGCCAGCCGCAGCGGCTGGACGGCCTCGCCGAGCGCGTGCCAGACCGCGATGCGCCCCTGCATGGCCGCGACCGAGGCGAGCATGAGCACGCCGGTGCAGTCGCCGGCCGCATAGACGCCGGGGGCGGACGTGCGCGAGACCTTGTCGACCTTGACGAACCCGTTGCGGTCGAGCTGGACCCCGGCCTCCTCCAGGCCGATGCCGCCGGTGTTGGGCACCATGCCCACCGTCATCAGCGCGTGCGAGCCCTCGGCCGTCCGGCCGTCCTCCAGCATCACCACGACACCGTCGGCGGTGCGCTTGACGGAGGCGGCACGCGAGCGGCCCATGACGTTCATGCCGCGGCGGCGGTAGACCTCCTCCAGCACCTCGGCACCGTCGGCGTCCTCGTTGGGCATCATCCTGTCGCGGCTGGAGACGAGCGTGACCTCGGCTCCGAGCGACCGGTAGGCGCCGGCGAACTCCGCGCCGGTCACGCCCGAGCCGATCACGATCAGGTGCTCGGGCAGCTCGTCCAGGTCGTAAAGCTGGCGCCAGTTGAGGATGCGCTCGCCGTCGGGCTCCGCGCCGGGCAGGATGCGCGGGGTAGCGCCGGTGGCCACGAGCACCACGTCCGCCCTGATGGTGCGGTCGCCCGCCCTGACGACCTGCGGGTCGACCAGCCGCCCGCGCGCCTTGACGATCTCGACGCCCTCGGCCTGGACCCGGGTGGCGATGTCGGCCGACTGTGCCTGCGCCAGCTCCTTGACCCGCTGGTTGACCAGCGGCAGATCGACCTGCGCCACGCCGACGTCACCGTCGAGTCCGCCGGTGAAGGCGACGCCCAGCGACGGCGCGTCGAGCAGCGCCTGCTTGCGGACCGAGGTCGCGATCAGCGTCTTGGACGGCACGCAGTCGGTCAGCACGCACGCCCCGCCAGGGCCGTCCTGCTCGACCATCGTGACCTGCGCGCCTAGCTGCGCCGCCACGAGTGCCGACTCGTAGCCGCCTGGTCCACCACCTATGATCACGATCCTCGTCACGTGTCCCATTGTCCCGCATCCTCTGAGCTGCTGACGAACGGGGCGGTCCACGCGCGCTAGTCTTGATTGCTGTGCCTGTCTACGCCGCCTACGGCAGCAACATGGACCCGGAGCAGATGGCCATGCGCGCCCCCCACTCCCCGGTGCGGGATGTGGGATGGCTGCCTGGCTGGCGTCTGACCTTCGGCGGGGAGATCTTCGGCTGGGAAGGCGCGATCGCCACCATCGTCGAGGACCCCGACGAGCACGTCTTCGTCGTCCTCTATGACGTGCCCGAGTTCGACGAGACCTCGCTCGACCAGTGGGAAGGCGCGGCCCGCGGCCTCTATCACAAGGTCCGGCTGCGCGTGCAGACCCTTGAGGGCGAGCTCCTGGCGTGGTTCTACGTACTGGACGGCTACGAGGGCGGGCTGCCGTCCGCCCGCTACCTGGGCATCCTGGCCGACGCGGCCGAGCGGGCGGGCGCCCCCGACGACTACGTCAAGGAGTTGCGGGGACGCCCCTGCAAGTCGCTCGGGTCCTGATCAGCTCAGCGGCAGGTGCTTGGTCTCCTTCAGCGCGAAGACGTACACCAGTGTGGAGATCAGCGCCAGCGCGGACATGTACCACGGGAACAGCCCGGAGGCGCCCGCGTCCTTCAGCGCGGTGCCGATGAGCGGCGCGGTGCCGCCGAAGATGGCGACGGTCAGCGAGTACGGGAATCCGGCGCCGGCCGCCCGGACCCGGGTCGGGAACAGCTCGGAGTTGACCGCGGCCGAGATCGAGGTGAAGCAGCCGAGGAAGACCATGCCGACGAGCTGGATGAGCAGCAGGCTGGAGAACGAGTCCGTCAGCATGCCGAGCAGCGGCACCGGCAGGATCGTGAACCCGAGGCCGAAGGTGATCAGCATGGGCTTGCGGCCGACCCGGTCTGACAGCATGCCGAGCAGCGGCTGCAGGACCATGAAGAAGACCAGCGAGATCGTGCCCACGGTGAGCGAGTCGGCCTTGTCGAAGTTCACGTTCTGCTGTGCGTAGGTCGGCAGGAACGTGGTCCAGGTGTAGTAGGCGACCGTGCCCGCGACCGTGATGCCGACGATGAGCGCGGCCTTGGTCGGGTAGCGGACCAGGAATTCGAACAGGCCGGGCCGCTCGACCCTGCCTTCCCTGATGTCCGCGGCGACCGTGCTGGTCTCCTCGGCGCCCTTGCGGATCCACAGGCCGACCAGGCTGATCACGGCGCCGATCACGAAGACGACACGCCAGCCGTAGGAGTTCATGTCCGGCTCGCTGAGCGTGCTGGCGAGCAGCGCGGCCAGGCCGGAGGCCAGGAGCTGGCCGATCGTGGTGCTGACGTACTGGAAGCTGGAGAACAGGCCGCGGCGTCCAGGAGGGGCCGACTCCACCAGGAACGTGGTCGCGGCGGCGAACTCGCCGCCGACCGACAGGCCCTGGATCAGCCGCGCCAGCGTCAGGATGATCGGCGCCAGCACGCCGGCGTTCTCATAGGTCGGCGTCACCGCCAGCAGCAGCGAGCCCACGCCCATCAAGATGATCGTGAACGTCATCGCGGCCTTGCGGCCGAACCGGTCGGCGAACGCGCCGACCAGCAGCCCGCCCAGCGGGCGCATGAAGAACCCGACGGCGAAGACCGCGAAGGCGCTGAGCACGGGGACGAGCGGGTTGTCGGTTTCAGGGAAGATCTGCGCCGAGAAGTACACGGCCAGGAACGAGTAGGCATACCAGTCGAACCACTCGACGACGTTGCCGACGCTGGCCGCCACGAGCTGGCGGACGCGACTCCTGGGGATACCGATCGGAGATGTGGCAGTGGGGGATGTCGCCACCGGGACTCCTTTGCTGAACAGTCGGTGATGGCCTACTGTGCAGTCCAACGACCGAAACAGTCAAATATTCGGTCAAGCATTGACGAATCCGACACAGAAACGGCTCTCTGTGGATGTTCTCGACCGGCGACTGGTATCCGCCCTCCAGGTCAGCCCCCGCGCCTCGTGGGGAGAGATCGGCAGGGCCGTCGGAGAGCACGAGCGGACCGTCGCGCGCCGCCTGCAGCGGCTGATCGCCGACGGCGTCGTCCGCGTCACGGCCATCTACGACGACCTCCGCTCCGGACACGGCCGCCCGGTCCACCTCCACGTGCAGGTACGGCCCGGCACGGCGGCCAGGGTCGCCGTGGCCATCGCCACTCGGCTCGACACCCGCTCGGTCTACGCCCTGACCGGCGCCACCGACGTCGGCTGCGAGCTCGTCTCCCCGTCCAGGGAGGCGCTGCACGACATCCTGTCCACGCAGATCAGCGAGATCGACGGGGTGCTGCAGACTCAGACCCAGGTCGTACTCCACACGTTCATGACCGTCGCCGAATGGCACGCGCCCTACCTCACCGAGCAGGAGCTGGCCGAGCTGCGCCCGGCGCCGCCGCCCGCCTCCCTGCCCGACGAGGACGGGCTGTCGCCTCTGGAGCAGGAGATCGCCGAGCTGCTGGCCGCAGACGGGCGGATCGCCTTCACCGCGATCGCCGAGCGGCTGGAGGTGTCGGTGCCGACCGCGCGCAGGCGGGTAGCCTCCCTCCTCGACCGGCGCCTTCTGCTGCTGCGGGCGGAGACCGAGCCGGCGCTGCTCGGCCTGGAGGTGGAGGCCCAGCTCTGGCTCAAGGTCCGCCCGCACGGCCTCGACCGGGTCGGCCAGACGCTGGCCGCGCACCCCAACGTGCGCTACTGCGCCGCCACCACCGGCACCCACAGCCTGATCGTCCAGGTGGCGGTCACCCACGAGGCCGACCTCTACCGTTTCCTCTCAGGCGTCGTCGGCTTGCTCGACGAGGTCACCGACGTCAATGTCACCCTCATAACCCGCGCGTACAAACGCGGCCATCTGCACAAGTCCGGCCTGCTCACCCTGGAGAAGACATCATGACCCCTGCCGAGAACACCGCCGAGAACGAGGTCGCCGACCTCTGCGCCGAGCTCATCCGGGTAGACAGCAGCAACTACGGGGACGGCAGCGGCCCCGGCGAGCGGGCCACGGCCGAGGTCGTCATGGCCAGGCTGGCAGAGGTCGGGATCGACGCCACCTACATCGAGAGCGAGCCCGGCCGCGGCAACGTGATCACCCGCGTCGAGGGCACGGACCCGTCGCTGCCCGCGCTGCTCGTCCACGGCCATCTCGACGTGGTGCCCGCCAACGCCGACGACTGGTCCGTCGACCCGTTCGGGGGCGAGGTGCGCGACGGCTACATCTGGGGCCGCGGCGCGGTCGACATGAAGGACATGGACGCGATGATGCTGGCCGTCCTCAGGCAGCTCACCCGCGACGGCCGCAGGCCGCGCCGCGACCTGGTCTTCGCCTGGGTCGCCGACGAGGAGGCGGGCGGCGTCTACGGCGCCAAGCACCTGTCCAAGCACCACCCCGAGCTGTTCGAAGGCGTCACCGAGGCGATCAGCGAGGTCGGCGGCTACTCCCTGGAGGTGGACCCGTCGCTGCGGCTCTACCTGATCGAGACGGCCCAGAAGGGCCTGGCCTGGATGAAGCTGATCGCCGACGGCACGGCCGGGCACGGCTCCATGCTCAACTCCGACAACGCGGTCACCGAGGTGGCCAAGGCGGTCGCCAGGATCGGCGCCCACGAGTGGCCCATCACCCTCACCCCCACCGTGCGCCGTTTCCTCACCGAGGTCTCCGACGCCTTCGGGCTGCCGTTCGACGAGAACGACCCCGCGCCGATCCTGGACAGGATCGGGCCGCTGGTCCGCTTCGTCGGCGCCACGCTCAGCAACACCACCAACCCCACCCAGCTCGGCGCCGGCTACAAGTCGAACGTCATCCCCGGCCAGGCCACCGCCGTCGTCGACGGCCGCTTCCTGCCCGGCCACGAGGAGGAGTTCTTCAAGACCGTCGACTCGCTGATCGGGCCCAAGGTGCGCCGCGAGTTCGTGCACCACGACATCGCGCTGGAGACCACTTTCGACGGCGCCCTGGTCGAGTCGATGATCGAGGCGCTGAAGGCGGAGGACCCGACCGCCCGGGCGGTGCCCTACTGCATGTCGGGCGGCACCGACAACAAGACGTTCTTCGCCGACCTGGGTGTGCGCGGGTTCGGGTTCGTGCCGCTGCGGCTGCCCGCCGACATGGACTTCGCCTCGATGTTCCACGGCGTGGACGAGCGGGTGCCGGTGGAGGCGCTGCAGTTCGGGGTGCGGGTCCTGGACAGGCTGCTCCTAAACTACTGAGGTGAGCAACGACCCGTACTCCCTGGCCGGTGAGGCCGCCGCCGCGCTGAAGGCGGCCGCCGGCCTCGACACCTTCGACGTGGCCCTGGTGATGGGGTCCGGTTGGGTGCCGGCCGCCGACGCGATCGGCCGGACGGTCGCCGAGATCCCGTTCACCGACCTGCCCGGCTTCTCGGCGCCCGCCGTGGCCGGGCACGGCGGCAGGGTCCGCGTCGTCCGCACCGACGCCGGCCGCCACGCACTGGTCCTCCTCGGCCGCAGCCACCTCTACGAGGGCCACGCCGTCGGCTCCGTCGTCCACGGCGTGCGCACCGCCGCCGCCGCGGGCGTGCGCACGGTCGTGCTGACCAACGCGGCAGGCGGCCTGCGCCCGGAGACGCAGCAGGTGGGCGACCCGGTGCTGATCAGCGACCACATCAACATGACGGGCGTCAACCCGATCACCGGCACCACGTTCCTCGACCTCACCGAGGTCTACTCCAAGCGGCTGCGCGAGCTCGTCCAGGGCGTGGACCCGAGCCTGGCCGAGGGCGTCTACGTCGCCTTCCGCGGGCCCACCTACGAGACGCCCGCCGAGATCCGGATGCTGCGCACGCTCGGCGGCGACCTGATCGGCATGTCCACCGTGCTGGAGGCGATCGCGGCCCGCGAGGCCGGGCTGGAGGTGCTGGGCATCTCGCTCGTCACCAACCCGGCCGCCGGCCTGGCGGGCGACCCGCTGGACCACGAGGAGGTCCTGGAGGTCGGCCGCGCCACGGCCACCCGCATGGGCGTCCTGCTCGCCAAGGTGGTCGACCGGCTGTGAGCCTTCACGAGCAGGCCCGCGAGTGGCTTCGGCAGGACCCCGACCCCGACACCCGGGCCGAGCTCTCGGAGCTGCTGGAGCGCGGCGACACCGAGGCGCTGCGCGACCGGTTCGCGGCCAAGCTCGAGTTCGGCACCGCGGGCCTGCGCGGCGAGCTCGGCGCGGGCCCCAACCGGATGAACCGGGTCACCGTCATGCGCGCCGCCGCCGGGCTCGCCCGGGTGCTCGGCCCCGGCAAGCACGTCGTCGTCGGCTACGACGCCCGGCACAAGTCCGACGTGTTCGCCCGCGACACCGCCGCCGTGCTGACGGGCGCGGGGGTGCACGCCTCGCTGCTGCCCGGCCCCCTGCCCACGCCCGTGCTCGCCTTCGCGGTCCGCCACCTCGGCGCGGACGCCGGCGTGACCGTCACCGCCAGCCACAACCCGCCCAGGGACAACGGCTACAAGGTCTACTGGGGCGACGGCTCGCAGATCGTGCCGCCCGTCGACAGGCAGATCTCCGCCGCCATCGACGACGTGGGCCCGGTCGACCGCCTGCCGCTGCACTCCCCCGGCACGCTCACCGAGCTGAGCGACGCCGTCATCGACGACTACATCGACGCGGTCACCGCCCTGCCCCTCGGCGACGCCCGCGAGCTGCGGGTCGCCTACACCCCGCTGCACGGCGTCGGCGCCGGCACGCTCACGGGCGCCTTCCTGGCCGCCGGCTTCGAGAGCCCGATGGCCGTCGAGGAGCAGCGCAACCCCGACCCCGACTTCCCCACCGTGGCGTTCCCCAACCCGGAGGAGCCGGGCGCCATGGACCTCGCCATCGCGCTCGCCGCCAGGATCAACGCGGATCTGGTGCTGGCCAACGACCCCGACGCCGACCGGTGCGCGGTCGGCGTCCCGCTGGCCGGCGGCGGCTGCCGCATGCTGACCGGCGACGAAGTGGGCGGCCTGCTGGCCGAGCACATCCTCACCCACACGTCGGGCGAGCGCCTGGTGGCCACCACGATCGTCTCCTCGACCCTGCTCGGCAAGATCGCCCACGCCCACGGCGTCCGCTACGGCGAGACGCTGACCGGCTTCAAGTGGATCATCAAGGCGGGGCCCGCCCTGGTCTTCGGCTACGAAGAGGCGATCGGCTACAGCGTCGGCACGACCGCGCCGGCACCGGACGCCGCCCCCGGCGACTACCTGCCGGTCCGCGACAAGGACGGCATCGGCGCGGCGCTGACCGTGGCCGCCATCGCCGCGGCCGCCAAACGCGACGGCCGCACGCTGCTCGACCTCCTCGACCACCAGGCCAGGCGCCACGGCCTGCACGCCACCGCGCAGCTGTCGGCCCGCGTGGACGACCTGTCGCTGATCGCCGATGCCATGTCCCGCCTCCGCGCCGACCCCCCGTCCGCACTCGGCAGTCGTACGGTGGCCAGGATCGACGACCTCAGCCAGGGCGTCGGCGGGCTGCCACCCACCGAGGGGCTGCGCTTCACGCTGTCGGGCGACGCCCGCGTGGTGGTCCGGCCCTCGGGCACGGAGCCGAAGCTCAAGTGCTATCTGGAGGTGGTGATCCCGGTGACGGGCGAGGTCGCGGACGCCCGCGCCGAGGCCGCCCGGGAGCTCGACGCCATGAAGTCGGACCTGAGAAAGGAGCTCGCACTTCAGTCTCATCCTTGAGACCATCATGAGAGTTCGGGCCGCGAAGACCGTCGCCTGGCCCGTTCGCTCCCGTTAGTCTCATGGATGAGACTAACGGGAGGCGGGGCGTGGAGTCTTTCATCGGCAGGACACGGGAGTTGGCCGCCCTGCGTCGCACGCTGGACAAGACCGGCAGGGGTGGGCGCCCAGGGCGCGCGCTCCTCGTGCGAGGACGCCGCCGTGTGGGAAAGTCGCGGTTGGCGGAGGAGTTCATCAAGCAGACCGGGCTACCGCACGTGTACTACACGGCCAGCGGTCAGACCCTGAGCAGCGAACTACGCACCTTCACCGAGGAGGTGCGCGCATCCTCCCTGCCCGACGTCACCGCGTTCGAGGACAAGCAGCCGGACTCCTGGCACGACGCGCTCACCCTCCTGGCCCGCGCCATCCCACAGGACTCGCCCAGCATCGTCGTCATCGACGAACTCCCCTATCTCATCAAGATCGACCCTTCCTTCGAAGGAGTGCTGCAGAAACTCTTCGACAAGGAGTTCTCCAGGCAGCCGGTGCTGTTGCTGCTCATCGGCTCGGACCTGTCCATGATGGAAGCGATCAACTCCTACGATCGGCCCTTCTACCAGCGAGCCGCCGACTTCGTGATCAATCCGCTTACGCCGTACGACGTCGGTCAGGCGCTGGGTCTGCCCCCGGCGGAGGCGTTCGACGCCCACCTGGTCTCCGGCGGCCTGCCCATGATCTGCGAGGAGTGGCCGGAAGGGGGTTCGCTCTGGGACTACCTGGAACAGGCGATCGAGGACCCGCTTTCGGCGCTGATCGTCAGCGGCGAGCGCGCGCTCGGCGCGGAGTTCCCCCCAGAGGCCATGGCCCGTCAAGTACTCGGCGCGGTCGGATCGGGGCAGCGCACGCACGCCAACATCGCCGCCGCCACCCAGGACATCTCACGCGCGTCGATGAATCGCGCTCTTCAGCTCCTGCTGGAGAAGCGCGTGATCGCCGTGGAGCGCCCGCTGTCCACGCGCCCCTCCCGGGAGACGCGCTACCACGTTGTCGACTCCCACCTGCGGTTCTGGATCCCGTTCATCAGCACGCGCCTGACGGACATCGAGCGTGGCCGGGGTGACAAGATCCTCGAACGAATCCGCCAGAGCTGGACATCGTGGCGTGGGATGGCCGTGGAGCCGCTCATCCGCGAATCCCTCAGGCGCATGGACGAGCTGCCTCCGGCTACGGGGGCGATCGGCGGCTACTGGACGAGAACGAACGATCCGGAGATCGACCTCGTCGGCGCCGACCGGGAACCGATCGCCAAGAGGATCACCATGCTCGGGTCGGTCAAGTGGCTGGAGAACCGGCCGTTCGACGACCACGACCTGCGTGAGCTCATCGTCCACCAGTCGAAGATGCCGGGAGCCGACACCTCCACACCGCTCTACGCGGTCTCCCGCGCCGGATGCAGCGTGCAGGGCGTCAGGCACGTCACCCCCGAGGAACTGCTCGACGTCTGGCGTTAGGCCGCCACGAGAGATGTCGCTCCACGATGGGACCGAGTTTGGACCTGCCAAATGTGGACGTCCGAACTCGGTCCCATCTGAGGCGGCCGCTGCGATCACTCGTCGGCACCGGGACCGACCTTGGCCTCATCCCGTCAGGCGAGCCTGAACTGCAGTTCCGTCTCCCACTTGTTCATGTCCGGCTGCTCCTCCGGGTTGGTGTGGTAGATCTCCAGGCGGGAGCCCCAGTGCTCGCCGTCCGGCTCCCGCGTCATGTCGAAGCGCAGCCCCTGGCTCTCCGCCCAGGCCAGCAGCGCCGCGGTCGCGTCGATGAGCTGGTCGGGGTGGCCGGCATGGGTTTCGGTGACGTAGCGGCCGGCGGGCAGGGTGGCGGCGAAGATGTCGCCCTCGCCCTCCACCGGGGTGGCGACCGGGACCCCGCCCTCCACCCGCAGGTCGCCTTTCATGTCGATGACGAAATATCTGAAGAACGGCCCTCCGGCGGGCGGCGCGCCCCGCTCGGCGAGCCAGGCGAAGATCTCCCCCAGCCGGTCGGCGACGACGCCGAAGGTCGTCATGGTGACGGTCGCGCGGATCCCGACATAGTGCCTGGCCGGGAACTCGATGATCTGTGGCATGTTTCCTCCTTACCCCTTGGTACGAAGCGGCGAGCCGGAACTCATCGGCAGGCCGAAAAGCGGGAAGAGCCGGGGCTCCAGATAGGTGGTCACGCCGGTGATCAGGCCGTCCGCCGTCTCGACGAGCACCAGGGCGAAGGGCTCGCCGTCCCGGTACTGGCCGTACGCGGGCACGCCGTTGGCGCCGGTCCGGACGAGGCGGGAGCCTTCGCACGGCGCGTCCGACGCGACCAGGACCCGGCGGATGCTGTCGCGCCCGCTCAGCCACCAGGTGAACGGCGGCATCGACATCGTGGCGTCCTCGTGCAGGAGTGAGACCAGCGTCGCCACGTCGAACCGCTCGAACGCGTCCACGTAACGGGCCAGCAGGTCCTCGTCGACACCTCCGGGCGGGGCGTCGGTGGCGGGCAGCGTCGCCCTGGCGCGCTGCAACGCGCTGTTGACCGCGGGGACGGTGGTGCCGAGCAGCGCCGCCACCTCGGCGGCCGACCAGGCCAGCACGTCTCGCAGGATGAGGACCGCCCGCTGGCGCGGCGGCAGGTGCTGCAGGGCGGCCACGAAGGCGAGCCGCACCGATTCCCTGGAGACCGCCAGCTCCGCCGGGTCCAGCAGGTGGTCCGGGAGCGGATACACCCACGCGGCGGGCTCCACCGGCTCGCCCAGCGGCGTGCCCGGCTCGGCGGCGGGGCCCAGATCCATGGCGCGGGCCCGCCGGACGCTGCCGCGCAGCATGTCCAGGCAGACGTTGGTGGCGATGGCGAAGAGCCAGGACCGCAGCGGAGCCCGCAGGGGGTCGAAGCGGTCGCGGCTTCGCCAGGCCTTGACCAGGGTCTCCTGCACCGCGTCCTCGGCCTCGAAGGCGGACCCGAGCATCCGATAGCAGTAGCCGGCCAGCTCGGGCCGGTGCGTTTCCAGCTCCATGACGATCACATCCGCTCGATCTCGATCCGCACCTCGGTGCGGGCAGCGCAGGGTCTACAGCCTCACACGGTGTCCGGGTCAACCTCTAGCTTGTCCTGATCCGGTGGGTTATGGTGCGTTTGTCACGCGCAACCGAACGTTCGGTAGGACATGCCCACACTGGAGAGTTACCTCACCGACAGGGACGCTGACGCGAGCCTGCGGATCAGGACCGCGGCAGTGCTGCTCTTCGCCCGCCAGGGCTACGCCGCGACGAGCATCAGGGACCTCGCCAGGGCGGTCAACCTCACCAACGCCGGCATCTACCACCACGTCTCCAGCAAGGAAGCCCTGCTCGCCGACCTCATGCGAGCCGGGCACCGCGGGCTCATCGACTCCACCGCCCGGGTCCTCGACGGCGTCGAGCGGCCTTCGGACCGCCTGGCGCTGCTGATCAGCTCGCTCACCGCCATCCACGCGCAGAGCCCGATGACCACCCGCGTCATGGACGGCGAGCTGCGCTCGCTCACTCCTGGATCCGCCGCCCACGACGAGGTCATCGCGCTGCGCGACGAGTACGAGGACCAGTGGCGCCGCGCCCTGGCCGACGGGGTCCGCGAGGGCGCCTTCCACGTCGCCGACCAGAGGCTGACCCGCCTGGCCCTGATGTCCATGTGCACCGGCACCAGCGAGTGGTACCGCCCCGACGGCGACTCCACGCTGGAGCAGGTGTGCGCCGAGTTCGTCGCGATCGGGCTGGCCGCCGTCCGCGCCCCCGCCGAGCCCGCCCCGAGTCCCGACCTCTCCCTGCTGCCCGACTTCCCCTGGGAGCCGCCGGATGCATGACACGATCCCCGACCTGCTCAGACACGCCGCGCTCAGGTACGGCGAGCGCGAGTTCCTGCGATTCCCAGAGACGTCACTGAGCTTCGCCGAGGTGGAGGCCGAGACCGGCCGCCTCGCCGGAGCGCTCGCGGCCAAGGGCGTGCGGCCCGGCGACCGGGTGGCCGTCATGATGGAGAACGTCCCCGGCTGGCCGCTGAGCTGGCTGGCCGTCCTCAGGGCCGGGGCGATCACCGTGCCGGTCAACGCCCGCTATCGAGCGGCCGACCTGGAGCACGTGCTGCGCGACTCGGGCGCGGTGGCCACCCTGACCACCGCGGAGCACGCCCCGCACATCCCCGGCCCCGCCTACACCCTCGACACCCTCACCGGCGCGGCGCCGCCTCCGGACGTCCGCATCCGCTCGGACGACATCGCGAACTTCCAGTACACCTCGGGCACCACCGGCTTCCCGAAGGCCTGCATGCTCACCCACGACTACTGGCTCAGAACCGCCCAGGTCGTGGCAGGCCAGGTACGGCTCCGCGACGACGACGTCATGATGATCGCGCAGGCGTACTCCTACATGGACCCGCAGTGGACCACCCTGCTCTGCCTCATCGGCGGCATCCCCCAGGTGGTGCTGCCACGCTTCTCCGCCTCCGGCTTCTGGCCGGCCGCCCGCGAGCACGGCGCCACCCTGACCTACGTGCTCGGCACCATGCCACTGCTGCTGCACAAACAGCCGCCCAGTCCGCTGGACCGGCGCAACAGGATGCGGCTCGTCCTCTGCTCCGGCATCGCGCCCGCCCTGCACCGCGCCTTCGAAGAGCGCTGGGGCGCCCTGTGGCGCGAGCTCTACGGCTCCACCGAGAGCGGCACCGACCTGATCGCCGCACCCGAGGCCGGGGAGACGGTCGGCACCGGGGCGATGGGCCTGCCGCCGCCCGGCAAGGAGGTCAGGCTGGACGAGGAGACGGGCGAGATCCTGGTGCGCGGCGTGCCGATGATGAAGGGCTACTGGAACCACCCGGAGGCCACCGCGCACGCCTTCCGAGGCGGCTGGTACCACACCGGCGACCTCGGCATCCAGGACGCGGACGGCCGGATCCGGCACGCCGGGCGGCTGAAGGACATGGTGCGCAGGGGCGGCGAGAACATCTCCTGCGCCGAGGTCGAGCGCGTGCTCGGCGAGCACCCCGCGGTGCTGAGCTCCGCCCTGGTGCCCATCCCCGACGAGCTGTTCGGCGAGCTGCCCAAGGCGTTCATCCAGCTCAATCCGGGTCACGAGCCCGGCAGGGACACCGCCATGAGCGTCATCGCCCACGCCAGGCAGCGCCTGGCCCGGTTCAAGATCCCCGCCTACGTCGAGTTCGTCGACGGCTTCGCGCTCACCCCGTCGGCGCGCATCGAGAAGCGTCACCTGCTGCTGCCCGAGCGCGACCAGCGCGCCGGAGCCATCCCCGTCGAAGAGGAGCGAACATGATCGATGTGACCGTGCGCGACGAGGTGGCCGTGGTCACCCTCCAGCGGCCGGAGAAGCTCAACGCCCTCACCGCGGACATGCGCAGGCGGCTCGCCGCGGCCGTGCGCGCCCACGGCGACGGCGAGACCGCCAGGGGCATCGTGGTCACCGGCACCGGCAGGGCGTTCTCCGCCGGCGAGGACATCAACGAGGCCGTCGGGCAGTCACTCCTTGAGGAGGTCGAGCTCTTCCACGACCTGACCCGGGCCGTGCTGGAGACCCGGGTGCCGGTCGTCGCGGCCGTCAACGGGCTGGCCGTGGGCGGCGCGGCCGAGTGGACGCTCTGCTTCGACGCCCGCCTGGGCACGCCGCAGACCGAGTACTTCCTGCCGGAGAACCACATCGGCCTGTCCATCTCCAACGCCTCCAGCCTTCTGCTCCCCCGCCTCGTGGGCGGCGGCAGGGCGCTGCGGCTCGTCCTGGACTCGGCCAGGCTGAGTGCCGCCGAGGCCCGCTCGATCGGCCTGCTGGACGACATCGTCGAACCGGACGCGCTGCTGGAGACGGCTGTCGCGCTCGTCCACCGCTGGACCGTCCCGGGCACCGCCACCACGGTCCATCTCGATCTGCTGCGGCCATCCCTGGAGGAGGTGGAGCGCGCCTTCGCCGTGGAGACGAAGGCGGCCCGGCACGTCGAGGACGCCGGCATCGCCCAGGCGGGCATGGCCCGCTTCGTCAACCGTCGCGGCTGAGGCTGCGGGCAGGTCAGTCGACCACGATGGCGGCCACCACCAGGGCGAGCGCCACCGCGATCGCCGCGATCGAGTCGTACGCCCAGGTCGCGCGGGCCTGGCCGGGCTCCTCCTTGCGGAGCTTGGCCGCCTCCGCGCGCTCGCTGATCTGCTCGGCCACCCAGTCGGCGTGCGTCTTGCCGGCGAACACCTCGGCGGCGGCCTGCTCGCCCTTCGACAAGGTCGGCTCGGTCTTGAAGCGGCCCCGCTGCCGGCTGGCCGTGCCCCTGCGCTGCGCCCTGGCCCGCTCCCTGGCCGAGGTCACCGGTGTCCACAGGCGCAGCATCCGCTCGTCGTCGTAGTCGACGTTGATCGAATGGGAGACCGTCACGTCGTTCACGGCAGTCCACGGCACGAACGTCGAGCGCAGCGGGTTACGTCCGACCAGGCCGGACTCGGTGAGCACGGTGGCCGGCCTGAGCGCGATCAGGTAGACCAGCGCGGTCAGCACGCCGAGCACGGCCAGCGCCACCATGGACGGCTTGCCGTTGTAACGGGCCGTCAGGTCCCACACGTTGAAGGCGACGAAGGCGAGCCAGACCCAGCCGAGGGCGAAGCCGGTCCTGGACCGGTAGAGCTGCTTCACGGCTGCCACTTGAGCTGCGCGAACCCGGGCTTGATCACACCGTTGATCAGTGCGAGCCGCTCGTCGAACGGCAGGAAGGCCGACTTCATCGCGTTCACGGCGAACCACTGCAGGTCGTCCCACCCGTAGCCGAACGCCTCCACCAGCTTGGCGAACTCCAGCGACACGCTGGTCCCGCTCATCAGCCGGTTGTCGGTGTTGACCGTCACCCGGAAGTGCAGGCGGCGCAGCAGCCCGATCGGGTGCTCGGCGATGGACGCGGCGGCGCCCGTCTGCAGGTTGGAGGTGGGGCACATCTCCAGAGGGATGCGCTTGTCACGCACGTAGGCGGCCAGGCGGCCCAGCTTGGCCGTGCCGTCGTCGGCCACCGAGATGTCGTCGATGATCCGCACCCCGTGGCCGAGCCGGTCGGCACCGCACCACTGGATGGCCTGCCAGATCGACGGCAGCCCGAACGCCTCGCCCGCGTGGATGGTGAAGTGCGCGTTCTCCCGCTGCAGGTATTCGAAGGCGTCCAGATGCCGGGTGGGCGGGTAACCGGCCTCGGCCCCGGCGATGTCGAACCCGACCACGCCCACGTCGCGGTAGCGCACGGCCAGCTCGGCGATCTCCATCGAGCGCGCCTTGTGCCGCATCGCGGTCAGCAGGGTGCCGACCCTGATCCCCCGGCCCGCGGACCCCTGCTCGAAGCCCTCCAGCACGGCCTGGACCACCTCGTCGAGGCTGAGGCCCAGCGTGGTGTGCTGCTCGGGCGCGAACCGCACCTCGGCGTAGACGACGCCGTCGCCGGCCAGATCCTCTGCGCACTCGGCCGCCACCCGGACCAGCGACTCGCGCGTCTGCATGACGCCGACGGTGTGGTCGAACGTCTCCAGATAGCGCTCCAGAGAGCCGGAGTCCGCCGCCTCCTCGAACCAGATCCGCAGGCTCTCGGGGTCGGTGGTGGGCAGCCGGTCGTAACCGCACTCCCGGGCCAGCTCCACGATGGTCTCGGCCCGGAGACCACCGTCGAGATGGTCGTGGAGCAGCACCTTGGGTGCCCGCCGGATCTCGTCAAAGGTGGGGCTCATCCGCCCATGATACGAGCCCCCCGCCCGATGCTCGCGCGGGCTGTGACTCGTTCTGCGACTGTGCTGTGGCCCGCCGCCGCGGCGGAGCTCGCCGCCGCGAGACCACGCTCTCGTACGGCGCGGCGGTCAGGCTCGGTTGGCGGTTTCGACGGTGAAGGCCGGGATGCAGACGGCGATGTATTCGGCGCCCTCGACACCTGTGCTGTAGCGGACCTTCTCGCCCGGTTCGGTCACGAGGGTCTGGCCCGCGGAGACCTCGGTGACGCCGTCCGAGTGCTCGACGAGGACGGTGCCTCTCAGCACCACCGTGTATTCGGTGAACAGCGGCATCTGGGCGGGCTCGCTCCAGCCCGGCGGGGCGACCATGTGGGCGATGGAGATCACCTCGTCGCCGCTGTTGACGTGGCCGATGTGCTCTTCGATGAGCTTGCCGCCGGGCACCTGGATTCGCGAAGGTCCTTCGATCTTTCTCACCACAGGGCCAGTCTCGCACGTCGACGACCAGGTGGTCGGGACCGGTGTACGCCTGGACGCGGCGGTTCCCCGGCCCCGATCTCACCGGTCGGCGCCGAAGCCGGTCACCCCTCGCGACAGGTCGAACTGGTGGATCCGGGTCAGCGGCCACTTCTCGTACGGGAAGGTCCGCAGCTCGTCGCCGTCGAAGGCCTCGGCCACGCCTTCGGACCGAAGTCGCCCGGCCAGCGCCGCGGTCAGCCGGTCGGCGTCCTGCGGCCGCTCCGCCTGCACCGGTTCGATCTCGTGCGGATCGGCCGCGAGATCGAACAGCAGCCGGTGACCGCCGTTGGCCAGCCAGATCAGCTTCAGGTGGCCCTCGCGGACCATCGCCTTGAACCGCCGGGTGCCGGGTCGCCCGTGGTAGCCGAACAGTGTCTGCCGGGGCGGCGCCGCACCGGTCAGCAGGCCGAGCAGGTCACTGCCCTGCCGCAGCTCCGGCTCCCCGGCGGCGGAGGTGGCCAGGCCGAACAGGTCGGTCAGGCAGACCAGCTCGGATCGATGATCGGCCGCCGCGATCCGCCCCGGCCAGGAGATCATGAACGGCACCCGGGCGGACGCCTCGAAGAAGCTCTCCTTCTGCCAGCCATGATGATCACCGAGCAGGTCGCCGTGGTCGGCGAAGAAGCAGATCACGGTGTTGTCCGCGTCCGGTCTTCGCTCCACCGCGTCCAGCAGGTCGCCGACGCAGCCGTCGATGTAGCTGATCTCGCCGTAGTACCGGGCCTTCAATGTCCGGGCCCGGTGCGGGTCGACGTCCTCGGCGTAGACCAGGTGGTTCATCCACGGGATGTGCTGATCGAGATGATCGACGTCGCGATCGCCGCACACCGGGTCGGGCATCCGGTCCGGGTCGTACATCCGGTTGTACGGCAGCGGCGGCGCGAACGGAGGATGGGGGCCGATGTAGGACACGACTCCGAACCAGGGCCGGTCGTCGTCGGCGGCCATCAGCTCCATCGCCTCCCGGGTGGCCCAGGACTCGACCGTGCAGTCCGCCGGCAACGGGCTGAGCTGCGGCATGTAGTACATGTCGGTCCGCTCGCCCATCAGCGCCTCGATCCAGTCGTACTCGGGATGCTCGGTCGCGATCCACGACGCGTACGCGTCCCCCGCACGCTGCTCGGCGCTGGCGTAGAACTCCTCGCTGTGCCGCTGCACCTCGTAGCCGACCGGCGCGTCCCAGGGGGTGGTGTGGAACTTGCCGACCCCCCAGGTGCGATACCCGCGCCGGCCCATCGCCTCGGCCAGGTAGGGGCCGCAGCGATCCCGGATCGCCGCGTGTCCCCCGTCCGGGACGGCGTTGTCGTACACCCCGGTCAGGGTCGGTTCGCAGCCGCTGCGCAGCGTGTAGCGAGCCGGAACGCACACCGGGCTGGTGGAGTACGCGTTGTCGAAGACGGTCCCGCGGGCGGCCAGCCGGTCGAGGTTGGGCGTCGCGAGATCGGTGTTGCCGAGCGCCGCGATCGTGTCGAACCGCTGCTGGTCGGTCATCACGAACAGCACGTTCGGACGGGGGGACATCAACGGGTCTCTCCTCACAGAGCGGTCAGCGGGCCTGCCGGTCATCGCGCCGCCGGCAGCAGCCGGGCACGGTCGCCCCGCAGGGCGGACTCGCGGGCGTTCCAGTCATCGACCAGGCCCAGTTCGGTCAGCAGCCGGTCGCCCGGCGGGAACGCGTCCCCGGACTCCGCCAGCAGCGCGGCCAGCCGGGCGTCGGCCTCGGCGACCCGGCCGGCGGACGCCGGGTCGGCGACCAGGTTGTCCAGCTGCCAGGGGTCGGTGCGGTCGTCGAACAGCACCCAGGGCCGGCCGTCGACGGTACGCGCGTAGGTCAGCTCGTCGGTGACGAAGCCCCGCCATTCGCCGATCCCCTGGTCGTACCCGTTGTCGAAGCTGACCCAGTTGCCGATCAGCAGCTCCGGCCGCAGCGACCCGCCGCGCCGGAGCCGGTCACTCAGGTCGCGCCCGTACACCCCGATCGGAGGCAGCCCGAGCAGTCCGAGCAGGGTAGGAGCGAGATCGACCAGGCCGAGGACGCCGGTGGGGCGGGACGCCGGAACGCCGGGGCCGTTGATCACCATCGGCACCCGGACGGCCTCCGCGTACGGGCTCTGCTTGGCCCGCAGGCCGTGGGCGCCGAGCATGTCGCCGTGATCGGAGGTGACCACGATGATCGTGTTCCGGCGCAGGCCGAGCCGGTCCAACGCGGCCACGATCCGGCCGATCTGCGTGTCCACCGCCGTGATCGCGCTCCAGTAGAGCCGCTGGACCTCGCGTTGCCCGTCGCTGTCGGGCGTGTTCGGCGGCACCGTCATCCGGTCGATCGGGTACCCGGTCCGCAGCCGCACCGGCACCGAGTCGTACGGGTCGTGTGGCGGGTTGTAGGAGACCGTGAGGAAGAACGGGGCGTTCTGCTCGCCGAGGAACTCCAGCGCGAGGTCGGTCTGCACCTCCGGCTCGTATCCGGTGAAGTCGATCCTGGTCGGGCTCTCGGCGCCGACGTAGTAGTGACCGTCGACGTGCTCGTGGGAGCAGTCGACCCCGGCCCAGTGCTCGATTCCCGGCCGTGCGGCCGGCGGCACCCACTTGTCCCGGGGCAGCCCGGCCAGATGCCACTTGCCGATCCAGCCGGTCCGGTAGCCGGCACCGGACAGCGCCGTACCGAGGGTGTCCAGCCGCGGCGACAGGGGCAGGTCGTTGGCGACCACGCCGTGCTGGTGGGGCAGGCGGCCGGTGAGCAGGCTGGCCCGGCTCGGCCCGCAGACCGGCGAGCTGGCGCGACCACCGGCGATCGCGGCGCCCCCGGCTGCCAGCCGATCCAGGTTCGGGGTGCGGACCTGGGTCGTGCCGCCGAACCAGCCCTGGTCCTGGCCCCGCCACTGATCGGCCAGCAGCACGACGACGTTCGGCGCCGTCACGCGCGGAACTCCTGGGGGTCGATCTCGCCGCTCTTCACCGCGGCGTCGTAGGCCGCCTGCATCCGCTGCTGCAACGCGGTGAGCGCGGGTTCGAGCGCCGCCGACGGGTCGAGCAGCAGCTTCTCCACGGTCTGGTCGACGCTCTCCCCGTCCACCTGCAGCAGGCCGCCGGGCGTCTTGGGCCACTGCCGATCGAGTTCGGCCGGCCGGAACTGCTGGAGGAGCGCGTTGTCCTTGATCGCGGCCGAGTCCCAGACGGCGACGTTCAGCGGCGGCGCCGCCTTCGCCGCCAGCGCCTCCTGGACTCCGTCGCCGACCATCACCTCGAACACCGCGGCGGCCTTCTCCGGGTTCTTCGTGGTCGACGAGATCGCGTACGGGTAGCCGGCGTTCATCGGCGAGCGCGCCAGCTGCTGGCCGTCCGGCACCGGCAGCGGGACCGCGATCGCCTTGACCTTGCTGCCGAGGTCGGCCAGTGAGGACACCACCGCGCTGCTGGCGATGTACATCCCGGCCTCGCCCTTGCCGAAGGCGTTGATCGCGACGTCGGCGGTCAGGGTCGCGGCGCCCGGGTAGGCGGTCTTGTCGGTGATCATGCCCCGGTAGAGCTCCAGCAGGGGCGCGTACTTGGTCGACTCGTACTTCTGCGTGGCCGCGTTGAAGAGCCCGAACTGGGCCAGCGCCGGGTCACCCGCCATCAGCGGGATGTCGACGCTCCACTGCCGGAACCCGGTCGCCTTGATCGGGATCAGCATGCCGAACGCGTCGCCGTTGCCGATCTTGGTGATCGCGGCCGCCGCCTGCCGCACCTCGGAGAAGGTCGCCGGCGGCGAGTCCGGGTCCAGCCCGGCCTTCTCGAACAGGTCGGTGTTGATCACCATTCGGTTGGTGAACGCGGTGGTCGGCACCGCGTACGGCACGCCGCCCCAGACGAGCTCGCCGTTCTTCTGGTGGTACGGCGCGGCCTTGTCCAGCACGGTCTTGTTCACCAGGTCCGGCAGCGGCTGGACCCACCCGGCCGCGACGAACGCGCCCAGTTGCGCCGAAGGGCTGTGGAACAGGTCGGGCGCCCGCTTGGTCTGGAAGCCCAGCCGGACGATCTCTTCGTACTTGTCCGTCGCCTGCGGCTCGTACCGCACCTCGATGCCGAGGGACTTGCCCTGCTGCTGGTTCCAGGTGCGGAAGAACTCCTGCCGGGCCTTGGCGTGCGCGCCGGCCCGGTCCCAGACCACGATCGTGGTCAGCTTGCCCGGATCGGCGGAACCGGTCGAGGAGCCGCCGCAGCCGACGAGGGAGACTGCGGCCCCGGCGGCGAGTGTGCCGAGGAAACCGCGGCGGCTCAAGGTGGAATCGATCATCAGAGGGGCCTTTCTCAACCAGGAGGAACCGAACCGGACCCGATCCGGCCGGCGGGGATGGTGTCTCGAACCACGGCGGCCCGGTCACGGAGCATGATCACGAAACTGGCGGTGGCCGCCGGCAGCGCGATCGTCAGCAGCGGGCCGAGGTACGGCACCCGGGTCGCCAGGAAGGGCCCGGCGGCGGCAGCGGCGATCACGGCCACCGTGGCGGCCACCGCCAGCTCGATCCGGGACAGCGCCAGCCGGTAGGCCGTCCGCAGCGCCGGGATGGTCCGGCCGGTGCGTTCGAAGATCACCGCCGACCATGGGGCGACCAGCAACCAGGTCACCCCGGCCACCACGCTGGTGACCAACACCAGCTGGCCGTAAGGCCCGCCGGGCGATGGCCCGAACAGGCCGATGACCACCAGGGCGGCGATGCCGAGATGACAGCCGGCCAGCGGCAGGGCCGGCAGCAGCCGGCCGACCAGGAACCGCAGCGTCTCGCGCGGCCCGAGCGCGGCCTCGCCGTCGGCGTGCCGGCGTTGCTGGGCGATCAGCCACAGGGTGGCCGCCGGGGCGGTGATCACGGGGAGGCTCAGCAGCAGCCAGCAGCAGCTGGTCCAGGTCCAGAACCACCAGCGGGACCAGCCGCGGAGCAGGGCGCCGTCCGGAGCGAACAGGGTCATCCCTTCACCGACCCGTCCGTCCAGCCTCGGACGAAGTGCCGCTGCAGCACGATGAAGATCACCACGATCGGCACCAGCGCCATGTTCGCGCCGGCCAGCACCGTGTTGTACGGCGTCATCCCCTCGGCGGCGTCATACTGCAGCGCGCTCACGCCCACGACCAATGTGCGCAGGTCGGGTGCGGCGAGCGAGAACACCAACGGCACCTGGTAGTTGTTCCAGGACGCCTGGAAGCCGAGGATCACCGTGGTGGCGAGGATCGGCCGCATCATCGGGAAGGCGATGCGCCAGTAGGTGCCGAACAGCCCGCAGCCGTCGACCCGGGCCGCGTCCTCCATCTCGGTGCCGAGGCCGAGCACGAACGCCTTGATCAGGAAGACGTGCACCAGCATGATCCCGGCGAGCTGGACCAGCGCGATCCCGAGCAGGTTGTCCAGGCCCAGCGCCTCGGCGATCACATACTGCGGGTAGAGCGTCGCCGTGGTCAGGCCGACGAACAGGGTGCCGACGTACAGGCCCTCGACGAACCGCTGGCCGCGGAGCCTGCGCCGCGCCAGCACGTACCCGGTCATGCTGGAGGCGAGCGTGTCCAGCACGACGACCAGGGCCGTGACGATCAGGCTGTTGACGAAGTAGCGGGAGAAGTTGGCCGTGGTCCAGGCCTGGAGGTAGGTGCCCCACTCCCAGACCCGGGGCAGGATCCCCCCGTTCCTGCTGAGGATCTGGTCCAGCGGCGACACCGAGGCGAACAGGCCGAAGATCAGCGGCGAGAGCATGATCAGCGCGGCCGCGATCAGGATCACGTGCAGCAGCACGGTCGTCGGGCGGACCCGGCGTCCGCGCCGGGCCGGCACGGCCTGGGCGACCGTCGTGCCGGCGGGTTCGGTGATGGCGGACGTGCTCATGCCGCGGTCCTCCCGCTCCGGTTGATCCGCAGATAGGCCACGGAGATGATGCCGACGATCACGCTCGCGGTGATGCCGAGCGCGGCGGCGTACCCGATCTGCGGCACCGATTCCGGCTCGAAGAAGAACCGGTAGAGGTAGGTGAACATCACCTCGGTGCTACCGGCCGGACCGCCGTCGGTGAGGGTCTTGACCAGGTCGAAGCTGCGCAGCGTGCCGATGATCGAGATCAGGATCACCACCCGCGTCACCGGGGCCAGCAACGGCAGCACGATGTGCCGGAGCGTCGACCAGTGGCCGGCGCCTTCCAGCGACGCGCTCTCCAGCAGCTCGTTCGGGATCGTCATCATGCCGGCGAAGAAGAGCAGCAGGTTGATCCCGAGGTGGGCCCACACACCGACCCCGATCAGGCTGGCGAGCGCGCTGCCGGCCTCGCCCAGGAAGCGGATCGGCTCCTCCAGCAGGCCCGATCCGGTGAGCAGCTGGTTGATCGGGCCGCCGGTCTCCCGCAGCAGGAAGACGAAGATGATGCCGACGATCGCCGGCGACAGCACGTGCGGCAGGAACAGGATCGTCCGGTACACGGTGCCGGCGCGGACCCCGCGGAAGAACACGTAGGCCAGCACCAGCGCCAGCGGGATCTCGATGACCAGCCGGCCGAACCCGAACTTCACCGTGTTCAGCACCGCCAGCCACCACTGTTCGTCGCCGATCATCCGCTGGTAGTTGGCCAGCCCGGTGAACCGCGGCGCCGAGAAGCCGTTCCAGCGCTGGAAGCTGAACCAGACCAGCCAGCCGATCGGCAGCAGCGCGAAGGCGAGGTAGGGCAGCAGGCTCGGCAGCAACATCAGGCGGCCGACGCCGTCCTCGCGCCGGTGCCACTGCGCACGACGTGGCGTGGACTGCCGCGGAGAGCGGACAACTGTGGACATCCATGCCCCTTCCTTGGTCGACTGCGCCGGCCGGGCTCGCGCCGACCCGGCCTTACCGACTCGGTTCGGGACAACTTAGATCGATCTAAATTGGCAGGTCAACCTTATCGATAAAAACCGGTAGGTCAACCCTGAAATAGGGGGATCTCGCCCACTGGCGAGATCGCTCAGTGACAGCCGCAGGACGCGCGAGCGTGGAGCTCGGGCGGCGGAGGGGTCCGGCTGCCCTCGACAGGCATCCCCATCTCGGCCAGCAACACCCGGCCGCAGACCCGGCCCAGCTCGACCGGGTCGGTGGCGATGCTGCTGATCGACGGGTTCCACATCGCCGACTGGTGGAGGTCGTCGATGCCGAGCACCGCGCAGGGCGCCGCGTCGGGCGTGCCGAGCCGCAACGCCCTGGCCAGGCCGTAGGCCACGTTGTCGCTGTGACACAGCACCCCGTCGGGTGGCGGCCCGGCCGCGAGCAACTCGGCGGCACGGTGGTACGCGGCGTCCGCGGTCGCCTCCAGCGGTTCCGACCAGGTCGCATCCCAGTCGGCGCCGGCCTCGGTGACCGCCCGCCTGAAGGTCTCCATCCGGCCGACCCGCGGCGAGGCCAGCGGGTCGCCGCCGAAGTAGGCCACCCGGCGGCAGCCGTGCACGGCGATCAGGTGCTCGGCGCCGAGCCGGCCGATGGCCGCCTCGTCGGTGCCGACGAACGGCAGCTCCACGCCGTCGATGTGCCGCAGCAGCAGCACCGTCGGCGGGCCGCCGCGGCGGATGCCGGCGAAATGGTCCGCGGTCGAGGTGAGCGCGGGGATGGTGACCACGCCGGCCGCCCGGTGCCCGACCAGGGACCGGAGTATCTGTCGCTGCAGTTCCACCCGGTCGACGGTGTTGGCGATCATGACGAAGAAGCCGACCTCGCCGAGCACCTCCTGCACGCCCAGCGACACCTCGCCGACGAACGGGTTCATCACGTCCGGCATCACCAGCCCGACCAGGTCGTTGCGCTGGGTCCGCAGGTTCGCGGCGGCCTGGTTGTAGATGTACCCCAGCCGCTCGGCCTCGGCCAGGACAGCGCGCCGGGTCACCTCCGAGACCAGCGGGCTGTTCCGCATCACCAACGAGACGGTCGCCCGGGACAGACCGAGCGAGTTGGCCACGTCGATCATCCGAACCGGGCGAGCTTCAGGTCGGTCGCCCTGCTCCTGGCCTTCCCGCATGTCTCACCTCCCGCGCCCGCCCGTACCGCGCGCATGGGCGGGAAGCATCGCCGCCGGGCGGAACGACGTCCGATGATCATCACATGATCGGGCGGCCTCAGGATAGCCCCGACCCCGACCTGCGGGTCCACCCGGACGCCGGCGTTCAACCGTGAGGTCCCGGCCGAGCCGGGGACGTGACCGTCTCCCCTGCCGCGACCGGACGGCCGGAACGCGATGGAGATCGCCTGGTCGCCGCTGCCGCCGCGCTCCTGGATTCGCCTGTCACCAGCGCGTCAGTGCCGCACGTCGATGACCAGGCGGTCGGGACCGGTGTACTCCTGGACCTGGAAGTTCCTGGACCGGTCGGACGTCAGGGCGATGCCGACCCTGCCCTCGAAGTCGCCCGTCTTGACGATGCCGGTGATGGCGCTGAGCGACCCCGCGACCGAGGGCTCCTTCCAGGTGGAGGCCCCGTCGTCGGTGTGGGCGTTGGCCGGGGTGAGCATGATGTGCAGGGCACGGCCGCCCCGGAGGTCGACGGGCTTGCCGGATCCTTCCTCCTCCACCTTGCTCCGCCAGCGGACGGTGTAGCCGGGGACGGCGTCCTCGAAGTCGATGACCACCCGGTCGAACCCGTCGTGCCGGGCCGAGCGGACACCTGTCACCAGGGCCGGCTCCATGCCGTCGCGCTCGACCTCGACCTCGGCGGAGCTCGTCGCCGGAGGCGCCGACTCGGCGGGCGGCTCGGCCGGGGTGGACGTCGCCGGGGTACCGGGCTCGGCGTCGGTGGGCGCCGTCGTGGTGTCGGAAGAGGCCGTCGCGCTCTGGCCCGCCGTCCCGTCCGGCTTGGCCGTACCGCAGGAAAGCAGGGCCGCGCCGCAGACGGCGAGCACGGCGAGGCGGGTCAGCAGGCGCGGGCCCGTCGTGCGGGCGGGCCTCGGGTCGGCGTCCGGTGAGTGCCCGGGTCGCGGTCGCGGGTTCACGTTCGGCAGGCGCCCGGCTCGCGGTTGCGGGTTCATGTCTGCTCGATGCCCGTCCCGCGCGCCCGCGAAGCGCCCCGCCGCCAGATCGGCATGCGGGGGCCCCGCGCGCACGCGGGACCCCCTGGGATCAGGACCGGTCAGACGACCTCGTACGCCTTGGCGTCGCTCTCCCCGGTGGCCACGCCGCCGGGGCCGCCGGGGCCGCCGGGGCCGCCGGGGCCGCCGGGGCCGCCGGGGCCGCCGGGGCCGCCGGGGCCGCCGGGGCCGCCGGGGCCGCCGACGGCCACCGCCTTGCGGGCTCGCAGGCCGGTGGCCGAGATCACCAGGCCGACCAGGGCGAGCACCAGGGACACCACGATCGCCGCACGGAGCGAGCCGATCGAGATCTCGCCACCGGAGCCGGAGGTGAGGACCGCGGTGACCACGGCCAGCACGATGGCCCCGCCCACCTGGCCCGAGGTGTTGAGCAGCCCGGAGGCCAGGCCCTGCTCCTCGTCGTCGACGCCGTTGGTGGCCTGGATGTTCAGCGACGGGAAGGACAGCGCGAACGCGATGCCCAGCAGGAGCATGCCGGGGATCACCAGGCCGCCCAGGCTCGGCGTCTCGTCGATGCCGAGGAACATCGCGTACCCGCCGGCGAGCGAGGCCGCGCCGACGACGATCAGTTTGCCGGTGCCGAACCTGTCGGCGAAGTCGCCCATCTTGGTGGAGGTGAGGGCCACGAGCAGGCCCGCGGGCAGGAAGGCCAGCGCCGTGCCGAGGGCCGACCAGCCGAGCAGGTTCTGGAAGTACTGCATGGCCACGAACTGGAACGCCACGTAGGACCCCATGAGGATGAGCAGCCCGAGGTTGGCCCGCACCAGCGGGCCGGAGCGCAGGATGCCGAGCCGCACCAGCGGGTGCTTCATCCTGAGCTCGGTGACCACGAACAGCCCGAGCAGGGCGACGACCGCGACCAGCGAGCCGATCGTCTGGAGAGAGGCCCAGCCGACCTCGGGCGCCTGCACCACGGTGAAGACCAGCAGCAGCATCGAGGCGGTGATCAGCACGGCGCCGAGCAGGTCGTGGCCGCCCTCGGGGCGCTCCTCCGCACGGCGCGGCAGCACCTTGAGCGCCGCCACCAGCGCGATGACGGCGACCGGCACCGGCATCAGCAGCGTGTACCGCCAGCCGATCTCGGTCAGCAGTCCGGAGATGACCAGGCCGAGCGAGTACCCGCTGGCGCCGGAGGCGGTGAAGATGCTCAACGCCCTGTTGCGCAGCGGCCCCTCGGGAAACGTGGTGGTGATGATCGACAATGCGGCGGGCGCCGTGAAGGCCGCGCTGACGCCCTTGACGAACCGGGCGGCGATCAGCAGGGCGCCGTCGTCCACCAGGCCACCGAGCAACGACGCGACAGCGAAGACGGCAAGTGCGACCAGGAACACCCTGCGTCGCCCGAGCAGGTCGGCGGTCCTGCCCCCGAGCAGAAGAAGACCGCCGTAGCCGAGCACGTAACCGCTGACGACCCATTGCAACGTGGAGGTGGAGAGTCCGAGCTCATGCTGGATGGACGGCAGTGCCACACCGACCATCGACACGTCGAGCGCGTCAAGGAAGATCACTGCACAGAGCACGGCGAGCGCGCTCCAGCGAGATGAGTTGGAGGACATGGAGCAGAACAATACATGCAGTCGCATCTAATGCAAGCGCATTTAATGTTGTTGCATCAGTTTGAGGTACGTGGTAATCTCCGCCGCATGGACGAGGAGTACGTGGTCAGCACCTGGCACTACGTCCTGGGCAAGCACGCTGCGGCGATGTGCGCGCTGGAGCGGGCGCTGCACCAGCACGGCCTCGGACCCAGCGAGTTCGAGGTGCTCGACCGCATCGTCCACCACGACAGAAAGCTCCGCATCCAGGAGCTCTGCGACGAGGTCCACCTGAGCCAGAGCGCGCTCTCACGCGTGGTCGCCCGCCTGGAGAAGGCGGCGCTCGTCTCCCGCGGCGTCTGCGACTCCGACCGCCGCGGCGTGTTCGTCTGCATCACCGACGAGGGCCGCGCCCGCCACAGCGCCGCGCTCCCCACGCAGCGCGCCGTCCTGGCCGACGTCTTCGCCGACGCCCCCGCGCTGACCGGCTCGTGACCCTCAGGCCGTGATGCGGTCGATGACCAGGGGCAACTGGTCCTGACTGACCGGGCCGACCTCGTAGCCGCCCTCAAGGGCCTCCAGAGCGCGCCCGAACCTGGCCGTCTCGTCAGCGTGGAGCGTCAGCAGCGGCTGCCCCCGCCTGACCAGGTCCCCCGGCTTGGCGTGCAGCGTGATGCCCGCGCCGAACGAGACCGGGTCCTCCTTGCGAGCCCTGCCCGCCCCCAGCCGCCAGGCGGCCAGGCCCACGGCGTAGGCGTCGAGCCGGGCCAGGACGCCTGAAGCCGGAGCCTCGACGACCGTCGTCTCGGCCGCCCTGGGCAGGATCGCGTCCGGATCCCCGCCCTGCGCCGTGATCATGCGCCGCCAGGCGTCCATGGCCGAGCCGTCCCGCAGCGCCTCGGCCGGGTCCTTGCCGGAGATCCCGGCTGCCTCCAGCATCTCGGCGGCCAGCCGTACGGTCAGTTCCACCACGTCGGGCGGCCCGCCGCCCGCGAGGACCTCGACCGACTCCTCGACCTCCAGGGCGTTGCCCACGGCGCGGCCGAGCGGGCGGTCCATCGCGGTGAGCAGCGCCACGGTGCGCACGCCCGCGTCGGTGCCCAGCGCGACCATGGTCTCGGCCAGCTCGCGAGCGCGCTCGGGCGTCTTCATGAACGCGCCGGACCCCACCTTCACGTCGAGCACCAGCGAGCCGGTGCCCTCGGCGATCTTCTTGGACATGATCGACGAGGCGATGAGCGGGATCGACTCGACGGTGCCGGTGACGTCACGCAGCGCGTACAGCTTCTTGTCGGCGGGCGCCAGGCCGGAGCCGGCGGCGCAGACGACCGCGCCCGCCTCGCGCAGCACGCCGAGCATCTCGTCGTTGGACAGCGAGGCGCGCCAGCCGGGGATGGACTCCAGCTTGTCCAACGTGCCGCCGGTGTGGCCGAGGCCGCGGCCCGAAAGCTGGGGGACGTAGGCGCCGCAGGCGGCCACCAGCGGCGCGAGCGGCAGCGTGATCTTGTCGCCGACGCCGCCCGTGGAGTGCTTGTCGGCGGTGGGCCGGTCCAGCGCGGACCAGTCCATCCGCTCGCCTGAGCGGATCATCGCCTGCGTCCAGCCCGCGATCTCGCGCCGGTTCATGCCGTTCAGCAGGATCGCCATGGCCAGCGACGCCATCTGCTCGTCGGCGACCTCGCCGCGGGTGTAGGCGCCGATCACCCAGTCGATCTGGGCGGCCGTCAGCTCGCCACCGTCGCGCTTGGCGACGATGACCTCGATGGCGTCCATCACGTCATCCGCGACAGGTCGTCGGGGCCGAACGCGTAGGGCAGGATCTCGGCCATCGGCTTCGGCCCGTCAACGGTCTCGACCAGCAGGTCGGCGCCGCCGAACTCGAAGAGCAACTGCCGGCAGCGGCCGCACGGCATGAGCAGCTCCCCGTGGCCGTCGACGCAGCTGAAGGCCACCAGCCTGCCGCCGCCCGAGGACTGCAGGGCGGAGACCAGACCGCACTCGGCGCACAGGCCCAGCCCGTAGGAAGCGTTCTCGACGTTGCAGCCGGTGACGATCCGGCCGTCGTCCACCACGGCGGCCGCGCCGACCGGGAACTTGGAGTAGGGAGCGTAGGCGTGCCGCATGGCCTCGGCCGCCTCGGCGCGAAGCGCGTCCCAGTCGATGTTCAATGCTGTTCCCCCCGGCGATAGCGCACGCCGTCGGCCTTGGGCATCCGCAGGCGCTGCGAAGCCACCAGGAGCACGAGCAGTGTGAGCACGTGCGGCGTGATGAAGACGAACTCGTTCGGCAGCCTATCGACCGTCATCCAGAGCCAGATGAGCACGACCGCGCCGGCGGCCGCGGCCGCCATGAGCGTGTACTCCCTGGCGGTCCTGGCGGCCAGAGCGGCGGGCCGGTCGGACGACAGCATCCCGCGCACCTTGAGACCGAGGTAGATCACCAGCAGCACTCCGCCGAACAGCAGGAACGAGGTGACCGCCCCGGCACTGCGCAGTTGCAGGCCGTCGGCGTAGCCGAACAGCGCGGCGCCCCCCGCCAGCCCGCCCGGCCGCCAGTTGCCGAAGATCATGGCGGCCAGGCCGATGAACCCGCGCCCGCCCGTCTGCCCCTCGACGTACTTGGTGGTGACGAAGACCAGGAACACGCCGCCCAGCCCGGCGAAGGCGCCGGAGATGACGACCGCGACGTACTTGATCAGGTAGACGTTCACGCCCAGCGACTCGGCCGCCCACGGGTTCTCGCCCGCCGAGCGCAGCCGCAGCCCGAAGGCGGTGCGCCAGAGCACGAAGAACGTCAGCGGCAGCATCAGGACGGCCAGGATCACCAGCACGTTCACGTTGTGCGTGACGCCGCGCAGGATGCCGGCCAGGTCGGACAGCAGGAACCAGTGCGTGCTCTCCAGGCTGCCGAGCCAGTCGGGACCCGAGGAGAACAGCGGCAGGCTGACCTGCGGCGGCTGCGACGACAGGGCCGGTGAGGTGGTGATGCCGGCGCCCGCCTCGCCCGCCGCGGTGCCCTCCTTGTAGAGGACCTCCGACAGGAAGCGGGTGACGCCGGGGCCGAGCAGGTTGATCGCGACGCCGCTGATGATGTGGTCGACGCCGAACGTCACGGTCGCGATGGCGTGGATCAGGCCGCCCAGCGCGCCGGCGATCAGCCCCGCCACGAGCGCCGCGGTGGCGCCCCACTGGTATCCGGCCCACCCGGCGAACCAGGTGCCGAGCACCATCATGCCTTCGAGGCCGATGTTGACCACGCCGGCGCGCTCGGCCCACAGGCCGCCGAGCCCGGCCAGGCCGATCGGCACCGACAGCAGCAGCGCCGCGGAGAACGTGCCGGACGAGGTGATGTCGTCCTGCCCGGACACGATCCGGACCAGCGACATGAGCAGGATCAGCACCGCGACGCCGATGAGCGCCAGATGGTAGTTGCGGGTCCGCTTCGATCCCACGACGGTCGTCATGCTGCCACCTCAACGGGAGTGTTCCTGCCGAGCTGCTGAGCCGCCCGCCGTTCCTCGCGCCGCAGCGCGATCCTGCTCGTGATCTCGTTGGCGATGACCACCAGCAGGACGATCGTGCCCTGCATGATCATGATCACCGAGGGGGGCACGTTGGCGAACTGCAGCGGCCCCTGCGCGCGGTCGAGGAAGCCGAACAGCAGCGCGGCCACCGCGATGCCCACCGGCTTGTTGCGGCCGAGCAGCGCGACGGCGATGCCCAGGAAGCCCAGCCCGGGGGTGAAGTTGGAGCCGAAGGAGTGCTTGTCGCCGAGGATCTCGGGCAGCCCGATCAGCCCGGCGATGGCGCCGGAGAGCACCATCGCGGAGATGATCATCTTCTTCGGGTTGACGCCGGAGGCGAGCGCGGCCGACGGGTTCAGGCCGCTGGCCTTGACCTCGAAGCCGAACCTGGTCCGCTCGAGCAGGACCCAGAGCCCCACGCCGAGCAGGATCGCCACGGTCAGGAAGCCCCACAGCCCGCCACCGCGCGGGGCCGGCAGGCCCAACACCTCGAAGATCCAGTTGAGGTCGGGGAACCAGGCGGACTCCGGCATCACCGGCGTGCTGGTGGTGAGCTGCCCCTCGGCCCGCTGGCCGGTGAAGGGGCCGCGGACGAGGAAGGCCGCCAGGTTGATCGCGATGTAGTTCAGCATGATCGTGGAGATGACCTCGTTCACCCCCCTGGTCACCTTCATGACGGCCGGGATCAGCGCGTAGAAGCCGCCCACGGCCGCCGCCACCACGATGATCACCGCGATCTGGATCGGGGCGGGCGCGGTGAACGTCGAGCCGACGTAGGCGGCGCAGATGGCCGCGATCCGGTACTGGCCCTCCACGCCGATGTTGAAGAGGTTCATCCGGAAGCCGACGGCCACCGCGAGGCCCGCGATGAACAGCGGCACCGCGCGGTTGAGCATCGTGGCGATGCCGTTGACCACCGAGCGCTCGGTCTCGCCGAAGTCGAAGAACGCGGCGAACGCGGCCTCAGGGCTGGCCCCCGCCGCGATGATCGCCACGCTGGAGATGACGATGGCCACCACGATGGCGGCGACGGCGCCTGCGACGGTCAGCAGCGCCCGAAAGAGCCCGGCGGGCATCACGTCTCCTCAGTGCCGGTGATGGCACCGGTCATGTATCCGCCCAGCCGCTCGGGCGTGACGTCGGAAGGGTCGAGCCGGGCGACGAGCCGCCCTCGGTAGATGACGTGCAGCGTGTCGGACAGGCCGATCAGCTCGTCGAGGTCCGCCGAGATCAGGAGTACGGCCAGCCCGGCCGCTCTGGCGTCGCGCAGGTGGTCCCAGATGGCCGCCTGCGCGCCCACGTCGACGCCCCTGGTGGGGTGGGCGGCGATGAGGAACTTCGGCTCGCCGCTCATCTCGCGGCCGACGATCAGCTTCTGCTGGTTGCCGCCCGACAGGGCCAGGGCCAGGGTGTCGACGCCCGGGGTGCGTACGTCGTAGTCCTGGACGATGCGCTGGGTGTCGGCCTTGGCGGCGCGCCTGTTGACCCAGATGCCCCTGCGGGCGGGCGGCCTGGTCTGGTGGCCGAGCACCCGGTTCTCCCAGAGCGAGGCCTCCAGCAGCAGGCCCTGGCGGTGGCGGTCCTCGGGGATGTAGCCGATGCCCGCCTCGCGACGCCGCAGCGTGCTCCACGAGGCGATGTCGGCGCCGCCGAGCGAGATGTCGCCGTGGGCGAGGCGCATGCCCATGATCGCCTCGATCAGCTCGGACTGCCCGTTGCCCTCGACCCCGGCGATGCCGAGGATCTCGCCCTGGTGGATCTCGAACGACACGCCGTCCAGGAGCAGGCGCCGGCCCTCCGCACGGAGGCTGTCGACGTAGAGCTCGACCGAGGCGCCCTTCGGCACCGGCCGGTAGCCCTCGGCCTCCATCGTGAGGGCGGACACCTGGAGCATCACGGCGTCGGTCACCGTGGACTCGCGGGTCTCCGGAGTGGGCAGCTCGCTGCCGACCATGAGCTCGGCGAGCCGGCGGGCGGTGACATCGCCGGGATCGACGCTGGCGACCGTGGTGCCGCGCCGGATCACGGTGATCGCGTCGGCGATGTCGAGCACCTCGTCGAGCTTGTGGGAGATGAAGATGACGGTGAGGCCGCCGGCCTTGAGCTCGCGCAGGTTGTCGAAGAGCTCGTCGACCTCCTGCGGCACGAGGACGGCGGTCGGCTCGTCGAGGATCAGGATGCGCGCGCCGCGGTAGAGGACCTTGAGGATCTCCACGCGCTGGCGGTCCCCGACTCCGAGGTCCTCCACCAGCCGGTCGGGGTCGACCCGCAGCCCGTGCCGCTCGGCGAGCTCGTTGACGCGGGCGCGGGCCCCGCCCACGTCCAGGGTGAGACCCTTCCTCGGCTCGGCGCCGAGGACGATGTTCTCCAGCACCGTGAAGTTGTCGGCCAGCATGAAGTGCTGGTGGACCATGCCGATGCCGGTGGCGATGGCGTCGCTCGGCGTCCTGAAGCTGACTTCCGCGCCGTTCACCCTGATGGTGCCCTCGTCCGGCTTCTGCATGCCGTAGAGGATCTTCATCAGCGTCGACTTGCCGGCGCCGTTCTCCCCTACGATCGCATGCACCGTGCCGGGTTCGACGGTGATGCGGATGTCGTGGTTGGCCACGACACCGGGGAAACGCTTGGTGATGCCCTCCAGTTGTACGGCGGGTTGCACCGCGGCGACGGTGTCGGCGTTCATCGGCCGCTCATTCGATCTCTCCTAGAGCCTGGCAGATAGGCCGAAGGCCCGGGTCTCGGTGACGCCGGGCCCTCGGTCGATGTTCGGAACTCGCAGGTTACGGCTTGGCCGGAACGGTGATCGTGCCGTCGACGATGCCCTTCTTGGCCTCGTCGAGCTTGTCCTTGATGTCGTCGATCTCGCCACCGGTGGTGGCCAGGCCCACGCCGTCGACCTTGAGGTCGTATGTGATGTTGCTGCCGCCCTTGGCGCCGCCCTGGAAGGCCTTGATGAACTCGAAGACGCCGACGTCCACGCGCTTGAGCATCGAGGTCAGGATGACCGACTGCAGGTCGGTCTCCTTGATGGTCTGGCGCTGGTCGGAGTCGACGCCGATGGCCTTCTTCTTGGCCGCGGCCGCCGCCTGGAACACACCGAGGCCGGAGTCGCCGGAGGCGTGGTAGACGATCTCCGCGCCGTCCTGGTACATCTTCTCGGCCGCGACCTTGCCCTTCTCGGGGGCCTTGAAGCCGCTGAAGTCACCGTCGGGGGTGAGGTACTTCACGTCGATCTTGGCGTCGGCCTTGACCGACTTGACGCCGGCCGCGAACCCGGCCTCGAACTTCTTGATCAGGTCGTTCTCGACGCCGCCGACGAAGCCGACGTGGCCGCTCTTGGCCTTGGTCGCCGCGGCGACGCCCGCCAGGTAGGAGCCCTGCTCCTCGGCGAACAGCAGGCCGGTGACGTTGGGGGCGTTGGAGGCCGAGTCGACGACCGCGAACTGGATCTCGGGGTACTCCTCGGCCGTCTTCTTGATGTCCTCGCCGTAGGCGAAGCCGACGCCGATGATCGGGTTGTAGCCCGCGTCGGCCAGCTGGCGCAGCAGCTCACCGCGGTTGGAGCCGTCGGAGGCGGGGCTCAGCTCCTTGATCTCGGCGCCGAGCTCGGTCTTGGCCTTCTCCAGGCCGGCGTAGGCGGCGTCGTTGAACGACTTGTCGCCACGACCGCCGATGTCGAACGCGAGGCCGACCTTGAGCGCGGCCGCCGCCGGCGCGCTGCTGGCGTCGCTGGTGGGCTGAGCGCTCGCCGTCGTCTCCGCCCCTGTGCTGCCACCGCCGCAGGCCGCGACTGCCATGAGCATGGCACCGGCTACCGTGCCGGTCGCCAACCTGCCGAATCGCTTGCTGAGCAAGGCGACTCCCTTCCATTTCCCCGCCGTCAAACTTCATCGCGGGCGCGAAGAAATGTACGGCAACCCTGCACGGAAGATAGTTGGTTGACCAGGGCATACCAAACCGCCGCACAGGGTCGCAACCGCTCCGTTATCGACATCAAGCGCGTCCGTGACCTGACGTGCGCTCGAACATCCCCTGGCCAGGGGCGGAAAGCTTTGCCGGTTTTTGGGTCTCGCCAGGCCCATGCCCACCGATCGATCATGGCAGAGATTCCCACCAACGGTGGAAAAATCGTCTGGAGTCCCGTCATGCACCCCTGGAAGGCAATCGCCGTGCCCATCGCGGCGGTCATGGTACTGGCCATGACCACCGTGCCGGCCACAGCGGACACCCCCGCCATCAAGATCGAGAACAACGCCACCCAACCGGTCTTCTCCCGCGCCGACGCCATCACGCAGACCGTCTTCGTCGAGGTCGCGGGCACCGACAGCGACGGCGACGGCCGGCCCGACCGCGTCGCCGTCGACATCCTGCGCCCCAAGGAGACCGACCAGGGCCTCAAGGTCCCGGTGATCATGGAGTCCAGCCCGTACTACGCCGGCGGCAACGACGTGTCAAACCACGTGGTGGACGTCGACGAGCACGGCAATCCGCTGCCCAGCACGCTCCGGGCGGCGAACAAGCTCGCCGCCGAGCCGTTCGACGGCTACTACGACAACTACTTCGTGCCCCGCGGCTACGCCATCGCCCTGGTGGAGAACGTCGGCAGCGGCCGTGCCACCGGGTGCCCCACCACCGGCGACCGCAACGAGACGGCCGGCCCCAAGGCCGCGATCGACTGGCTGAACGGCCGCGCCAGAGGCTTCGACGCCGAGGGCGCCCCGGTCGAGGCGACGTGGTCGACCGGCAATGTCGGCATGATCGGCGTCTCCTACAACGGCACGCTGCCCAACGCGGTCGCCTCCACCGGCGTCAAGGGCCTGGAGACGATCGTGCCGATCGCCGCGATCTCCTCCTGGTACGACTACTACCGGGCCAACGGCGGCGTGCTCGCGCCCGGCGGGTTCCAGGGCGAGGACGCCGACGTGCTGGCCAAGTACGTGCTCACCCGGGAGAACGGCCAGGAAGTGTGCGGTCCGGTGATGGACCGGCTGACGGCCACCCAGGACCGGATCACCGGCGACTACACCCCGTTCTGGGACGCCCGCAACTATCTCAACGACGTGCGCAAGGTGAAGGCCAGCGTCTTCCTGGTGCACGGGCTCAACGACTGGAACGTCAAGACCAAGCAGGCGGCCCAGTGGTGGTACGCCCTGGCGGAGCGCGGCGTGCCGCGCAAGATCTGGCTGCACCAGGGCACCCACATGAACCCCTTCAACCTGCGCACCGCCGAATGGCTGCGCCAGCTCCACGGCTGGTTCGACCACTGGCTGTACGGGATCGACAGCGGCATCATGCGCGAGCCGCAGGCCGACGTGGAGATCGCCGCAGGCCAGTGGGGCCGGCACGCGTCGTGGCCGCTGCCAGGCGCCGCGCCGGTGCGCCTGTGGCTGGGCTCGGGCGGCAAGCTGGGCCTCCTGCCCCGCCCGCTGTCCGCCCGCGAGTCCTTCGTCGACCAGAAGACCCGCACGGCCGAGCAGCTCGTGGAGGCCGCGCCCGCGCCGGATCCCAACCGCCTGGCGTACCTCACGAGCACGCTGCCCACGGACGTGCGCATCTCGGGCACGCCCACGGTGTCGGTGCGGGCCTCACTGAAGGACGGCGCCTCTCCGTACCTGACGGCCCTGCTCGTGGACTACGGCACGGACACGCGGCCCAACGGCACCCTGGTGCCGACCGGTGAGACCCTCTGCTACGGCCAGGGCATCCCGGGTGACACCGGCTGCACGGCCCTGCGCCGGCTCGGCACGGCTGTGACCCCGTACAAGATCGTCACCAGGGGCTGGCTGGACGCCCGCAACCGCCATCGGGCCGACCGGACCGAGCCGCTCAGGCCGGGCAAGGAGTACGGCTTCACCTGGGACTTCCAGCCGCAGGACTACGTGTTCAAGAAGGGACACAGGATCGGCGTCGTGATCATCTCGACGGACTACGACTACACCCTGCGTTACCCGGCGGGCACCAAGGTCACGGTGTCGCCCGGGCACTCCTCGCTCAAGCTGCCGATCGTCTTCGGCCGGCTGTCCTGAAACGCGGCGGCGGCGAAGGCCAGCCGGTCCTTCGCCGCCGTGCGCGCGTGAGGTTCAGGCGAGCGCCGAGGTGATCTCGTCGGCCGCAGGCATGTGGCTGTCCTCGAAGAGGGCGGTCAGCGCGGTGGTGGCCATGAGGCGGACGCCCATGGCGATGGCCCGCTCGTCCACGTCGAAGGTGCCCTGGTGGATGTCGTAGGTGACGCCCGACTCCGGTGAGCGGGTGCCGAGCCGGGCGAACGCGCCGGGGATCGACTCCAGGTACCAGGCGAAGTCCTCGCCGCCGAGCGACTGTTGCGTCGCCACCACGGCGCCGGCGCCCAGGGCGCGCTCCGCGGCCTCGGCCAGCATCTCCACGCTGACCTCGTCGTTGACCACGGGCGGCACGCCGCGGGTGTATTCCATCGTGGCCTCGATGCCGTAGGCGCCGGCGACGGCCTCCAGCAGGGACTTGATCAGGTCCGGGGCGGCGTGCCAGGCGTCCTCGTCGAGGCAGCGCACCGTGCCTTCGGCCACGCCGCCGTCAGGGATGGCGTTGGCGGCCGAGCCCGCCTCGACCTTGCCCCAGACGAGGCTGAGCGAGGAGCGCGGGTCGACGCGGCGCGACAGCGCGGCGGGCAGTTCGGTGAGGATCTTGGCGAGGGCGAAGACCAGGTCGGCCGTGAGGTGCGGCCTGGCGGTGTGACCGCCGGGTCCGGACACCCTGATCACGAGCTTGTCGCAGGCGGAGGTGATGGGCCCGGCCTTGAGCCCGACCTGCCCGACGTCGACGCGAGGGTCGCAGTGGAGGCCGAAGATGCGCTCCACGCCGCTGATGCCGCCCTGGGCCATGACCTCGAGCGCGCCGCCGGGGAGCTCCTCGGCGGGCTGGAAGATCAGGCGCACGCGGCCCGGCAGCAGCCCGGCCGCGGCCTGCTGGGCGAGGAAGAGCGAGGTGCCGAGCAGCACCGTGGTGTGGACGTCGTGCCCGCACGCGTGGCAGGCGCCGGTGACGGCCGAGCGGTAGGGCAGCTCCTTCTCGTCCTGGAGCGGCAGCGCGTCGATGTCGGCGCGCAACGCCACAGTGGGACCGTCGCCGCTGCCCACGTCGCAGATGAGGCCGGTGCCGCGCGGCAGCACCGAGGGGACCAGACCGGCGGCCAGCAGCCGCTCGGCGATCCGCTGAGTCGTGCGATATTCGGCGAAGGCCAGCTCAGGATGCATGTGCAGGTCGCGACGGAACGCCACCAGATCCTGCTCCGTCTCCGCCAGGAACGCGTCGAGTTCCCCCCGAAGCTCACGTCCCTGCATCTGTCACCATCCCGTCCCATGCCATGCGATCTCCCATGCCCGGATCGCACCGCTCATAGCGCCGTATCTCGTCATTCGTCCCACGGAGGCTGTTCGGATCGGAGCAGTCGTCCGCGAATCAGTTGCCACACCCACTGGTTTCGGTGCCAGAGATCGTCAGCACGGGGTCGCGGCTCTGTGTCGTCTGATGATCGACAACCGCCGCAGCCCGGAAACACAGCGGTCGGCCGTGGAACCTGGCGATGCTTCGACTTTATCGCTCTCGTGAGACTTCGCGCCGACAACTACACCAAAAGTTAGCCGACTGCGTGCCCGTAACCGCCGGTCGTCACGCTCCGTGACCGAAAACGTGACCCGAAAATAGTCACAAGGGATCATTAAATGGTGACCCGTGGTCGCCGTTCCCAAACGTGGTCAGCGATTCCGAATCGTGTCACCTTCTGTCATGGTCATGACACTACTGCGCTGGCTGCATTCGCGAAGAATGCGTGTTTCACTCGCTATATGATCACTAATATCCCGTTCGGGGAGAAGTATGCCAGGTTGAGCATCTTCGAGCCGGGCGAGGGGACCCTGGTGGTCGTACCCTCGCTCTCCCTTCCCCAGGATGAGCTGCGCCGCATCACCGGAGCGCGATGCTACGAAGAGCGCCTGCTCTTCCTGCTCATGACGCTCCGCCGGCCCGGGGTGAAAGTGGTCTACCTCTCTTCAGCGCCGGTCGATCCCGAGATCGTCGACTACTACCTCGGATTCCTGCCCGATCCGGACGACGCCCGCAAGCGGCTCGAACTCATCAGCCTCGACGAGCCGGATCTCCAGCCACTGACCAGAACGTTACTTTCCCGTCCTGATGCCCTGGGGCGGCTACGGTCCGTGATCGACGGGGATGCCTGGCTGGTCCCCTTCGTGCTCAGCGAGCTGGAGGAGGAACTCGCACGGTCACTCAACGTTCCCCTCTACGGTCCGGCCACCGCGCTGGCCTACTACGGCTCCAAGAGCGGCTCGCGCGAGGTGGGGACCGCCGCGGGCGTGCCGATGGCCCGCGGCTTCGGCGACCTGTACACCCTCACCGAGATCGAGGACGCGATCGAGTCGCTGCCGGGCGAGCGGGTGATCGTCAAGCTGAACGACGGCTATTCGGGGCTGGGCAACGCCATCCTCACCAAGGACGACCGGTCGCGGACCAGCTTCTCGGCCGACGGGGAGACCTGGTTCAGCTTCACCGGCAAGGCCCTGGAGCGGGGAGCCGTCGTCGAGGAGTTCATCGAGCACCGGCCGCTGTTCTACCCCAGCGCGCTGGCCCGCGTCTCGCCAGGCGGGCACCACGAGGTGCTCGCCACCCACGACCAGGTGCTCGGCGGGCCCAACAACGACGTCTACCAGGGCTGCACGTTCCCGGCGGCGCCCGAGTACCGCGCCGAGGTTGGCGCCTCGGCCGCCAGGATCGCCGAGATCCTGGCGGGCAAGGGCGTGGTCGGGCTGTTCGGCATGGACTTCTTCGCCATGAAGACCGACGCGGGCTACGCCGCGCTGCTGTGCGAGATCAACCTGCGCATCGGCGGCACCACTCACCCGTACGGGGCCGCGCTGCTCACCACCGGGGCCACCTACGACCCGGACACCGGCCTGCTCATGGCAGGCGACCAGCCCAAGTACTACACCGCGACCGACAACTGCTCGGCCACCTGCCTGCGCGGGCGCACCCCGGGCGAGGTCGTGCGCACGGTCGAACGGCTCGGCCTGGGCTTCGACCCGAAGTCGCGCACGGGCAACGTCTTCCACCTGCTGGGCGCCATCCCCGACCACGGCAAGCTGGGCTTCACCTCCATCGGCGACTCCCGGAGCCAGGCCGACGAGCTGCACGCCCTCACCCGGCGCGCCCTCTGCGGAAACCACGCACCCCGATGACCATGAGCACGAGACCCAGGACGAGGTTGACAGCGATCAGGATGCCGTGGATCACGTAGAAAGCGGTCTCGTGCCCATCGGCCAGGTTAAACCCCAGGTTGATCCACTCGAAGACCATGAACACGCCGAGTGCGATGAGGAATCCGGCGATCTTTCGTGACATGACGCTCTCTCTAGTATCGAAGATGGACCATCGGGGGATGTGTCGCCACATGGGCAACAACACGAAGCTACGCTGAGTCCGTAATGTGGACGAAACTGGTGCCTGCCACGGCACTCCTCACCGCGGTCACTTTCGCAGGTCCCCTCGCAGGGGCCGCGCTCGCCTCGCCGACGACCCCGCCGGTGGGCGGCGACGAACTCGCCGGCCGCGGCCTGGTCAAACCCGACGGCGTCAAGGCGCCGCCGAAGACCAAGGCGACCTCGTTCGTGATCGCCGATCATGGGACGGGCCAGGTGCTCGCCGCCAGGAACGCCCACGGGCGCTACCTGCCGGCCAGCACCCTCAAGACGCTCACCGCGCTCACGCTGATTCCCAAGCTCGACAAGGACCTCACGGTCAAGCCGAGCCGCAACGCGGTCAACCAGGAGGGCAGCGCGGTCGGCTTGCAGCCCAAGCCGATCTACAAGGTCGAAGACCTGTTCAAGGCGCTGATGATGTCCTCGGGCAACGACGCCGCCATGGCGCTGGCCGAGACCAACGGCGGCCTGGCCAAGACGATGAGCGACATGAACGCCGAGGCCAAGCGCCTGCAGGCGAACGACACCGTGGCCAAGACGCCCAGTGGGCTGGACAAGCCGGGGCAGAGCAGCTCGGCCTATGACCTGGCGCTCATCGCCCGAGCGGGCCTCGGCAACCCCGATTTCCGCCGATATATCAGTACGAAGACTGCGAAGTTCCCGGCGCCGAAGAAGTACTACGAGATCAGCAACCACAACAAGCTGCTGTGGCGCTACAAGGGCATGATCGGCGTCAAGAACGGCTGGACCTCCAAGGCGCAGGGCGCCTTCGTCGGCGCGGCCACCCGCAACGGGCACACGATCATCGTGTCGATCATGCGGCACGAGGGCTACTTCTGGGAGGAGGTGGCCGACCTGCTCGACTGGGGCTTCGCCGCCAGGGGCAAGGTCACCCCGGTCGGGCAGCTCGTCGACCCGCTCCCCGTCCAGGCCCCGGTCCAGCAGGCCGCCCCGGTGGCCAGCTCGCCGGCCGCCGCGCCGAGCGGCACGTCCGCCGCCCGACCGCTGCTCGACCATGCCGCGGCCGAGCAGACCAGCAGCAGCCGCACGATCGGCGCCGCCGTCATCGGCGGCGGCCTGCTGTTCGGGCTGCTCTGGCTCGGCTACGGCATCCGCCGCAGGCGCAGGTCACGGCTGTGACGCCTGGTTCGGCCTGGCCTCCTCGGCCGGCCGGGCCGCCTCCGGCATGGACGGGACGGGCGAGGGGGCGGGCGGGGGGTCGAACCCGGCCGTGGCGGTCCAGGCGGCCACGTAGAGCACCAGGCGCGCGGAGATGTTGATCCAGATCAGCAGCCCGACGATGACCGCGAACGCGCCGTACACCGGGTTGCCCAGGGTCTGGGCGAGCAGCAGCGACGCGACCTGCTTGAGCGCGCCGAAGCCGATCGCGCCGATCAGCGCCCCCTGGGCGATCACCCGGAACGGCTGGAGCGGGCGGGCCACCCAGCCCAGCAGGACCACGAACAGCAGCCAGTCAGCCGCCACGCTGCCCAGCATTCCCACGAGCCAGGTCGCCGCCGTGACCACCGGCGAGCTGTCGCCGAACAGGAAGAGCGCGACGTTGCGCGTCGCCTGCGTGGCCAGCCCGCCGGCCAGCACGGACACGATCAGCGTCACCCCGAGCATGATGAGCGAGACCAGGTCGCGCAGCTTGCCGAGGACGAAGTTGGGCGGCGGCGTGGTTGCCATCGAGATCTCCCGCAGCGCCCCGCGCAGCGCGTCGACCGCACCCAGGCCCGCATACAGCAGGCCGAGCAGGCCGATGACCCCCGCGGTCGCCTTGGCGTCCTCGATGTAGCTCAGGTCGAGCTGGTCGGCCACGCCGGGCAGCCGCTCGGTGATCGCCTCACGCAGAGCCTGCTCCACGTTCTGGTTGAACGCCAGCACGTAGCCGAGCAGCGCGAAGGCGAGCGCGAGCAGCGGGAAGAACGACAGGAACGCGAAGTAGGTGACCGCGCCCGCCAGCCGGTCACCCGACTGGCCCTGATAGCGCTGGACGGTCCTGATCAGGCGGTCGACGGACGGCCTGCGGACGCGCCAGTGCTCCATCAGCCGGCGTCCACGGCTCTTGGCCGACGCCACTCGCTCGGTCAGGCTCGCCATCACGGTCTCGCGCGCCGCCTCTCAGGTGCCCGGATACCGGCAGATCTGCCCTGGCGCAGGGCCTCGAATCCCCCGGGACGCCCCTCACCGCTCGCCGGACTCGTAGCCGAGCAGATCCCCCGGCTGGCACGTGAGGACTTCGCAGATCTTCGTCAGCGTGGTGAACCTGATGGCCTTGGCCCGGCCGTTCTTCAAGATGGACAGGTTGACCACGGTCACGCCGACCCGGTCGGCCAGCTCGGTGAGCGTCATGCCGCGCTCGGCCAGCAGCCGGTCCAGGTGGACGGTGATGGCGTGGGCCTCCATCTCGGCAGGCATCAAACGGTCCCTTCCAGGTCTTCACGCATCCGCACACCGTCGCGCAGCACGCTCCCGACCAGCAGCATGCCCAGCCCGGCCAGCAGCACCACCACCGGCGCCTCGCGCAGCCTGAAGGCGGTGTCCACCTGCAGGGCGACCGTGTCCAGGAGCCTGATCATCGCGATCTCCTCGACCGCGGCGGCAAGGATGCCGCCGATCAGCAGCCACCAGCCCAGGCCGCGCGCCTGGCGGGCGACCCGTGGCACGTAGGCGCCACCACGAGCCTGCCAGAGCAGCCGCCCCAGCAGGAAGAGGGCGCCGGCGGTCAGGACCGCCCCGGGCAGGGTGGTCAGCGCCTGCCAGAGGTACTGGGTCGCGGTGGGTGTCGCGTCGATGAAGCTGAGCTCTCCCGCCGAGGGCAGGACCCCCGGCCGGGCCATCTCGTGGAGATCGTCGACGGGAATGCCGTACGACCCGAAGGCCCGCGCCACCACGAGGCCGTCGGTGAGGCCGAAGAGCCCGGCCCGGGAGAAGATCGCCAGGCCGGCGATCCCTCCGGCGACCACGGCGAGCGCCGCGAAGCCGGAGGGCGTGCGGGTCAACCGGCCGAGCGCGCTTGCGGAAACAGCCACGGAACACTCCAGGGAGTATCGATAATCGATGTCTCATCTAATCTAGCTATCGAATATCGATATGACAAGCCGGAGCGTCAGAGGCTGGGCAGGAACCCGACCCGGTCCCGCACCTCGTCCATGGTCCGCCTGGCCACGGCACGCGCCCGCTCGGCCCCGGCGGCCAGCAGGCGGTCCAGCTCGGCCTCGTCGGCCAGCAGCTTCTCGGTGCGCTCACGGATCGGCGTGAACGTCTCGACCACGGCCTCCGCCACCGCCTTCTTGAACGTCCCGTACCCCTGCCCCTCGTAGCGCGAGACGAGGTCGGGGATGGCGGTCCCGGTCAGCGCGGACTGGATGCGCAGCAGGTTGGAGATGCCCGGCTTGTTCTCCTCGTCGAACAGCACCTCGGACCCGGTGTCGGTGACCGCGCGCATGACCTTCTTGCGCAGCGGCCCCGGCTGCTCCAGGACGTCCAGGATGCCGGCGGGGCTGGAGGAGGACTTGGACATCTTCGCCGACGGCTCCTGGAGGTCGGTGATCTTCTCGACCTCCTTGAGGATGTACGGCTCCGGGATGGTGAAGGTGTCGCCGAAGCGGTGGTTGAAGCGCTGGCCGAGGTCGCGGGTCAGCTCCAGGTGCTGCTTCTGGTCGGCGCCGACGGGCACGCTGTTGGCCTGGTAGATCAGGATGTCGGCGGCCTGCAGGATCGGGTAGGTGAACAGGCCGACGCTGGCGGCGTTCTCGCCGAACTTGGCGGACTTGTCCTTGAACTGGGTCATCCGGGCGGCCTCGCCCATGCCGGTCAGGCAGATGAGGATCCAGGCCAACTCGGTGTGCTCGCGGACATGCGACTGCACGAAGACGGTGGCGCGGTCCGGATCGAGCCCGGCGGCGAAGAGCTGCGCGGCGGCGACGCGGCTGCGGCGGCGCAGGGCGGCGGGCTCGGTCGGGATGGTGATCGCGTGCAGGTCCACCACACAGTAGAAGGCGTCGTGGGTCTCCTGCAGCGTGACCCATTGACGAACCGCACCCAGGTAGTTGCCCAGGTGGAAGGAGTCCGCTGTGGGCTGGATGCCGGAGAGAACACGAGGTCTGGCCATAGCAGCCAATTGTGTCAGGAATCCACTTCGGGCGGCGACTCGACCACCGCTCGGCGTTTCACTCTCACTCTGGCGATACGGCGGCCGTCGAGCTCGGTGACGGTCAGCTCGAAGCCGTGCACCTCCACCTTCTCGTTCAGCTGCGGCACGTGCCCGAGCATGGCCATGACGAATCCGCCCAGCGTCTCGTAGGGTCCGTCGGGCAGCCGGATGCCGGTTTCGGTGCTGAAGTCGTTGAGGTTCGTCAGGCCGTCGATCTCGATCTCGCCCGCGGGCAGGACCACGGTGTCGTCCTCGATGTCGTACTCATCCCTGATGTCGCCGATGAGCTCCTCGACCAGGTCCTCCATGGTCACGATGCCGGCGGTGCCGCCGTACTCGTCGATGACGATGACCATGTGCTGCCCCTCGTCACGCATCTCCGACAGCGTGGTGAGCAGGCGTTTGGAGGCGGGCACGAACTTGGCGGGCCTGATCGGCACCAGCTCGCTGAGCGGCTCGGTCCGCCCGGTGAGCACCGGGTCCAGCAGGTCCCTGACGTGGACGAAGCCGATGACCTCGTCGTAGGACTCGCGATAGACGGGAAAGCGCGAGTGCGGCAGCCCGGCGGCCAGCACCGCGGCCTCGGCCAGCGGCGTGTCGACCTCCATGAACTCCACCTCGGTCCGCGGCAGCATCACCTCGCGCAACTGGCGCTTGCCGGCGGCGAACACCTCGGCGATCAGGTTGCGCTCGTCCGGGGTCAGCTCGGCGTGCCCGACGACCATGTCGCGCAGCTCCTCGGTGGTCACCTCCTCCCTGTCGGCCTGCGGGTTGCCGCCGAGCAGCCTGACGACGCCGTCGGTCGACTTGGACAGCGCCCAGATGATGGGCCGCGACAGGGCGGCGATGCGGTCGAGGAAGGGGGCGACGAACAGCGACAACCCCTCGGCCCGCTGCAGCGCCAGACGTTTGGGGGCCAGCTCTCCGAGCACCAGGGAGACGTACGAGATCGCCAGCGTCACCAGCACGAGCGCGAGCACGGGGGCGACGGCGGCGGGCACGCCCCACGCTTCCAGGACGGGAGACAGCTGCATGCCGAGCCGGTCTGCGCCGAACGCGGCGGAGAGCATGGTGGCGACGGTGACGCCGATCTGCACGGCGGACAGGAACCGGTTGGGGTCGCGGGCGAGCTTGGCCACGCGCTCCCCACGGCGGCCCAGATGGGACAGTTTGCGGACCTGGCTCTCACGCAGGGAGACCATGGCCATCTCGGCGGCGGCGAAGAACCCGCCCACCAGGATGAACAGCAGAACCAGGGCGATGTTGGCCGCGACGGTGTCAAACATGGTGGTTGGCAGCGTACTCGGCGGCTTTCCCGCGTATGCTGAACCCCAAGCCGTACAAAATCAAACAGATTCGGACAGGAGTAAACATGAGGCTGCTGGTCACCGGAGGAGCCGGATACATCGGCAGCGTCGTCGCGGCCCTGCTCGTCGAGGCCGGCCACGAGGTGACGGTGCTCGACGACCTGTCCACCGGCCACGCGGACGCGGTGCCGGACGGCGCGACGTTCGTCCAGGCTCCGATCACCGACGCGGGCGGCGCGCTCGACGGGGTGGACGCGGTGCTGCACTTCGCCGCCAAGTCGCTGGTCGGCGAGTCGGTGGAGAAGCCGGACCTCTACTGGGCCAACAACCTCGGCGGCACGCTGGCGCTGCTGGAGGCCATGCACGAGCGCGGTGTGCGCAAGATCGTGTTCTCCTCGACGGCGGCGACCTACGGCGAGCCTGAGCGCGCCCCGGTCCAGGAGGACGACCCCACCCGGCCGACGAACCCCTACGGCGCCTCGAAGCTGGCCGTCGACACCGCGCTGTCGGCGTACGCGGTGCTGCGCGGCCTGGGCGCGGTCAGCCTGCGCTACTTCAACGTCGCCGGCGCCCACGGCCGCTACCGGGAGCGGCACACCGTGGAGACGCACCTCATCCCCAACGTCCTCAAGGTCGCCACCGGCGAGCGCGAGTCGGTGAGCGTGTTCGGCACCGACTACCCGACGGCCGACGGCACGTGCGTGCGCGACTACGTGCACGTCACCGACCTCGCGCGCGCCCACCTGCTGGCGCTGGAGGCCTGCGAGGAGGGCGCGCACAAGGTCTACAACCTGGGCAACGGCACCGGCTTCTCCGTGCAGGAGGTGATCTCGGTCTGCCGCGAGGTCACCGGACGGGAGATCCCCACGGTCGTCGGCCCCCGCCGTCCCGGCGACCCGGCCGTGCTGGTCGCCTCATCGGAGAAGATCCAGCGCGAGCTGGGCTGGAAGGCCGAGCGGACCTCGCTGCGGGACATCGTCGCCGACGCCTGGGACGCGCTTTCTGGCAAATGACCCATGCTGCCGCTGGATCTGTGCTCTGATACCGAAATGTGAGGAGCTTTTCACCAAGGGTCACGAAGGTGCTCTTCGCCGTCCTCATCATGCTGTGCAGCTTGACGGTCGCCGCCGGAGTGGTGTTCGCGACGCCCGAGCCCGCACGAGGCGGGCCGGCGTCCACCTGCCCGGCCACGGAGAAGAAATGAAACGGCGCGCGCCCACGACGGGCGCGCGCCGATGATCCGAGCAGGTCAGATCAGGCCCAGCTCACGCACCGCGTCGCGCTCCTCCTCGAGCTCGCGCACGGAGGCGTCGATGCGCTCACGGGAGAACCCGTCGATCTCCAGCCCCTGGATGATCTCGAACTTGCCGCCCGCGGCCCGCACCGGGAACGACGAGATGAGCCCCTCGGGCACCCCGTAGGAGCCGTCGGAAACCACCGCGGCCGAGGTCCACTCGGTGCCGTTGACCCAGTCGTGGACGTGGTCGACGGCCGCGTTGGCAGCTGAGGCGGCCGAGGAGGCGCCGCGGGCCTCGATGATGGCAGCGCCGCGCTTGGCCACCGTCGGGATGAACGTCTCACGCAGCCACTCGGCGTCGACCTGGTCGGCCGCGACCTTGCCGCCGACCTCGGCGTGGAAGAGGTTGGGATACTGCGTGGCGGAGTGGTTGCCCCAGATCGTCATGCGCTTGATCTCGGTCACCGGGACCTGAAGCTTCTTCGCGAGCTGCGAGAGCGCGCGGTTGTGGTCGAGGCGGGTCATCGCGGTGAAACGCTCGGCCGGGACGTCGGGCGCGTTCTGCTGGGCGATGAGCGCGTTGGTGTTGGCCGGGTTGCCGACCACCAGGACCTTGATGTCGTCCGCGGCGTGGTCGTTGATCGCCTTGCCCTGCGGGCCGAAGATGCCCCCGTTGGCGCCGAGCAGGTCGCCGCGCTCCATGCCGGCCTTACGCGGCATGGCGCCGACCAGCAGCGCGACGTTGGCGCCGGCGAAGGCGACGTCCGGGCTGTCGGTGATCTCGATGCCGGAGAGCAGCGGGAACGCGCAGTCCTCGAGCTCCATCGCGGTGCCCTCGGCTGCCTTCACCGCCTGCGGGATCTCCAGCAGGCTCAGCTTGACCGGGACGTCCCCGCCCAGCAGCTGGCCCGACGCGATGCGGAACAGCAGCGCGTAGCCGATCTGACCGGCTGCTCCGGTGACGGTCACCTTGACGGGCGTGGCCATGGCCTTCCCCTAACTCGCAGGTAGATTCACTGACTTTCGGATGTTACCCGGTCGTCATCCGCAGGCCTTCATCGCGGGCACCTTCGACTCGGGTGTGAACTCCACGTTCGCGAAGTGCTTCGTCATGAGCTGCTCGATGAACCCGGTGCGGTAGAGGTCCGCGATCACGCCGTTGATCGCCTTGCAGGTCTTGACGTCGCCCTCCTTGAGCCCGATGCCGTAGCGCTCGTCGTTCAGCTTGGCGCCGAGCACCTTGAAGCGCTGGTTCTCGCGGCTGGCGAACCCCGCCAGGATGAGGTCGTCGCCGGGCACCGCGTCCACCTTGCCGCTCCTGAGCAGGTCCATGCATTCGGCGTAGTTGCCGGCCGGCACCGGCTCCACCTTCACCCGGTCCTGCACCGTGCCGACGGACGGGCTGTTGATCGCGCAGATCCTCTTGCCCTTCAGGTCGTCGACCGAGTCGATGGAGCCATGGCGCACGAGCAGGTCCTGGTGGGCGAGGTAGTAGGGGCCGGCGAACTCCACGTCGTCGCCGTCGTTGATGGAGTAGGTGGCGACCACCAGGTCCACCTTGCCGTCGGCCAGCGCGCTCGCCCTGTCCGCCCTGGACACGGCGACGAACTCGGTCTCCTTGGCCCGCAGCTCCGTCGCGATCCGCTGGGCGAGGTCCACGTCGAACCCCTCGAAGCCGCCGGCGCGCGTGAGGCCGACACCCGGCAGGTCGCCCTTCACCCCGATCACGATCTTCCCGGTCCTGGCGACCTTGTCGGCCACGGAGGAGTAGGTGGGCGGGACGTCACCGCCGCTCGGTCCCGGCTCGGGCCGCTGGCCGAAGGCCAGCGGCGGCCAGCCGTTCGCCACGGCCACCGCGAACCCGGCCGCGGCCAGGGCCAGCGCGACGACGAGCGCCGCCCACCATCTCCCCCGCCCGCGCCGGGCGGGCGCGACCGTGTCGCCGCCCCGGGAGGGAGCCTGCGGGTACGCCGCACCATCGGTCTCCTGCTGCGCGACGCCCGCCGTCGACTGCTGCAGCGGGCCACTGCCCGTCTGCCGGCCCAGCGGCCCGCTGCCGGTCTGCTGCCGCAGCGGCCCGCTGCCCGTCTGCGGCGCGAGCGTCGGCGAGATCCGCATGAACGGCGTGGTGTCGTCGCTGGCCACCTGCACGCCCCGGTTCAGCACCGCCGTGGAGGCGCCCACGGTCTCGGGCTGGCCGAGCAGCCTCAGCAGGATCTGGTCGGCGGACGGCCGCTCGGCGGGCGACTTGGCCAGCGCCGAACGCACCACGCCGCGCAGCGGCTCCGGCATCATGCTCACGTCCACCTCGTGGTTGAGGATTCGGTTGAGCACGCTCGCGATGGAATTGCCCTCGAACACGGACTTCCCGGTGGCCGCGAACGCGATCGTCGCCCCCCACGCGAACACGTCCGTGTAGGGCCCGACCTCGTCACCGGCGATCTGCTCCGGCGCCATGTAGGCGGGCGTCCCGATGGCCCGGCTGGTGATCGTCCCCGTCGAGTCGATGATCCGCGCGATCCCGAAGTCCACCACCCGCGGCCCGTCGGCCGCGATGAGCACGTTGTCGGGCTTGAGGTCGCGATGCACGATGGAGGCGTGGTGGATCGCGGTCAGCGCGGTGGCCGTGCCGATGGCCAGCCGGTCGAGCACCGTGCCGCGCAGCGGCCCCTCGCTGTCGACGATGTCCCGCAGGGCCGGCCCCTCGATGTACTCGCTGGCGATGTAGGGCGTGTCGCCGTCGAGGTCGGCCTCCATGACCCTGGCCGTGCAGAACGAGGCCACCCGCTTGGCGGCCTTCAGCTCCCTGCCGAAGCGGGAGCGGGCGATCGTGTCACCGCTGAACTTCATGTGCAGCAACTTGACGGCCGCACGCTCGTCCTGCTCGTTGACGCCCAGGAAGACGATGCCCTGACCGCCTTCGCCGATCCGTCCGGACAGCCGGAAGGAACCCAGCTGGGTGGGATCGCCGGCAAGGAGCGGCGAGATTTGCGGCATCCATCTTCCCCACGTGTGCACAAAGCCCGATGACGCAAACTTTACGACGCCCGGCTACTTAACAGCCGACCGTTAACCGTTCGTGACGTCTCGGCTCGCCGTGCCCCTGTCAAGAATGGTGACGCGTAGCCATTGCACCCTGTCCGCGCCTCGTGAAGGCTGCAGATCATGGACCGTACGTACGACATCGTGCTCTTCGGAGCCAGCGGGTTCACCGGAGCGCTCACCGCCGCCTATCTCGCCGAGGCCGCCGGCCCTGACGTCAGGTGGGCGATGGCCGGCCGCAACCGTACCAAACTCCAAGCGCTCGGGATCGACGTGCCGATCCTGCACGCGGACGCGACCGACCCCGCGTCGCTGGCCGAGATCGCCCGGCAGGCACGCGTCGTCGTCACCACCGTGGGTCCGTACATCAGATACGGCGAGCCGCTCGTGGCCGCGTGCGCCGAGGCGGGCACCCACTACCTGGACCTGACCGGGGAGCCGGAGTTCGTCGACAGGATGTACCTCCGCCACGACGCGGCGGCCGCGCGCTCGGGCGCCAAGCTCGTGCACGCCTGCGGCTTCGACTCCATCCCCTGGGACCTCGGAGTCCTGTTCACGGTCGAGCAACTGCCGGAGAAGGTCCCGCTCAAGGTCAGCGGCTTCCTGCGCGCCCGCATGGCGGCGTCGGGGGGCACCTTCCACTCGGCCGTCTCGATCATCTCCCGCCTGCGCCAGGGCATGGAGCAGGCCATCCAGCGCCGCTCGGCCGAGCCTCCGCCGACCGGCCGCAGGGTCAGCTCGCAGCCGGGCGGCCTGCGGTACGTCGGCGGCTGGGCGCTGCCGATGCCCACCGTCGACCCCCAGATCGTCGGCCGCTCGGCCCGCCTCCTCGACCGCTACGGCCCCGACTTCACCTACCGGCAGCACTTCGCGTTCAGACGCCTCCCGGCGGCCCTGTCCGCGGTCGCGGGCGCCACCGCCCTGCTGACGCTCGCCCAGATCCCGCCCGCCCGTGACTGGCTGCTGAGCCGCCTCCAGCCGGGCGACGGCCCCACCGCCGAGCAGCGCGCCGGAAACTGGTTCAAGGCCACCTTCGTCGGCAAAGGTGGCGGTCGCCGGGTCGTCACGCAGGTCGAGGGCGGCGACCCGGGCTACGGAGAGACCGCCAAGATGCTCGCCGAGTCGGCCCTCTGCCTGGCCTTCGACGACGTCCCCGACCGCGCCGGCCAGCTCACCACCGCCTCGGCCATGGGCCGCCCCCTCATCGACCGGCTCCAGCGGGCCGGCATCACGTTCACCGTCCTCAGGAACTCAGGCGGCGCCGCCGCCCCGGACGCGCTGAAGCCCCGGCGGACCGACGTCCAGCCGGGGCTTGACACTCCCTAGTACGGCAGCGCGCGGGTCTTGAACGAGGTGCGCAGGAACGGGTTCTTGAACTTCGGGTACGCCACGCTGGCCGGGTCCCCGTCCGAGGTGTAGCGCATGTCCGGGTTGCTCTTCAGCCAGTCGAGCCAGGCCGTCGAGCAGAACTGGGCGCAGTCGCCCTTCTTGTCCATGGCGCGGATGCGCGGGATGCCCAGCGGGTCGTAGGACCGGCTGAAGGGCGAGGGCGCGGGCGTGTAGCCGGCCAGGAAGACGCCACGGTGGTTGTAGAGGCTGCCGCGCAGGGCCCACTCCTTCTTGTTGGGCTGGTTGCCGTACGGCAGGGCGATGGAGACCGGCTTGGTGTAGGACAGCGCGGTGATCTGCTTGCCGATGCTGCCGATCTGCTCCTCGACCTCCTTGTGGCTGCGACCGCGCAGGTTGAGATGGTCGCGCGTGTGGTTGCCGAGGTCGAAGCCGTTGTCCTTGAGCCAGAGCAGGATCTGCGCCTGCTCCTCGCGCACGGTCTTGCCGAACATGTCGCGGGTGACGTAGAAGGTGGCGACCGGGCGGAAGCCCGGATGCTTGGCGGCCACCTCCTGCAGGATCGCCACCGCGGTGTTCTTCTTCGGCGCCCCCGTCTCGTCCAGCGTGAGCTGGGTGGGCGAGGAGTCGTCGAAGGTGAGGACGACCGCGTGCTTGCCCGCCGGGATGTCGATCTTGCCGGTGACGAACTCGGCGGCGGTGATCGGCACGTAGCCGTCCTTGACGAGCCGTTCGAGGTCCTCACGGAACTTCGCCGGCGTGCGGTCGTCGGTGGTGGCCGGTTTGTCGACGATGCGGTGCCACATGAGCACCGGGATCTGCCCCAGCTCGTTGGCCTTGACCTTGGCCGCGGTCGCGACCTTGGCGGCCTTGCTCCGCTGGAGCTTGGCGGCGGCTTCGGCCTTGGTGTCCTTGACCTGGGCCACCGGCTCCGAGCCACACCCGGCCAGGATCGCAGCGACTGCGACCACACCCACGCCACTGATGAAACGCAGTCGCATTCGAACCCCCCGAGACGCGTACGACTGTTACGGGGGGCTCTTACCCAGGTGATCAACTGCGCCACGCCAGCGATCACCCAAGAGATGGTCTGGACAGCCGAAGGGCCGCCCGCAGGCGGCCCTCCACGTACGTCAGACGGCTCAGGCCATCTTCTTCTTGAGGTTGTCGTCCAGCGCGCCCAGGAAGTCCTGGGTGGTCAGCCACTTGGCGTCGCCGCCCACCAGCAGCGCCAGGTCCTTGGTCATCTGGCCGCTCTCGACCGTCTCGACACAGACCTGCTCCAGGGTGTTGGCGAACTCGGTCACCGCGGGGGTGTTGTCGAGCTTGCCGCGGTGGGCCAGGCCACGGGTCCACGCGAAGATCGAGGCGATCGGGTTCGTGGAGGTGGCGTTGCCCTTCTGGTGCTCGCGGTAGTGGCGGGTCACCGTGCCGTGCGCGGCCTCGGCCTCGACGGTGCGGCCGTCGGGGGTCATCAGGACCGAGGTCATCAGGCCGAGCGAGCCGAAGCCCTGCGCGACGGTGTCGGACTGGACGTCGCCGTCGTAGTTCTTCGCCGCCCAGACGTAGCCGCCCTCCCACTTCATGGCCGCGGCGACCATGTCGTCGATGAGGCGGTGCTCGTAGGTGAGTCCGGCCTTGTCGAACTCGTCCTTGAACTCGCTCTCGTAGACCTCGGCGAAGATGTCCTTGAAGCGGCCGTCGTACGCCTTGAGGATGGTGTTCTTGGTCGAGAGGTAGACCGGGTAGTTGCGGTTGAGGCCGTAGCGCATGGAGGCGCGGGCGAAGTCGCGGATCGACTCGTCCAGGTTGTACATGGCCATCGCGACGCCGGGGCCGGGGAAGTCGTACACGTCGATCTCGAGCGGCTCGGAGCCGTCCTTCGGCGTGTAGGTGAGGGTGAGCGTGCCCTCACCGGGGATCTTCAGGTCGGTGGCGCGATACTGGTCGCCGAAGGCGTGACGGCCGACGACGATCGGCTTGGTCCAGCCGGGGACGAGCCTCGGCACGTTGGACATGATGATCGGCTCGCGGAAGATGACACCGCCGAGGATGTTGCGGATGGTCCCGTTCGGGGACTTCCACATCTTCTTGAGACCGAACTCCTCGACCCGCGCCTCGTCCGGGGTGATGGTGGCGCACTTGACGCCGACGCCGTGCTTCCTGATGGCGTTGGCGGCGTCGATGGTGACCTGGTCGTCCGTGGCGTCGCGGTGCTCGATGCCGAGGTCGTAGTACTTCAGGTCGACGTCGAGGTAGGGAAGGATCAGCTGGTCCTTGATGAACTGCCAGATGATCCGGGTCATCTCGTCGCCGTCAAGCTCGACGACCGGACCCTCCACCTTGATCTTGGGCATGCGAATGGTTCCCCTTCAATGAATGGATACGTTTGAGGCTATCGGACGCCCGTCAACCGGCTAAAAGGGACTCAATGAGGGCCTTCAGCTCGTTGTTGTAGAGCAGGAGCGAGCTCAGCACCAGGACGAAGCCGGCCAGGCCGAGCGTGGCGACGTCGGCGTTCTTGCTGCGCACGGCGAGGGGGCCCTCGTAGCCGGCGAAGCGCAGCGCGGCGCCGACCATGAGGACGGCGCCCAGAGCGAAACCGCCCCACCGGGGGTCGACCAGGAAGATCAGGCCCACGCCGACAGCCGCACCCGCCAGGATCAGCGGGTACGGCCCCCAGCTTCTGGAATTGTCGGTCAACGCTCGAGCCCACGGTGGCATGCGTTACGGGCCTGCGTCGGCATCGTGCCTCGCTCTCTCCAGCCCGGGCTCATCGCTCGTCGATCGGCTTCCACTTCTGGTCCGTCTCGCCGATGTACTCGCTGTCCGGGCGAATCAGGCGGTTGTCCGCGTGCTGCTCGATCACGTGCGCGGTCCAGCCGGACATGCGACTGATCGAGAAGACAGGGGTGAACAGGTCGGTCGGGATTCCAAGGTAGTGGTAGACCGACGCGGCGTAGAAGTCGACGTTCGGGTAGAGGCTCTTCGTCTCGAAGACGACCTCCTCCATCTCCTTGGACATCCGGTAATAGGTGTCGTCGCCGGTCGACTCCGCCAGTTCCTGTGACATGCGTCGCAGGTGGGTCGCGCGCGGGTCCTCGGTCTTGTAGACGCGGTGGCCGAACCCCATGATCTTCTCTCCGGCGGCGAGCTTGTCGCGCACGGCCTGGGCCACGCCCGAGGGGGAGATCGACTCAAGGGTCTTCATGACCTGCTCGTTCGCCCCGCCGTGCAACGGGCCCTTGAGCGTGCCGATGGCGGCGACGATGGCGGAGTGCATGTCCGACTGGGTCGCGGCGCAGACGCGGGCGGCGAAGGTGGAGGCGTTCATGGTGTGGTCCGCGTGCAGCACCAGGCAGGCGTCGAAGATCTCGACCTCGCGCTGGCTGGGCGTCCGCCCGGTGACCTGGAGCAGGAAGTTGCCGGCGATGCTGAGCGAAGGGTCGGGGTCGGGCACCTGTCCACCGCTGCGGGCGGCGTGGTAGCGGGCGACCAGCAGGGGCTGCTGCGCGGTGAGGCGGGCGGCCTTGCCCAGGTTCACCTCGTGGGAGATGCCGTCCTTGTCCGGATCGTCCGCGCCGGAGAGCGACACCAGGCTGCGCAGCGCTTCCATCGGTTTCTGCTTCTCGGCGATCTCGGAGATGTTGGCCGAGACCAGCGCGCCCAACTCCCGGCCACGCACCAACTCCTCGCCGTAGGCGGCGAGCTCGGCCCGATCGGGCAGCTTGCCGCGTTGCAGCAGGTGTGCGGTCTCTTCGAACGTCGCGCGGCCGGCCAGGTCGTGGATGTCGTATCCGCGATAGAAGAGGCGACCGGCCTTCCCGTCGATGTCGCTCAGCGCTGTGGACGCGGCGACGACATCGGCCAGGCCTTTGGTGGGCTTGTCCGCCATGAGTGTTTCCTCCGCTTATCTCCGGTCGAAGTCTACCTGTGAGCAGGCAAAACCGGCCGCAAAGGTCCAGACCAATTTCAAGCGCGATTCTCCTTTCGGCAAAGGCGATTCCGCATCCCCGCGTTTGGGTAAGCCGGAGCTGTAGTAATAGTTACGGCGGGCTACCTGGGGAGGAACTGCCGTGGAGGGGCCGTTCATACGCATCGAGGACACCGGCGAGGTGGTCCCGTTGCGCCCCGAGATCACGACCGTGGGAAGGGGCCGGGGTGCGGACATCCGGCTCAGTGATCCCAGCGTGTCTCGGCTCCATGCCGAGTTCGTCAGGCGAGGACCCTACCTGTATGTCGTTGACCTGGGCCTGTCCCGCAACGGCACGCGGGTGAACGGCAGGCCGATCGCCCGGAGGGTTCTCGACGACGGTGACGTCGTCTCCTTCGGCGCGGCACGCGGTCGCATCGGTGGAGTCCCCCGTGAGGACTTCACCCCCGAGGTCGAACTCCGCAGGGCCGCGGCGCCCGAGCTGACCAGACGCGAGGTCGACGTGCTGACCTCGCTCTGCCGGCCGGCGCTGTCGGACGAGGCGTTCGTCGCCCCGGCTACCGCACGCGAAATCGCCGACGACCTGGTCGTGACCGAAGCCGCGGTCAAGCAGCACCTGCTGCGGCTGTATCAGAAGTTCAGGATCCCCGAAGGCACCAACCGGCGCACGCGGCTGGCCAACGAGGTCGTCGCGCTGGGCCTGGTGCGCCCGACACCTGTGGTGCCACCGCAGCGGTCGTCGGGGTCCACCGCCGAGCCGTCAGCGGCCGGGCGCAGGGCTTCCTGACAGACGGATCGCGACCGGGGCTTCGGCGAGGGGTTCCGGCAGCGTCAGCGGATCGGAACCCGGCGTGACCGTGCCCAGGATCCGGGCGCCCGAGGCGCCCGTGCAACTGGGCACGGTGGCGGGCAGGCCGTGCGCGGCGAGCCAGCCGAACAGCGAGAAGGCGATCGCCTCCTTGCCGTCGGCCGGCATGCCGAGTTCGTCGCTGGTCACGAATTGTGCCGACGACGCGCGCAGGCGCAGCATGCTCATCAGGGTGGGGTTACGCGCCCCGCCTCCTGAGACGATCACCGTGTCGAGCCGGTGCCTGCGGACCTCCGCGGCCACGGTCTCGGCCGTGAGCGCCGTCAGCGTGGCGACCAGATCCGCCTGCGGCAGATCCGCCTTGACGTAGTCCGGCGTGAAGAGCTCCTTGCCGGTGGACTTCGGCGGCTGCTCCCGGTAGTAGGGCTCGGCCAGCAGCTCCTCCAGGAGCCCGGCGTCCACCTTTCCCGCCGCACCCAGCTCGCCGTCCCTGTCGTACGGGGGCGCGGCGGCGTCGATGAGCGCGCAGGCAGGCCCGGTGTCGTAGGCGACGGCCGGGTCCCGCACGGTCAGGTTGGCGATCCCGCCCAGGTTCAGCGCCCCGGTGCGGCCCGGCAGGCCGGCCATGAGCAGCAGGTCGAGGTAGGACACCAGCGGCGCCCCCTGCCCGCCCGCCGCGACGTCGCGCGCCCGTACATCCGACACCACCGGCAGCCCGGTGCGCTCGGCGATCCAGGCCGGCTGGCCGAGCTGCAGGGTGCCGCGGACGTGGCCGTCCTCGACCCAGTGGAACAGGGTCTGGCCGTGGGAGCAGATCAGGTCGGCCGGCGGCGATCCCGCCGCCACCTCCGCGAACGCCTGGCCGATGAGCGTGTCCAGGGCGCAGACCTCGCCCAGGTCGATCCGGTTCGGCGGCAGCGCGGCCACGATGCGGGCTCTCAGCTCGGGTTCGTACGGCCGCTCCCCCAGGTGGACGAGCGTGCCGGTCAGCACGCCGTCCTCCAGCGACCAGTCCACCACCGCGCTGTCGACGCCGTCGTGGGACGTCCCCGAGATGAGGCCGAGAACCCGCATCGCACTCCTTCGCTGAATGATCCTGCTAGATGACCCTGAAGCCGTTGCTCGGCTTGCTGGTGCGGTTGGCCCGGTCCACCGCCACCACGTAGTAGTGGTCCCCGCGCTTGCCATCCTTGTCCAGCCAGCGCACCTGCCGGTCACCGGGCAGGACGGCGACCAGGTGGCGGGCGTCGCGGAAGCCGGAGGACGAGGCCCGCCCGGGGAAGCGGAAGACGGCGAACTGGAACGGCTCGTCCCTTCCGGTGGCCACCGCACGCACCTCCACTCCGCCGTTGCGCCGCAGCGCGTAGGCCAGCACCGGCTTGCGCGGCGGCTCGCCGCCCGCGAGCCGGGGCAGCACCGGCGCCAGCGCGGGCCGCGTGTAGTGGTCGGTCACGGCCGTGCTGATCGAGGCGATCCGGTCGGCGCGCAGGTCGTTGGCGTTGTACCAGATGTCACCGCCGATCTGCGGGTGGTCGCGGTTGAGCGTGAGGTGGTCGGACAGTTCCTTCGGGTCCTGCCACTCGGGCGCCTGGATGGGGTCGCCCGCCTTGTAGGCGGCCTGGCCGATCCACAGCAGCGTGCCGGTGCCGTCGGCCACGTCCGACCACCAGGGCACGAGCTTGGAGTAGTCGGCCGGCGGCTGCCCGATGTACCAGTAGAGCTGCGGCGCGATGTAGTCCAGCCAGCCCTTCTTCACCCAGCCGCGGGTGTCGGCGTGCAGGTTGTCGTAGGACTGGCCGCCGTTGGTGTCGGAGCCGAGCGGGTCGGTGCCCTTGTTGCGCCAGATGCCCGACGGGCTGATGCCCCAGGCGGTCTCCGGCTTGACCTCGCGCACCCGCTGCTGCATCTCCGAGACCATGAGGTCGACGTTGTGGCGTCGCCAGGTGGCCAGGTCGGGGAAGTCCGCGCCGTACTGGGCGAACGTGGCGCTGTCGTCGAAGGCCGTGGTGTTCGTCGGGTAGAAGTAGTCGTCGAAGTGCAGGCCGTCGATGTCGTAGCGGGTGAGCGCGTCCAGCATCGCGTCCTGGCAGAACTTGCGGACCTCGGGAATGCCCGGGTTGTAGTAGAGCTTGCCGCCGAACGGCAGGATCCAGTCGGGGTGCTTGCGCCCGGGGTGGTCGGGGTGGAGCTGAGCCGGGTCTGCCTGCATGGAGACGCGGTAGGGGTTGAACCAGGCGTGGAAGGCCAGGCCGCGCTTGTGCGTCTCGGCCACGGCGAAGCCGAGCGGGTCGTAGCCGGGGTCCTGCCCCTGGGTGCCCGTCAGCCAGTGCGACCACGGCTCGAAGTTCGACGGCCAGAACGCGTCGGCGGTCGGCCTGATCTGCACGAACACCGAGTTGAGCTTGCGCTCGACGGCCAGGTCCAGCCAGGCGAGGTATTCGGCCTTCTGCTCGTCGGCGCTCAGGCCTTGCTTGGACGGCCAGTTGATGTTCACTACGGACGCGATCCACATGCCGCGCATCTGGCGCAGAGGGGGCACGTAGTCGACGGCCGCGAACGCGGGCAGCGGGACGGCGGAGGCGGCGGCGGCGAGAGCGAGCCCCTTGAGTAGGGTCCTTCGGCTGTGCATGGGGGGTGGCTCCTCGGAAGAGGTTGTGTCGAGGGCGACGATGACAGAAAATTACCTTCAGATCAACAACTGTGAAGGAAAATGCCGCATGACCGCTGACCTGTACCGACTGGCCATGGCAGTGCTCCAGCCCGGCTACCACGGGACCTCGGTCCCCGACTGGATGCGCAGAGCGCTCGGCCAAGGGCTCGGCGGTGTCGTGCTGTTCGCCCGCAACGACCCGGGCGAGCAGGTCGTACGGCAGATCAGGGCGGAGAACCCCGCCGCCGTGGTCGCCGTCGACGAGGAAGGCGGCGCGGTCACCCGCTTCGAGGTCGCCTCCGGCAGCTCCTTCCCCGGCAACCGCGCGCTCGGCGTGGTCGACGACGTGGCACTCACCGAGCGGGTCGGCCGCCAGATCGGCCGCATGCTCGCCCAGGCCGACATCACCCTCGACTACGCGCCGACCGCCGACGTGAACGCCAACCCCGCCAACCCGGTGATCGGCGTCCGCTCCTTCGGCCCCGCCGCGGACCTCGTCGCCCGCCACACCGTCGCCTATGTCAACGGTGTGCAGGGCGCCGGAGTGGCCGCCTGCGCCAAGCACTTCCCCGGTCACGGCGACACGGTCACCGACTCCCACCTCGCGCTGCCCACCGTGCACGCCTCCCGCGACCTGATCTCCGAACGCGACCTGCCGCCGTTCCGCGCGGCCGTCGAGGCCGGAGTCCGCTCCATCATGTGCGGCCACCTGCTGGTCCCCGCCCTCGACCCGGCGATGCCCGCGACGCTGAGCCATGCCGTCCTGACCGAGCTCCTGAGGGGCGAGCTCGGTTTCGACGGGATGCTCGTCACGGACGCCATCGAGATGCGGGCGGTGGCCGCGATGTTCGGCCCCGGCGAGATCGCGGTCCGCGCGCTCACTGCCGGGGCCGACGCCATCTGCGTCGGCGAATCCACCGAGGAGAGCCTGCACGAGATGCGCGACGCCATCGTGGCCGCCGTCCGCGCCGGCGCCCTGCCCGAGGAGCGCCTGGCGGAAGCGGCCTCGCGCGTGCTCGCGCTGTCCCAGTGGTACGGCGAGCAGGCGGCCCTGCGTGACAAGGTCCGCGCCGACGCCGACGAGCACGCCGGCCTGGAGGCGGCCCGCGCCGCGCTGACCGTGACCGGCTCGGCGACCCTTACCCGGCCGCCGCTGGTCGTGGAGGTCAACACGCGCTTCAACAAGGCCGTGGACCCGGCCACCCCGACCGGCGTCACGGCGGCCCTGGCAGCCCTGCTCCCCGGCACCGAACGCGTGCAGCTGGAACCGGAGGGCGAGCTGCCCCGCCTCGGACCCGGCCTCGCCGCCAGAGCCGGCCTCGGGTCGGGGGCCGAGCAGCGGCCGGTCGTGCTCGTGGTGCACGACGCGGCCCGGCACCCGTGGGTACGGGACCGGGTGGCGCAGGCCGTGCGCGACCGGCCCGACGTGATCGTCATCGACACCGGCATCCCGGACGCCCCCGCCGGCGCCGCGCACCTGGCCACCCACGGCATCTCCCGCGTGTCCGCCCAGGCCGCCGCCGAGTGGCTGACGTCGTGACCGGCTCCCGTGTGGATCCCCCTCACGAGCCGGCCAGCCCGGTCGCCGCCGTACGGGCGGTGCTGCCGTCACTCACTCCGGCGGCGCAGTCCATCGCCCGCATCATCCTCGACGACCCCGGAGTCGTCGTCCGCAGCACGATCACCGAGTTCAGCGTGGTGTCCGGCACCAGCGAGGCCACCATCGTGCGCACCGCCCGCGCCCTCGGCTTCGGCGGCTACTCGCAGATGCGCTTCGCCCTGGCCGCGGCCGTGGCCAAGGAGCCCGAGCGCCTCGTGCCCGGCGACCTGGGCCCCGACGACCCGCTCACCGACGTGATCGCCAAGGTGGCGCGGGCCGAGTCGGAGGCCCTCGCGGACACGGCGGTGCAGCTCGACCCCGACCGCCTGGGTGAGGTCGTCACGGCCATCGCGAACGCCCGCCGGGTGGACGTGTACGGCGTCGCCGCCTCCGGGCTGGTGGCCGCCGACATGTCCCAGAAGCTGCTGCGGATCGGCCTGTCGAGCCACCCCTTCAGCGACGCGCACCTGGCGTTGACCAGCGCGGCGCTGCTGCGGGGCGGTGACGTGGTGGTGGCGATCAGCTGCAGTGGCGAGACGCCCGACGTGCTGGTCCCGGCCCGCACGGCGGCGGAGGCGGGCGCCCTGCTGGTGGCCATCACCAACAACCCGCGCTCGTCCCTGGCCGAGCTGGCGGACCACACGCTGGTGTCGGCGGGCCGGGAGACGGCGTTCCGGCCCGGGGCGCTGGCCAGCCGCATCAGCCAGCTGCTGATCGTGGACTGCATCTTCGTCGGACTGGCGCAGCGCACCTACGACAAGGCCGACGCCGCCATCCGGGCCACCCGGCAGGCCACCGACCGCTACCGAAGCCGGGCTTGACGGCGGGGTTCGTGCCCTCAGGCGCGAGCGGCGGACAGCGAGCCCAGGTCCGTCTCGATCCGCGCGGCCGTGGCCAGCAGAGGCGGCAGCAGGTCGCGCCTGGCCTGCTGAAGTGTCGTACGGCTGGCGTGCGTGGAGACGTTCACCGCCGCCACCGTGGCGCCGGTGCGGTCCCGGATCGGCACGGCCAGGGACCGCAGGCCCTCTTCCAGCTCCTGGTCGACCATCGCCCAGCCGCGCGTGCGGACTCTGTCGAGCTCGGCGCGCAGGGCCGACGGCAGCGTGATGGTGCGTGAGGTGAGGCGGCTCAGGTCGGCGCGCTCCAGGTGGGCGTCCAGCTCGTCCGGCGGGAGCGCGGCGAGCAGGACCCGGCCCATGGAGGTGCAGTAGGCGGGGAAGCGGGTGCCGATGTTGATCGTCACGCGCATGATGCGGGCGGTGGCCACCCGGGCGACGTAGACGACCTCCTCGCCGTCGAGCACCGCCACCGAGGCGGACTCGTGCACCTCGGCCGCCAGGCGTTCCAGGTGTGGATCGGACACCTCCGGCAGCGACAGGCTGGACAGGTAGGCGTACCCGAGCTCCAGGACGCGTGGTGTGAGCGCGAACAGGCGGCCGTCGCTGCGCACGTAGCCGAGGTCGACCAGGGTGAGCAGGAAGCGCCGGGCCGCGGCTCTGGTGAGGCCGGTCTCGCGGGCGACGTCGCTGAGGGTGAGTCGCGGCGCGGTGGCACTGAAGGCGCGGATCACGGCGAGGCCGCGGGCCAGCGACTGCACATGATCGACCATTGACATCCCTTGACATAGGCGGACAAAGGCGTAAGTTGCGCGATACGGGGGCGTTCGGCCTGTGAATAAGTGTACGCATCGCGAACAATACAGGAGTACATGTGCGTCGCTCCCTCGTGGTTCCAGCCGTCCTGTTGTCGGCCCTGTCGTCGAGCGCGTGCGGCGGCGCGCAGACGGCGACCCCCGAGGGCCCGGGCAAGGACAAGGTCAACGCCGGAGTGATCGCGATCGTCGACACCGCCCCGATCCACCTGGGCAAGGCCAAAGGCTTCTTCGACGAGCAGAACATCGACCTCACCATCACCCCCGTCCAGGGCGGCGCCGCCAGCGTCTCCGGCGCGGTCAGCGGACAGTTCCAGTTCGCCTTCGCCAACACCACCTCCCTGCTCACCGCCAAGCAGCAGGGACTGGACGTGAAGGTGGTCGCCAACGGCGTCTCCTCCACCGGCGAGCCGGGCAAGGACTTCAGCGCGGTCCTGGTCAAGCAGGACAGCCCGATCCAGTCGGCCAAGGACCTGGCGGGCAAGAAGATCTCGGTCAACCAGCTGAAGAACATCGGCGACACCACCATCCGCGAGACGGTCCGCAAGAACGGCGGCGACCCGTCCGGCATCGAGTTCGTCGAGCTGGCCTTCCCCGACGCCCCCGCCGCGCTGCAGAACGGCCGGGTGGACGCCATCTGGGTGGTCGAGCCCTTCGTCAGCCAGGCGATCAGCCAGGGCGCCCGCCCGGTGGCCTGGAACTTCGCCGAGGCGACCGCCGACCTGACCGTCGCGATGTACTTCACCACCGGCAAGACCGACGCGGACCTGACCAAGCGGTTCACCACCGCGATGAACAAGTCGCTGGAGTACGCGGACTCCCACCCGGACGAGGTGCGGGAAATCCTCAAGACCTACACCAAGATCTCGCCCGAGGTGATCGCGAAGATCTACCTGCCCAAGTGGCCCCCGCAGGTGAACAAGGCCTCCGTGCAGGCGATCGCCGACCTGGCCCTGGCCGACGGCGTGCTCAACGCCAAGGTCGACGTCTCGGCTCTGGTGCCGTGAGGCGGCTGCGCCACGGACTGCTCGGCCTGGCCGGGCTGCTGGCCCTGCTCGAAGCGGTGCCGCGGCTCGGCCTGGTCGACGAGCGCTACCTGCCGCCCGCCTCGCGGATCCTCACCACGCTGGCCGCGGAGCTGAGCACTGCCGGGCTGTGGATCGCGCTGGGCGAGACGATGCTCGGCTGGGCGGTGGGCCTCGCGCTGGCGTTCTGCCTGGCCGTGGTGACCGGGGTGATCATCGGGATCGTCCCCGGCCTGCGTGCCGCCACGAACTCCACCGTCGAGTTCCTGCGCCCGATCCCCTCGGTCGCGCTGGTGCCACTGGCCACCCTGCTCTTCGGCCCGTCGCTCGGCTCCACGCTCATGCTCGTGGTGTACGCGTCGTTCTGGCAGGTGCTCATCCAGGTGCTGTACGGCGTCGCGGCCGTCGACTCGGTGGCCCACGACACCGCCCGCTCCTACGGCCTGTCCGCCTGGTCGCGGGTGCGGTATCTGGTGTGGCCGACCGCGCTGCCGTACATCATGACCGGGCTGCGGCTGGCCGCCGCGGTGGCGTTCATCCTGGCGGTCACGGCGGAGCTGGTGATCGGCAGCCCAGGGCTCGGGGCGGAGATCCAGGTGGCGCAGAGCAGCGGTGCCGCCACCACCGTCTACGCGCTGATCGTGGTGGCGGGCCTGGTCGGCATCGGGGTCAACGTGGCCGTGCGGATGCTGGAGCGCCGCGTGCTGGCCTGGCATCCCGCCGTGCGGGCGGAGGCGGCGTGATGAGAGCGGTCAGGCTGCTCGGCGTGCCGGTCCTCCTCGTGCTCGTCTGGTGGGCGGTCAGCGGCGGCTCCTTCTACCTGCCGAGCCCCGGCCGGGTGGCGGTCGCCTTCGCCGAGACGTGGTTCTCGGCGCGGCTGGTCGACGACGTGCTGCCGAGCGTGGCGCGGCTGCTCGCCGGCTACGCGCTGGCCGCGGTCCTGGGCGTCGGGCTGGGCGTGCTCATCGGGCTGTCGCCGAGGCTGCGCGCCACGCTGGAGCCGGTGCTCGAGTTCTTCAGGGCCATCCCGCCGCCGGTGCTCGTGCCGCTCATCATGCTGCTGGCGGGCATCGACACACCGATGAAGGTGCTGGTCATCGTCTCCGGCTGCGTCTGGCCCATCCTGCTCAACACCGTCGAGGGCGTGCGCGCGCTCGACGAGGTCCTCGCCGACACCTGCCGCATGTACGGGGTCCGCGGCGGATCCAGGTTGCGCCGGTTCGTGCTGCGGGGAGCCAGCCCGCAGATCATGGCCGGGCTGCGGCAGGCGCTGTCCATCGGCATCATCCTCATGGTCATCAGCGAGATGTTCGCCAGCTCCAGCGGGCTCGGGTTCACGATCGTGCTGTTCCAGCGGCAGTTCCAGATCGCCGAGATGTGGAGCGGCATCCTGCTGCTCGGACTGCTCGGGCTGGGACTCTCGCTGCTCTTCCGCCTCGTCGAGCGGCGGGTCCTCACCTGGTACTACGGCAGCGGAGCCGCCCGTGCTTGAGATCTCGCGGTTGAGCAAGGTCTACGAGAGCCCCGGCCGCAGCGTCGAGGCCATCCGCTCGATCACCCTCAGCGTCGGCGCCGGGGAGCTGGTCTGCGTGGTCGGCCCCTCCGGCTGCGGCAAGACCACGCTGCTGCGCACCGTCGCCGGGCTGCTCCCCGTCAGCGGCGGCGAGGTGCGGATCGCCGGCGAGCCCGTCAACGGGCCGCCGCCGCGGATGGCCGTGGTCTTCCAGGAGTACGGCCGCAGCCTGTTCCCCTGGATGACCGTCCGCCAGAACGTCGAGCTGCCGCTGAAGGAGAAGAAGGTGCCGGCCCCGAGGCGGCGCGAGCTGGTCGACGGCTCCCTGGAGTCCGTGGGACTGACCGACGCCGCCGACGCCCACCCGTGGCAGCTGTCCGGAGGTATGCAGCAGCGCGTCGCCATCGCCAGGGCCGTCGCCTACGAACCGCAGGTGCTGCTGATGGACGAGCCGTTCGCCGCCGTGGACGCGCAGACCCGGGCCGACCTGGAGGACCTGATCCTCGGGCTCTGGCGCGACCTCGGGGTGACCACGCTCTTCGTCACCCACGACATCGACGAGGCCGTCTACCTGGGACAGCGGGTGATCGTGCTGTCGTCGTCGCCGACGGTCGTGATGGAGGACCTCAAGATCGACCTGCCGCCCGAGCGCGACCAGCTCACCACCCGCTCGCTGCCCCGCTTCGGCGAGCTGCGCGGCCACATCTACAGCCAGATCCAGGCGGCCAGGAGGGGGCGGTGACGGCTCCGTGAGCACGGTCAGGGACGCGACGTTCGACGTACTCAGGCGCACCGGGCTGACCACCGTCTTCTGTAACCCCGGCTCCACCGAGGTGAGCCTGCTGACCGGGCTGCCCGACGACCTCGCCTTCGTGCTCGCCCTGCACGAGGGATCGGTGGTCGGGATGGCCACCGGCTGGGCACTCGGCCACGACGCGCCCGCGCTCGCCGTGCTCCACACCACCGCCGGCCTGGGCAACGCGGTCGGGGCTATCGCGACGGCCAGGGTGAACCGGGCGCCTCTGGTGATCCTGGTCGGCCAGCAGGACCGCCGGCACCTGGCCCTGGAGCCGTTCCTCGCCGGGCGGCTGGCGGGGCTGGCCGGCGACTACCCGGTCCATGTCGACCAGCCCGTGCGCGCCCAGGACGTGCCCGGCGCCGTGGCCCGCGCCTTCCACCAGGCCACCACGTTCCGCGGACCGGCTCTGGTGGTGGTGCCGATGGACGACTGGGCGGCGTCGTACGAGGGCGAGACCCTGGCCGCGCCCGCCAGGCTGCTGCGCCCGGCCGCCGTCGCGGACGCCGACCTCGCACCGCTGGTCGAGCTGCTGTCGGGGGCGCACTCGCCGGCGATCGTCGCCGGCTCGGGAGTGGCCGCGGGCTGGGGGCCGCTGGTGGCGCTGGCCGAGCGGCTGGGATGTCCCGTCTGGCAGGAGTCGTTCGGGGCGCGGGCCGGGTTCCCGCAGGACCACCCCCAGTACGCGGGCGTGCTGCCCGCGGACCGGCCGCGGCTGCGGGCGGCGCTGGCCGGGCACGACGTGGTGCTGGCGGTGGGCGCGCCGGTGTTCCGGCAGTACCCGTTCACGCCGGGGCCGCTGGTGGAGCCCGGCACCTCGATCGCCCTGATCACCGACGACCCCGCCGAGGCGCACCGGAGCCCGGCCGGCCTGGCCTATCTCGCCCCGCCCGCGATCGTCTGCGCCCGCCTGGCCGAGCTCGTCCCCGCACGCGCGCGCCCGGCCGGGCGTTCGACGGGGCCGCCTCCTGCCGGGCAGCGGACGGCCGGTGGGCCGCTGCGGGCGGCGGACGTGCTGCGCGAGCTGGCGGCACGGCTGCCGGACGACGTGGTGCTCGTCGAGGAGACGCCGTCGTCCCGCCCGGACCTGCACCGGCTCGTGCCCGCCCGCAACCCGCTCGGGTTCCTGTCGGCGGCCATGGGCGGGCTGGGGTTCGCGCTGCCCGCCGCCGTGGGGTTGCGGATGGCGCTGCCCGGCAGGCCGGTCGTGGCCGTTGTCGGCGACGGGTCGGCGCTCTACGGCGTGCAGGCGCTCTGGAGCGCGGCCCACTACAGGGTGGGGGCACTGTTCATGGTGCTGGCCAACGGGCGTTACGCCGTGATGGACCGGCTGGCGGACAAGCACGGCGGCAAGGCGCCCTGGCCCGCGTTCGGCGAGGTGAGCCTGGCCGCGACGGCCAGAGCGCTGGGTTGCCAGGCCAGGCGCGTCGAAGGCCACGGCGAGCTGGTCGCGGCACTGGACGAGGTGCTGCCCACGCTCGCCGCTCGTGAGCACCCCCTGCTGCTCGACGTGAACGTGACCGTGGACCCGGATTTCCAGCCCTGAGGAGGCTGACCATGACATTCCTGGACCCGAAGACCTGGACCGGATCGATCTTCGACGGCGGGTGGACCACGACCGAGGCGGGCGAGCAGCCCGTCGTCGAGCCCGCGACCGGCGCCGAACTCGGCAGGGCCGGAACCGCCGGCGCCGGTGACGTGACCCGCGCCGCGGCCCGGGCCCGCCGCGAGCAGCGCGCCTGGGCAGCCACCCCGTACGAGGAGCGCGCGGCGGTGCTGCGCCGGGCCGGGCGGCTGTTCGAGGAGCACGCGCAGGAGATCCAGGACTGGATCGTCAGGGAGGCCGGGTCCGTGCCCGGCAAGGCCGGGTTCGAGACGCACGTCGCCGCGCAGGAGTGCTACGAGGCGGCGGCACTGGCCTCGCAGCCGTTCGGCGAGATGCTGCCCACCGCACGCAAGCGGCTGAGCTTCTCGCGGCGGCTCCCCGTCGGGGTGGTCGGCGTCATCGCGCCGTTCAACTTCCCGCTCATCCTGGGCATCAGGTCCGTCGCGCCCGCGCTCGCGCTGGGCAACGCGGTGGTGTTCAAGCCCGACCAGCGGACCGCCGTCTGTGGCGGCTTCTCCATCGCGCGCGTCTTCGAGGAGGCGGGCCTGCCGGCCGGCCTGCTGCACGTGCTGCCGGGCGGGGTGGGGACCGGGCGGGCGCTGATCACCGACCCGAACGTCCCGGTGATCTCCTTCACCGGCTCCACCTCCGCGGGGCGGGAGGTCGGCGAGACCGCGGCCCGCCATCTCAAGCGCGCCCACCTGGAGCTCGGCGGCAACTCCGCGCTGATCGTGCTCGACGACGCCGACGTCGAGGCGGCCGTGTCGGCGGGCGCGTGGGCGTCGTTCTTCCACCAGGGCCAGATCTGCATGACGACGGGCAGGCACCTGGTCCATGAGGCGATCGCCGAAGAGTACGTGGAACGGCTCGCCGCCAAGGCCGACGGCCTGCCCGTGGGAGACCCCGCCACCGGGCAGGTCGCGCTCGGGCCGCTCATCGACGCCCGGCAGCGCGACAAGGTCCACGGGCTGGTCACCGAGAGCGTGTCGGCGGGCGCCAGGCTCGCCGCAGGCGGGACGTACGAGGGCCTGTTCTACCGGCCCACCGTGCTCGCCGGAACGCCCGCCTCCGCCCCCGCCTACGCGCGGGAGGTGTTCGGGCCGGTCGCGCCGGTGATGACGTTCGCCACCATCGAGGAGGCCGCGGCGCTGGCCGCCGACTCCGAGTACGGCCTGGCGCTGGGCATCCTGACCCGCGACGTGATGAAGGGGCTCGCGCTGGCCGACCTGGTGCCGACGGGCATCGTGCACATCAACGACCAGACGGTGGACGACGAGTCGGTGGCGCCCTTCGGCGGCCTGGGCAGCTCAGGGACCGGCGCCAGGTTCGGCGGCACCGGGGCGAACATCGAGGCGTTCACCGACACCCAGTGGGTGACCATGCAGCCGGAGATCGCCACCTACCCCTTCTGACGGCCCTAGAAGGCGGCGGCCCGGCGGCGCTCGGCGGATTCGACCACGTTGGACAGCAGGAGGGCGCGGGTCATCGGGCCCACACCGCCGGGGTTGGGGGTGAGGAAGCCCGCCACCTCCGCGACGTCGGGCGCGACGTCGCCCGCGATCCGGCCGTCGACGCGGGAGACGCCCACGTCGAGCACGGCCGCGCCCGGCTTGACCATGTCCGCGGTGATCAGGCTGGGCACACCCGCCGCGGCCACCACGATGTCGGCCCGGCGCACGTGGCCGGCCAGGTCCTGGGTGCCGGTGTGGCAGAGGGTGACCGTGGCGTTCTCGCTGCGCCGGGTGAGCAGGAGGCCGAGCGAGCGGCCCACCGTGATGCCGCGGCCGACCACGGCCACCTCGGCGCCCTTGATCGGCACGCCGTACTCCTGCAGGAGCAGCACGATCCCGTGCGGCGTGCACGGCAGCGGCGCGTCGACCATGTGGACGAGGCGGCCGAGGTTGACCGGGTGCAGGCCGTCGGCGTCCTTGGCCGGGTCCATGCGCTCCAGCAGGGCCATGGTGTCGAGCTGCCTGGGCAGCGGGAGCTGGACGATGTAGCCGGTGCACTCGGGCGAGGCGTTGAGCTCGTCGAGGACGGCCTCGACGTCGGCCTGCGAGGCGGTCGCCGGCAGGTCGACGCGGATGGAGGCGATGCCCACCTCGGCGCAGTCGCGGTGCTTGCCCGCGACGTAGATCTGGCTGCCGGGATCGTCACCGACCAGCACTGTGCCCAGGCCTGGTGTGATGCCCCGCTCCTTGAGCGCGGCCACCCGGGTCGCGAGGTCTGCCTTGATCTTTGCGGCGGTCGCCTTGCCGTCGAGTCTCACTGCGCTCATGTTCCAATCCTTCCACGACGGCGACCGGCCCCAGCACAGATGCCCATCTCATCGCCTCACCCTGTGATCACCTGACCCCTCTCTCCGCGATCGCCGTCCGGTGGACGATCTTCCGGCGGCGCCGGTGGTCAAGTGGTACCCGATGCCCGATGACATCGTTGTCATCGATCTTCGGAAGGCATAGTGTGACGGTCGCCAGCGTCGCGCACATCGAGGGGTGACCTTTGTCCGCTCGCCTGTTGTCCGCAGAGCCGACCGATGTGTTCGTCGGGTCGGAGGACGAGCCTTTCCAGGTGCTGAGGGTGACCGTCTCGCAGGGTGAGAGCGAGGCGGCTCTGGACGTGCTGGGTGAAGGGGTGCGGCTCGCCCGGCCGGTGACCGTGCCCGCCGGGACGGGGACCGTGACGGTCGAGGCGCCGCTGGCCGTCTCCGCCGAGGCCGGGACCGCGGTGCCCTGTGTGGTGTCGCTGGGCCGCGAGTCGCTCGACGTGCTCGTGCCGGTCGAGGCGCCCGGATGGACCATGTTCATGGTGTCCCACTTCCACTACGACCCCGTCTGGTGGAACACGCAGGCCGCCTACACCAGCCCGTGGGAGCTGCTGTCCGGCGACTCGACCACCAGGCCGCTGTGGGAGCGCAACGCCTTCGCGCTGGTCGAGGCGCACATCGAACTGGCGCTGCGGGATCGCGACTACCGGTTCGTGCTGGCCGAGGTCGACTATCTCAAGCCGTTCTTCGACACCCATCCCGAGCGCCGCGCGGACCTGCGCACGTTGCTGGCCGAAGGGCGGGTGGAGCTGATCGGGGGGACCTACAACGAGCCCAACACCAACCTCACCGGCGCCGAGACCACGATCCGCAACATCGTCTACGGGGTGGGCTACCAGCGGGACATCCTCGGCGGGGATCCGCGCACGGCCTGGCAGCTCGACGTGTTCGGGCACGATCCGCAGTTCCCCGGCTATCTCGCGGCGGCGGGGCTGACCGGGAGCGCGTGGGCGCGCGGGCCGTTCCACCAGTGGGGGCCGATCAGCAAGAACTTCAAGCAGGCCAAGAACGACGCGGCCCTGATGCAGTTCCCCAGCGAGTTCGAGTGGATCTCGCCCTCAGGGCTGGGCGTCGTGACGCACTACATGCCGGGCCACTACTCGGCGGGCTGGTGGATGGACTCCTCGCCCACGCTGGAGGATGCCTCGCAGGCCGTCTACGAGCTCTACCGCTCGCTCAAGCCGGTGGCCGCGACCCGCAACATCCTGCTGCCCGTCGGCACCGACTACACGCCGCCGAACAAGTGGGTCACCGACATCCACCGGACGTGGAACGAGCGGTACGTGTGGCCGAGGTTCGTCTGCGGCACGCCACGGGACTTCCTGAACGCCGTAAACGCCGAAATATCGGCATATAGCCCGCAGACGCGGGACATGAACCCTATCTACACCGGCAAAGACGTCTCCTACATCGACACGAAGCAGGCCCAGCGGGCGGCCGAGGTGGCGGCGCTGGACGCCGAGCGGCTGTCCGCCTTCGCCGCGCTGCTCGGGCTCGGCGGCTACCCGCACACCGCGCTCGACAAGGTGTGGCGGCAGCTCGCCTACGGCGCCCACCACGACGCGATCACCGGCTCGGAGTCCGACCAGGTCTACATCGACCTGCTCACCGGGTGGCGGGAGGCGTACGACCTGGCCGCCGACGCCCGCGACCGCGCGCTCGACGCGCTGAGCGGCCGGATCGCGGTGGACGGGCGCAGTGTCGTGGTGACCAACACGCTGCCGTTCCCCCGCGACGGGCTGGTCCGCGTGCGGCTCGGCCCCGGCCTGCGGCTGGCCGACCCGTCGGGCACCGAGGTGCCCGCCGTGCACGAGGACGGCACGCTGGCGTTCATGGCCAGGGACGTCCCGTCCATGGGCTGGCGCACCTACCGCGTGGTGGAAGGCCTGACCGACACCTGGCGCCCCCTGGCGGCGGCCGACCCCTTCGCCATCGAGAACGAGCGGTGGCGGGTCGTCGCCGACCCCGCCCGGGGTGGCGGGCTGACCTCGGTCCTCGACCGTCACTCCGGCCGCGAACTGCTCACCGGACTGGGCAACGAGCTGCGGCTCCACGAGGAGTACCCGCAGCACCCCGACATGGGCGAAGGCCCGTGGCATCTCATGCCCACCGGTCGCGCCGTCGGGTCGGGCGGGTCGCAGGCCCTCGCCGTACGGGCCGAGACCAGCCCCATCGGTCAGCGGCTGGTCGTGACGGGGCAGGTGGACGAGGTCGCCTACGAGCAGACGGTTACGCTCTGGGCGGGCTCGGACCGGGTGGACCTCACCACCCGGGTGCTCGACTACACCGGCGCCGACCGCCTGCTCCGGGTCCGTTTCCCGGCCCGGGTCGAGGGCGCGCTGCCGGTGTCCGACGTGGCCGGCGCGGTCGTGGGGCGCGGGTTCGCGCTGCCGGACGCCGACTCCGCCGAGCACCCCTGGACGCTCGACAACCCGGCCAACACCTGGTTCGGCCTGTCCTCGACCGCCAGGGTGAACCTCGGCGAGGCGGGCGCGCGGGCTGTCGGCGTGGCCGAGGTCGTGGTGCCCGAGCTGGCGGACGCGCCGGAGGCCCGCGACCTGGTGGTGGCGCTGGCCCGCGCCGGCGTGACCGCCACCACCTCCTCCGCCTCCTGGGCCAGGTACGGCTGGCTGGACGTGGACTCGAACCTGCCCGACGTGCGGATCATCCTCGGTGGCCCCGGCGAGAACCCGCTGGCCGCCGAGCTGCTCGACCGCAGCGACCCGGCCTACCTGGACGCGCTCAAGTCCGGCGCGCCCCACGTCTGGGTGCCCGCCGAGCGGCCGCTGCACGAGGTCTGGCAGCCCGGCGCCGACCTGCGCGACGTGCGCGCCCTGCCCGCGCTCATCGTCGCCGGCCCGGTCGCCGACCTGGTGGCGGACCTGGCCGACGCCGCCATCGAGGCGGTGTGCCCGCTGGGCTCCGAACGGCTCGACGACCGGACGGTAGCCCTGCTTGCCTACGGGCTGCCCGGGTTCGCGGTGGACCCGGAGGGTGCGCTGCACCTGTCGCTCATGCGGTCCTGCACCGGCTGGCCCTCGGGGATCTGGCTCGACCCGCCGCGCCGCACCAGCCCCGACGGGTCGGCGTTCCAGCTCCAGCACTGGACGCACGAATTCTCGTACGCGCTCACGGGCGGCGAGGGCGACTGGCGGGCGCACAAGCTGCCGTCGGCCGGGCAGGACTACATCACCCCGCTGCTGCCGCGCGTGGTGGACGCGCCCGGTGGCGAGTTGCCGCAGACGCACTCGCTGCTGCGGGTCGAACCCGCCCGCGACGTCCTGGTGGGCACCGTCAAGGCCACCGGCAACCCGCACGCGCACGGCCTCGGCGACCACCGCGGCCAGGGGGTCACGCTGCGCCTGGTGGAGTCCACCGGGCTGGGCTCCCGCGCGGTGATCGACTCGCCGCTGCTCCCCCGCGAGCCCCTGACCCGCGCCGACCTCCTGGAACGCCTCCCGGAGCACCCCGCGAGCGGAGCGGATGCGGGCGGGCTCGTGCTGAGCGGCTCGGAGGTCGCCACCTTCGTCTCCCCCGCCGCTCCCCTGTCCGGCGGCCCCGAGCTCGGCGCGACCCGGGAGGAGGCCCAGCCGGTCTACAGCCGCTACTGGCTGCACAACAAGGGGCCCGCCCCGCTGGGCTACCTGCCGGTGTCGGTGTCCGTGACGCCCGGCCTCGTCACGCCGGCCGCCGGAGAGGCGTTCGAGGTGGCGGTCGTGGTCGCGAGCCACCTGGTCGACTCGGCTCACGAAGGCGTGGTCGAGCTGCGGGTCCCGGACGGCTGGACCGCCCTGCCCGCCCGGCGTCCCTTCCGCCTGGAGCCGGGCGGGCACGTGCGCTTCCCGGTCACCGTGACGCCCGCTGCCGGCGCGGGCCTGCACTTCGTCGCCGCGCGGACCCACGCCGGCGGGCAGGTGATCGAGGACGTCACCACGGTGGCGCTCGGCGACACCCCCGAGCTGCCGGTTCCCGGCCCGCTGCCCGAGCTCGTCGAGGCGGTCCAGGGCACCACCGCCACCGAGGGCCGCGCGACCGGCCTGTCGGCGGCCGTACTCACCGGCGCGCTCACCCTGCGTCCCGGCGACCGCGCCTCGATCGTGGTACGGCTGGCGAACGGCACCGCCGACGAGATCCGGGGCGAGGCCCAGCTCGCGGCTCCGTGGGGCGTCTGGGACCTGCTGCCCGCGGTCATCCGGGGCTTCACCGTGGCGGCCGGGGCGACGGCCGACGTGGAGTTCCCCGTCGAGGTGCCCGAGGATGCCGCGAGCGGGCATTCGTGGGCCCTGGCCAAGATCATGTGGTTCGGCCGCTGCCAGTACACCTCCGCGGTCCGCCTGGAGGTGACACGGTGACCGCCCTGGGCGCGCCTCACCACCATCCGCACCCGGCCGCCGAGGCGACCCCCGGCGGTGCGGCACCGGGGCCGATCGGGTTCGTGAGCGGGCGGCCCATCGCCCGCGAGCTGCTCGACCGGCGGATCGCCCGCCTGCGCGGTGGACCGCTCAGCGCCGCGCTGCCCTCGCCGGGCAGCTCCGAGGACCGGCAGCTCGCCCGATGGCTGACCCAGGTCATCCTCACGGAGGCGCTCTGCGAGGACGAGGCCGGAAGGCTGGGGCTGGCCCCGGTGCCGGACGGCCCGCTGGACAGGCTGGCCGCCGTGGAGCTGGGATCCATCACCGCTTCCGCCTACAACGGCAGCCCGTGGGTGCGAGCCGTGTTCGAGCACGTCACGGCCGGCACCGCCATCCCACCCGCCTGGCGGCCGGCGCCCGCGCCCCAGCCGCCGCCCGCTGAAGGGCGGCACCTGGTGTGGCACCGGCTGTTCGACGATCGAGAGGCCGCCGAGCTGGCCGGTGCCGGCGAGCTCGAACCGCTGGGCGAGGTGACGCTGGGCTCGCTGCCCGCCGCGCTCGCCGCCGAGATCCGCCGCACGCCGCCCGGGACGCTCGCCGGTCCGGTCCGGGATGCGCTCGGCTGGCACGTGGCCGTGGCGAGCGCCCAGCTCGCGCAACCTCCCGAGGCCGGCGCGGCGGCGCCGCTCGCCGCCGCGCGACGCCTGGCGTTCGCACGGTGGCTGGACGAGACCCGTGCCGCCAAGATCGAGCTCGTGCCCGGACTGGAACATCCTGGCGACCCCCGCCAGCCCGACAACCACCACAAACACTGATGACTCACGTACTTGCCATTGACATCGGAGGAACCAAGCTCGCCGCCGCACTGGTGGACGAGGAAGGTTCCGCACTGCGAACCGCCACCCGGCCCACGCCGCGCGAGGAGGTCATGGCCTCGCTCGGGGCACTGATCGAGGAGGTCACCGAGGGCGGGCCCGAGCCGAGCGCCGCCGGGATCGGCTGCGCCGGGCCGCTGGACCTGGCCGCCGGGACCGTCAGCCCGGTGAACATGCCGAGCTGGCGCGGCTTCCCGCTGCGTGACGAGGTGCGCGGGCAGACCGGGCTGCCGACCGTGCTCGCCGGCGACGCCCAGTGCATGGCGCTGGGCGAACACTGGCTGGGGGCGGGGCGCGGGAGCTCGGCGCTGCTCGGGATCGTGGTGTCCACGGGCATCGGCGGCGGCCTGGTGATCGACGGCAGGCCGCTGCTCGGCCCCACCGGGAACGCCGGGCATGTGGGACACATGACGGTCGATCCGTACGGCGAGCGCTGCGAGTGCGGCGGGCGCGGCTGCGTGGAGCGCTACTCCAGCGGGCCGAACATGGCGCGCTGGGCCCTGGAGAACGGCTGGGTCCCCGGCCTCGCGGGTGAGGCGCCCACCGGCGCTTCGGCCGCAGGAGAGAAGGCCGACGCGCGGGCGCTCGCTCTGGACGCGGCGGCCGGCGACGCGGTCGCCGTGGCCGCCTTCGAGCGGGGTGCCAGGGCGCTGGCCGGAATGATCGCCTCCACGGCCGCGGCCGCCGAGGTGACCACGGTCGTCATCGGCGGCGGCGTCTCACAGGCGGGACCTGTGCTGTTCGACCCTCTGAGCCGGGCGCTCGACGACATCGGCGGCCTGGCGTTCGTCCGGGCGGTGCGGGTGGAGGCGACAACGCTGGGGGTGCGGGCCGGGCTCGCCGGAGCCGCCAAACTCGCCTGGGACTACTCGCGCTCGGCGAGCTGAGCCTCACGACGCTCGATGATCCTGCGGGTGAACGGGATGAGCTCGACCATGCGGCTGCCGAGGTAGGCGCCGACGAAGGCCAGCAGGATGAGCACGAAGGGGCTGGTGGCGAACCCGTTCACGGCCAGGACGGCGTGCAGGGATGCGTCAAGCAGCGTCATAAAGGACTCCGAGGGAATAAGTACGCGACGGAGCATTCAGGGTAACCGCATGGGACGAATGTTCGCCGCGTTTTGCGATGGCGGGTGACCCGGGAGGCCGGGTCACCCACGGCTGATCAGTGGAAGAAGTGGCGCGTGCCGGTGAAGTAGAGGGTGATGCCCGCCTTCTCCACCGCGTCGATGACCTCCTGGTCACGGACGGAGCCGCCCGGCTCGACGATGGCCCTGACGCCCGCCTCGATCAGCACCTGCGGCCCGTCGGCGAACGGGAAGAACGCGTCCGACGCCGCCACCGAGCCCTTGGCCCGCTCCCCGGCGCGGGTCACCGCCAAGCGGCAGGAGTCGACCCGGTTGACCTGCCCCATGCCGACGCCCACCGTGGCCTGGTCACTGGCCAGCAGGATCGCGTTGGACTTCACCGACCGCGCCGCCCGCCAGGCGAACGCGAGGTCGGCCAGCAGCTCCGGCGTGGCAGGCTCGCCCGCCTTGAGCTGCCAGCGCTCGGATGCGTCACCGGGCGCGTCGATCCGGTCCACCTGCTGCACGAGCAGCCCGCCGTCGACCCTGCGGAACTCGGCGGCATTGACCGGCCCGCTCGGGCAGACCAGGAGGCGGATGTTCTTCTTCTGGGTGAGTACGGCCAGCGCCTCCGGCTCGTAGGCGGGAGCCACGACCACTTCGGTGAACACCTCGGCGATCTGCCTGGCCAGCTCGACCCTGACCGCCCCGTTGACCGCGATCACGCCGCCGTAGGCGGAGACGGGGTCGCAGGCGTGCGCCTTGCGGTGGGCGTCGGCCACATCGGAGCCGACGGCGATGCCGCACGGGTTCTGGTGCTTGATGATCGCCACGCACGGGCCGGCGAAGTCCCAGGCCGCCCGCCAGGCCGCGTCGGCGTCGAGGTAGTTGTTGTAGGACATCTCCTTGCCGTGGAGCTGCTCGGCGTTGGCCAGGCCGTCGGCGCCCGCGGTGTAGATGGCGGCGCCCTGGTGGGGGTTCTCGCCGTAGCGCAGCTCGGCCTTGCGCTGCCAGGTGGCGCCCATGAACTGCGGCCACGTCTCCTCGGCCGCGTACGCGCCGGCGAACCAGGACGCCACGGCCACGTCGTAGGAGGCGGTGTGCGCGTAGGCGATGCCTGCCAGGCGCCTGCGCTCGGCCAGCGTGAACCCGCCCTCGTCCAGCGCGGCCAGCACGCCGCCGTAGCCGGCGGGGTCGACCACGACGGCGCAGGTGCTGTGGTTCTTGGCGGCGCCGCGGATCATCGCGGGCCCGCCGATGTCGATCTGCTCGACGCACTCCTCGTCGGTCGCCCCCGAGGCGACCGTCTCCTGGAACGGGTAGAGGTTGACCACGACGAGCTGGAACGGGTCGATCTCCAGCTCGTCGAGCTGCGCCACATGGTGCGGCTTGTTGAGGTCGGCCAGCAGCCCGGCATGCACGCGCGGGTGCAACGTCTTGACTCGCCCGTCGAGGCACTCCGGGAAACCGGTGAGCTGCTCGACCTTGGTCACGGGGATGCCGTAGGACGCGATGGCCGCCGCGGTGCCGCCGGTCGACACGATCTCCACTCCCGCGCCGTCGAGGGCTCTGGCCAGCTCCTCCAGCCCCGACTTGTCGTACACGGCGATCAACGCGCGCCGGATGGCGATGCGAGTCACTTGCTGATCCCTCCTGATTGGTTGCCGATGCGGACGGTCCGTCCGCTGACCGTCCAGCCCTCCCGGGCCATCCGGCCGACGATGTCGACGAGCAGGCGGCGCTCGACGGTCTTGATGCGCTCGTGCAGCTCCGCCTCGTCGTCGTCGGGCAGCACGGGCACGGCCTCCTGGGCGACGATGGGTCCGGTGTCGACCCCGGCGTCGGCCAGCATCACCGTGCAGCCGGTCACCTTGACGCCGTGGGCCAGCGCGTCGCGCACCCCGTGCGCGCCAGGGAAGGACGGCAGCAGCGCGGGGTGGGTGTTGAGCACCGGGAACGCCTCGATCGTCGGAGCGCCCAGAATTTTCATGAACCCGGCCGAGACCACGAGGTCCGGTTTGTGCGCGGCGATCTCCTCCGCGATCGCGGCATCCCACTCCGCCCGAGACGGATATTCGCCCAGTTTGCGGACGAAAGTGGGCACTCCTGCCCGGGTAGCTCTGGCCAAGCCCTCGATGCCGCCCCGGTCCGCGCCGACGGCCACCACGCGGGCACCGTACGAGGGATCGGCGGAAGCGTCCAGCAAGGCCTGTAGGTTTGTTCCAGAGCCGGAGACGAGGACGACGAGCCGCCCAGCCTTAGACACGCACACTCCAATGGGGATCCGTGGTGGGGCTGCCAGCGTATCTGTTCCTCGCCTGGTGACGCAGAGGAGGTCAGGTGTCGACACCGGTGCAAGCACCGGCCGGTCAGCAGCCCGCGGAGTCCGCGGGCCGCCGAGCGATCTGGTTGTCCATCGCAGCGCTGGCCATGACGTTCATGCTGCCGGCGGCCGGACTGGTGATGGGGTTGTTCGCGCTCGTGGCGGGGATCCGCGCGCTCCCCTTGCTGAAAGCCGCGGGCCGGCCCACGGGAGTGGCGGCGGGCGGCATCGCCGTCGCGACCGTCGCCCTGGTGCTGTCGGCCAGCGCCACGGTCATGCAGCTCTACCTGATGGACGAGAACTCCGCCTATCAGGAGTGCATGAAGGGCGCCGGCACGGTGTCCGCCCAGGGCGAGTGCTTCGTCCAGTTCCGGGAGGCGGCCCAGAAGAAGCTGCCGCCCGACGTGCTGGAGCTCATCGGAGCCACGCAGCCCTAGTCGCGGTCCCACGCGTAGGGGTCGAGGTAGATGACGTGGCCACCACGGTCGTCGGACTCGTCCACGATGTCCTTACGCGGCGGGACGGCCTCGTCCATCGGCAGGCGCGGGCGTGCCTGCGAGAGCGTCTCGGCCGCGGCCGAGGCGTGCTCGTCCTGCCAGTCGTCGCGGATGACCGGGATCGCCTGCGTGTCGGCCTCGGTGGCGTCCATCCAGTGGCCGGGCAGCGGCCGGGCGTCGGCCTCGGCCAGTCCCACCTTGCTCGCCGCCCTGGCGATCGCCGCGCCGGCCTTCCGCACCGGAGCGGCGGCCTTGTCGAGCGGTGCGCGGGCCTTCCTGTTCAGGAGCAGCAGGTTGGTCACCCCGGCGGAGATGCCCGCGGCCACGCCCACCTCAAGTGCGACCGACAGGGCCACCTCCCACGGTGAAGGCCCGACGGCCGTCAGGCGACCGCCGCCGATCGGGCCACCGGACAGCGCCGCGAGCAGCGCCGTCACCAGCCCGGTCGTGACACCGGTCAGGAAACCCCACAGCGGCGCGGCCTCGTACGAGGGTGAAGGCGAGATCCTGGCGACCACGACGCCCGCCACGGCCCCCGCCGCGAACGGCAGCGCTATCACCGCCATCATCCATCCCGGCACCGGCCCGCTCTCGGGCAGCGCGCCCAGCAGCGGCAGGCTCGGAACCGTGCCGAGCTGCACCCCCGTAGGCGCGACCAGGGTGTCGGCCCCGATCGCGAACCCGGGGCCGGCGATGTAGGAGGAAGCCCAGATGACCGCGTTGAACAGGTAAAGAGCCTGCACCAGCAGGAGCAGCACGCCGCCGACGAACCCCGGCGAGAGCACCCCGGACAGCTCGCGCACCTGGTCGAAGTTGAGCGCCACGGCGACCAGCACGAGCACCAGCCCGGCCACGACCAGGATCGCGGTGGCCACGGCCGTGCCGACGGTCAGCGCCCGCACCCGCTCGGGCAGCAGCCGCAGCATCGCCCGCCACGGCCCGATCGTCCGCGCGGTGGCCAGCGCACCCGCCAGGAACGCCAGCAGGAAATGGCTGAGCAGCGCCTCGCCGATGTAGGGCTGGGTGATGTCGTTGCTCGTGACCAGCGCGATCAGCCCGGCCAGCAGCGCGTACGGCGCGGCCAGGGAGACCCCCGCCTGGGCCACCAGGACGAGCTGGGCCCGCCGGCGGGCGTTGGCCTTCTCGCGCGGGCTGTTCTTGGGCAGCCTGGCGGGCAGTCGCAGCCGCAGGTCGGCGTCGCGCGCCATCCAGCGCCCGGCCTTGTAGAGCAGCACCGCGGGCAGCACCATCAGCCCGATCGGCAGCAACCCGACCCGGCCGCCGGGGATCGCGAACCCCGCGTGGTGAGCGGCCAGCCAGATCTGCGCGGCCGTCCTGAACACCCCCGGCAGCCCGGCGCCCAGCGTGCCGCGGGGCGCGGCGATCCAGCCGACCAGTGTGAGCGTGGTGAGCACGGCAAGCCCGACGCCCAGCGTGCAGGCGGCGGCGAGCATCCCGGACACGGGTAGCGGCCGGCGCGTCTCGTCATCGTCACTCGAGAGCCCGGGGAGCTTGCCGAGAACCGACCGGGGGGCGGTCCGCAGCTGATCGAGTATCGCCGTCACAACAAGCGATTTTCTCAATCTTTCCCGACCACCGCTTGGTTGACGCGCCGCCCTGGACCACTTTGTGTGCCGTTTCAAGATCAAAGCTCGCCTTAGGGGACGGTTAAGGAACGCCAAATCACCGTACGGGCTCCGTACAGACCCTCTGACACAAAGGGAAAGCCCCGCTCGGTGAAAG